>JANXLY010000394.1 GCA_025354885.1 Acidobacteriota bacterium | reverse complement strand
TTCTTGATACGGCAGAAATATCTTCATCGTCGCCGGAACCAGCGTCGGTGGCCTTGTTCAGCGCAGGAGCCGCGTTTCTAATGCTGGTGGGCAGGAAACTCACGCGTGCCTAATTGCGGACAAATTTGGGTTTCGCGGGTTCAGCAGTAACCGCTTGGTCCGCTTACGATTTGCCGCGCTGCTGATGTCTTTCAGTACTTCCTCGAACGACAGGACCGCCTCTTTCACTCGCAGCTCGCCCTAGAAAAATACCGCCGGCGATAACTTGAAAAACTCAGCCAGACCCCGAATATGAGCCTTGCTGGGCTCACGTTTTCCATTCAGAACATCAGACGCCACACTGCGCGAGCCAAACACCGGCAGCAGATCAGCCTGCCTCAATCCCCGCTGCTCCATCAGAAATCCGATCATTTTATGCGCCGGCAGTTCAGGCAGTTTGATCTTGTCATCATAGCCCTGAATCAGGCCCGCCAGCAGCGCTTCAAGCTGCCGTTCTTCCGGCCTGAGAGCCCGCGGCAACCGGTCCAGCTCTTCGAGCATTGCAGAAAAATGTTTCAGTTCCTCCCGCGTCTCAATCATCTTGGGAAGAACCCGCACTAGCAGCTTCCCGTATTTTTCGGCGCTCACAACCATCTCATCCACCCCTTTCGGTCATATTCCTTGTGGGTCAGCAGCGCCTTGATGTAGATGCGCTGGGAACGCCACGAAGCGACCGTGATGAGCCGGCGTTGATTTTTCAGAATATCGAAGATCAAAATGACGCCAACCAGGTCCGCAGACGGGAAATCACTCCGAACATCCATCAGGCTGTTCCACTGTGAAAACCGCGCCGTTTTGAACCACGCCAGCAGGGCGTCTTCCGCTTGCGGATGTTGTTCGATCAACTCCTGCAGACCGTCTTTGCTAATCACGTTCAAGATTTGACGGTAGCATAATGCTAACGGATATGAAAGCATTTCGCTAACTATATATTTGTACCCCCTACGAAACAGTCCGCCTGTAACTCCCGGTCCGCGCATCCACCTCAATCGAAAAACCACTGCTCGCCGCGCTGACGCCCCAAATCATACGCCACACCGGACCGTCCGCCTGACGATCATCTTCCAGAACATAAGTAACCGGCATATCTTTATGCTCAGCGACATACTTCTGACTATGCGGAAAACCAACTTCCCAGACCTTGTCTGTATCCGTGGCAGCAGTCGCGATCACGAACGGATGCATATCTCGCGAAAGTGAACCCACCGCCTCGGCAAAAATCCCCTCGCGAATGGTCACGCTCTCGTCATAGACGGAAAAAGTATAGGTACGTACCTTGCCCAGCGTTTCCGAGGAAAATACAACTTGCCAAGCCGCGGCTTTGCCTGCCACCGCTTTCATCTCTGGAATCGGCAGACTTGTCAGCCGAACCACCTCCAGGTCCTGCGCCCAGGGCCTGGCGAATGTGTACATCTGATAAAGCGCATGCAAACCCGTTACCGGTTCCGGCGCTTTCACTACAGCCTTTTTCGCACTGTCGGCGCAGTTCAGCAGAAACAGTCCCGGAGTGATCGCGAACAACTCGCGTCTTGTCATATTTTCATGGTAATTGGGCGCAGAGCGCGAACCGATATAGTATTGGCATGACCTTGCACTCGATGAGACTTGCAGCCCTGATTCCTGGCGCCCTGATGATGGCAATTCTTCCCTTCCAGGCCAGCGCCCAGAGCGCGGCAGCTGCATTCCAGGACAACTACGCCGAGGTCAACGGCGTACGCCTGCACTATGCCAGCGCCGGTAAGGGACCCCTCGTCCTTTTCCTCCACGGCTACCCGTCGTTCTGGTACCAATGGAAGGATCAGATGCTCGAAATGAGCCGCGATCATCTGGCTGTCGGCCTCGATATGCGCGGCTACAACCTGTCATCGAAACCTGCTGCTCCCGACCAGTACAAGATGAAAATTCTGGTGGAAGACATTCGGCAGTTCGCCGAAAAGGTGGGCGGCAAGGACAAGAAATTTGTACTGGTGGCCCACGACTGGGGTGCCAACGTCGCCTGGGTCTTCGCCATGTTTCACCCGGAGATGCTTGAGAAGCTAATTATCATCAACGGCGCCCATACGTTCATTTCCGAACGGGAGTTACGGGAAAACCCAGCCCAGCGCTATGCCAGCAACTACTTTTTTGTTTTTAACAACTTGCTCGCTCCGGGCGAGAAACCTGTCGACGAGAACGACACCAAGGAAAGTGGCTACCGCCGGGCGCATACCGGGTTTGTCGACGCGCAGGTGAAAAACGGCCACTATACGGAAGAAGACCGTCAGCGCTGGATCAATGCCTGGTCGCAGCCTGGTTCCACCACCGCTGGCCTGACCTACTACCGGACGAATCACCGTAATGCGCCCTTCAACGACACTCATCCGGCTTCGACAATTCCCCAGTCCTGGTCGGCGAAGGAACTTACGGCGGGAGCGAAATCAACCATTATTAAGGTGCCCACGCTGGTGATCTGGGGCATGAAAGATACCGCGCTGATGGTCGGGAATCTGAGCGGTCTGGACAAGTGGGTGCCCAATCTGAGCGTCAAACTGTATCCCGATGGCGACCATTGGGTGATGATCGACAAGTATAAAGAGGTCGCCCAGGACATTCGGAAATATATCGACGGCAAGGATTTCCCGAAGGATTCCGTCTACCGGGCTGGCGCACGCTGACACCCGTACACTCCGCCTATGCGTGAAGCTGACAAGGCGCGGAAAGAGGCGGTGCGCCGCCAAAAGCTTTTAGCCGCGCAGGCCAAACCAACCGCAACGGAAGCGGGTGAAGTCAATGCGCTCGTCATCGGTATCGGGCCGGGGCTCTGCACCGTCGATATCGAAGGGACCATCCGCCACGTGCGCTGCGAAATCCCCGTGGTGCCTGGCGATGAAGTCTCAGTCTTGAACGACGGCGTGTCCGGGATCAGCCCGCGGCGGACCATACTCACCCGCACCGATCCGGTCAACGAACGGCGTGAGCGGGTAATCGTTGCCAACGTTGATCGTGTGGTGATTGTCGCCGCAATCACCAACCCGCCGCTGCGCACCGGGCTGATTGATCGCTACATGATAGCGGCAGCCCGGGGAGGCATTCAACCCATCCTGTGCATCAACAAACTTGATCTCTCGACGGATACGTCAGCTGTCGCGGGCTATGAAATACCGATCGTACTCTGTTCCACCAAAACAGGCCAGGGAATCGATGAGCTTCGCGACCTGCTCGCGGGCAGCATAGCGGTTCTCACGGGCCACAGCGGGGTGGGTAAGAGTTCTCTGCTCAACGCACTGACTGAAGAGGATCAGGCGCGTGTCGGAGCTTTGAATGACGAGACGGGCAAGGGCCGCCAGACCACCACCGCATCGCGGCTCTATCACCTGAAGAACGGAGCCCGCATCATTGACACTCCCGGTATCAGGGAGTTCGGGCTGGGTCCCGTCACGCTTGGTGAACTGAAGGCGGCCTTCCCTGAATTCAGCGGAGAAGGATGCCATTTCAGCGATTGCATCCACAAAGAAGAACCGGGCTGCGTGATTCGCGAAGCGGGCGGACCGCGTTACGATACCTGGCTGAGACTGCTCGCACTCTAGCCGCAGAATCAGCCGACCCGCCAAGATAGAATTTTACAATTCAGGAGGCCCGAATGTTATTGCGGCTTACACTTACGACTTCATTGCTTGCCGCTGCGCTCGCATTCACGGCTTACGGTCA
>JANXLY010000330.1 GCA_025354885.1 Acidobacteriota bacterium | reverse complement strand
CCAGCGGTTCTGGGTCTCCCGAGCGTCGAGCGAGTTCGATACGTAACGCTCGAAGCGAGAGACATCACCAAGCAGGAAGGTGGCGAGTCCGGAGCCGCCGCCAGGGCCTTGCGTGCGAGCGGCGTCAAAGTTCAATTCGCCCGACCGGTGACGATCGCTGGGCACGCGCAAGTTGAAGGCGCGGCGGATATCTGCACCGAATTTGATGGTGTGGTTGCCCTGAATCTTGGTCCAGTTGTTTACGAACTGTGCCTGCTTCTCATCCTGGATGAGCGGGCAGTTGCAGCCATTGACGCCAAGCGCGTAGCCGAAGCGGAAGGGGATGGCACCGCCGCTGCCGTAGCCATTGATGAAGAAGCCGGGCATGCCAGAAGTAAAGTTGTTGTCAACGTTCAAGCCGGGAATGCCAGCGTCTTTGGCGGGTGCCGAGCCGATTCCATTCGGCTGCACGAAGAGTTTGTAGCGCACCCAACCGAAGCGGAAGTCGGTGAGCAGGTTGGGACGTAAGGCGTAGTCGAAACCACTGGCGATGGATTGGTTCCGGGTGTCGGACTTGCCGGCGAACGCGGCGATGGAGCCAGAGGCATCGAGCCCGCCGCCGCCGGCCGCACCGTAAGAGCCGGGTGCCAGAATGCGGAACTGCTGCATCGTGTAACGGCCAAAGATGTGGAGTTTGTCGGTGGTGAAGTGGTCAACGCGGCCCGTGAAGGATTCGTCGTCGTATTTCACTCCGCCTGAGGATGCGAAGTTCGGCTGATCGAGAATGGCGCTGGCGTTAGGCAGCGGAATCAACTTGAGCAGACTTTGAGACTGTGGGGAAAGACGAGAAGCAGGAATGGTGTCGCCAGGGAAGCGGGTACGCGTGGCTGGAGTGGGGCCGCTTTGCGGATCGTAGATGGGAACGTTTAGGCTGCTGAGGTCCCCGCCGCGTTCGACTGCGGAAGGAACGCGCAAGAGCGCGCCTCCGCCCGTGTTGCGGCGAGAACCTTGAAAGTCGCCGAAATAGAAGAGCTTGTTTTTGATGATGGCGCCGCCCACTGCGCCGCCGAATTGATTCCACTGCGTAAGCGGGATGGTTTTTCCGTTAGAGCCCGGAATCGCTTTAGACTGCGTGAAGGGGTTGCGCGCCTGCATCACATTGTTTCGGAGGTACTCAAAGGCACTGCCGTGCAATTGGTTGGTGCCGGACTTGGTTTGAGCGCTGACAACGCCGGCGCTGGCGACGCCAAATTCGGCATCGTAATTGGCTGTAGTGATCTTGGCTTCGGTGACCGATTCAAGGGTCGGATTGATCACGAGCCAGCCGAGCACAGCGTCATGATTGTCTGTGCCGTCGAGCAGGTGGCTGGTGCCGGCGAAGCTCTGGCCGTTGACGAGCATACGGTAGGCGCCCTGGGGATTCTCGGGCGAAGGTGCCGTAGCAGAAGTCGGGAAGGCGACTACGCCCGGCGTCATCAATTGAAAGTTGGTGAACTTCCGGTTTAGTACAGGGATATTGATTATGGTCTTGTCGCTCCACGTGGTGGAGACATCGCTTCGTTCGGTCTTGAGAACGGAGCTTTCGGCGGTGACTTCAAGAGTCTGGGTTACGTCACCGACTTGCATAGCGATGTCGACGCGGGCTTCGGTATCGACTGAAACGCCGATGTTGTCCTGAACATAAGTCTTGAAGCCCGCAGCCTCGACTCGGATGCGGTAGCGACCGGCGATCAGGAAGCGCTGAGCGAAGTTGCCGGAATCATTGCTGGTAGTGTTGACGTTGACATCGCGGCCAAGGTCGGTGATGGTGAGTTTTGCGCCGGAAAGCACGCCGCCAGTGGAGTCTGTGACGGTGCCTACGATGCTCCCGTAGACCGCTTGTCCATAGCTGAGAAATGCAGTCGCAAGAATGGCGATGCAAGTTATTACCAATTTCTTCATAAGCGAAATCCCCTTTTGGTTCTTTGGTGGATTGCCACCAGTCGTTACCTGTGGATGGAAATTTATCAGATTGCGCGTTCAGGCGCAAGGGGGGCCTCAGGGGGGATACAGAAAGCCTCCCGTTGCCGGGAGGCTTTCTACGGATCAACACGAAACTCGCGAGCTAAAAGTAGAACTTCAGGGCCAGCTGCATCTGACGCGCTCCAACGGCAGCACCGGTGATTACGCCAAAATTCGAGTCGCCAAAGTTTGAATTGGGCGCGCTAAAGACCGGATGGTTCAACCAGTTGAAAGCCTCGGCTCGGAACTGAAAGTAGCGCCTCTCGGTGAAGTTGAAATTCTTCAGCAATGCGACGTCCATCGATCGAATACCCGGAGTCCGTGTGTTGATCGTGCGTGAAGAACTGCCATAGGTGTCCGGTGCAGGTCGAGTGAATGCAGCAGGGTTGAGGTATCCATTCAGGCGGTCCTGAATGCGTCCGGTGGTGCCAGGGTCGCCAACGAGGTTGGGCCGCTGCGAAGCGTCCCAGATCTGGCCATTGGCTAAGGTGGGCGCGATCGGGAATCCAGCGGAAATAGTGGAGAGGCCAGACATTTCCCACCCGCCAACCAGCGCGTTAGCGAACGGATTCATCGAAGCCCCAAACTTGCGGCCACGTCCGACAGGCAACTGATAGGAGAAAGTAAGCGTGGCGCGATGCGAAAGGTCATGCACCGACAACGAACGCTCTTGCGTAAGGTCGTAACGGTTCTGCACATTCGTGCCGCCACCAAGCCAGGAGACGTTGCCATTGGTGAGAGCCGTGTCGTCAATGCTCTTGGCCCAGGTATAGTGAGTCAACACGGAGAGTCCTTTCGAAAAGCGCTTCTCAAAACGAACCTGCAAAGAATGGTAAATGGAGTTAGCACGGCTGGGCGAATTGCCGCTTACGCCGCCGTCATACTGCGGGAAGGGACGAAGCAGCACGCTGCGCGGAATCGTAGGAGTGCTGAGTCGGGATTGCGGATTGGTGATGACCGCAGCAAACGGATTTGTCACCGCCTGATTTAAAGCGGATCGGCCTTGAGCCCAGTACTGCGGGTCGAGAACATTCTGATTCTCGAGGCCACCGTAATAGAGATGGGTGCCTTTGGTGGCCGAGTAATTGAATTCAAGGACGCTCTGCCAGCCAAGCTCGCGCTGGAAAGAGAGGTTCCATGCCTGCACCTGCGGATTCTGATTTTCGCGAGCTTCGGTTCCGATGCCCAAGCCGAGAAATGTGGAGGTGCCGAGAGTATTGCCGGGCGGGACAGTAAGACCGTCTGGATAAGGATTGGAAAGCGTTGCGTAAGGCGTGAGGCCGCCATCGCGGGTGAACTGGGGACCAGAATCCGTTGTGTAACCCGAGCCCGTGTGGCCCTTGATTGTGCCGCGCGATGTTGCGTATTGCAGGCCATAGGCACCACGAATCGCCGTCTTGTTGTTGAGAGCGTACGCAAATCCGAAACGCGGCTGCAGGTTGTTCATGTCGCGATCAAGTGGTGAGCGGTTGTCCTTATCCGTAAAGCGGAACTGCCCCTTGAGATTCGGATATGCGGGTACCTTTCCGGCCAGCGGAGACGATGCGCCGAAATCAAACCAGCTCAGACGGTCATAGCGTTCGGTACGTGGAATATCGAAGTCATAACGCAATCCTATGTTGAGCGTAAGTTTGCGAGTGATCTTCCAGTCGTCCTGAACATAAAAGCCGAAGTACTGCGACGCCGATGCTGACCACGGATCCAGATGATAGTTGCCGCCTGTGCCCCAGCCGAGCAGCATGGACGCAATGGCATTGCCCTGAGAATTGCTGGCAGTGAGCGGATTCTCGCCAGTAGTGCCACGACCGAAGTTGAAGTTGCCCTGCGGGTATCCGGGCTGAAGATAGTTCAAGCGCATAAAGCGTCCTTCTCCGCCTGCCTTGATCGTGTGTCCGGAAAGGTTCTTCACCATGCTGCCGGAGACGCTTGAAACATCCTCGCCACGTCCGATCAGTGCATAACCATTGGTGCCCATCGCCTGATAGTTTTCTGGTGAGAAGCTGGGGAAGAGGTTGACGCCCGAAGTTTTGTAAATGTTTGGCAATCCCAACTTGGTGGGATCAAAGCCGAAGGCCTGAGGGGTGCGATAGTAATCGACTCGTGTGACGCCAGCACGCAGGGAATAGATGGTTGAGGCACTTTGTACGCGCGTAAAATCCAGTACTCCGTTTTGTGTGTGCGTAGCGCCGTCGCCGTCCGTAAAGCGGTTGGCTTCATTCCCCCATAGGTTGGCGGGCGTTGAAGCATTCCGATTGCGCGAATAGCGTCCCGACAGCCGATTCTTGTCGTTCAGGGTGTGATCGATTTTGAAGTCCATCTGGTTGGCACTCGAAGCATTCACGCCCTGGTTGAAGAAGTTATTGGTCTGCGTAAATGCGTTGCCAGCGCTGGTCGGTTGTGCGTAATAGCTCAGCGCCTTGATGGCGATCGGGTTCTGCATCGACGCGGGCACCAGGTTGCCGGGAAAGGGATTGCGGCGCGTCTCGCCATTTGCCAGTTTGTAAGTGTCGAAAGGGTTATAGATGATGCTCAATGCGCCATTCGACAAACGCGTGTTGGAGAAATTGCCAGTGCGCTCGAGCAGCGTTGGCATCGTCGCTGTCGATGTAGTCGCGTTGGACTGGCGAGTTCCCTCGTAGTCACCGAAGAAGAATGTCTTGTTGCGGCCGTTATAGAGTTTTGGAATAACGACGGGGCCTCCAAAGGTGCCACCGAAAACGTTGCGTGAGAAATCCGGAAGCGCCCGCCCGTTGCGGTTGGAGAACCACTCGTTGGCATTGAGCGCCGCATTGCGGTGAAACTCATAAGCGTTGCCATGGAATTCATTTGTGCCCGATTTCGTAACCATATTGATGATGGCTGCACCCGTGTTGCCATACTCTGCGGCAAGTGCGTTGGTAGCAACTTTGAATTCCTGTACAACGTCAACTGAGGGCTGATACTTGAGATCGGTAACACCGGAGTTCTGCTCGATGCTCGTAACAGACATACCGTCGAGCAAAACGTCAGCGGTGGAATTGCGAGTGCCGCTCGCGACGAAGTTCGTGTTCGATTGGCCGTTGGGGCTCTGGCTCACCGGGGTGATCCCGGGAGCAAGTGCAACCAGTGCGAGCGGAGACCGCCCAGCCAGTGGGAGCGATTGAATGTAGCGGTTCTCGACCACCTGGCCGAGCGAAGAATTCGTCGTGTTGACCAAAGGAGCTGAAGTTGAGACTTCAATCGAGCTCGAGATTTCACCAACACTCAGCGACACATCGAGGGTCGCTTGCTGTTGCACGAGCAGTTCAAAGTCCTGCTGCTTGAATTTCTTGAAACCGGGTTGTTCCACGCTGAGGGTATAGCGGCCTGGAGGAAGCGCAGTGAGTACATAGCGTCCAGAAGCGTCGGTAGTGGTTGGGTGATCGATATTGCGATTGCTTTCGCGAGCAACCACTTTGGCCCCGGCAACGGCGGCCTGGGAAGCATCAGTGACGACACCACGAATCGTGGCCGTAAACGATTGTGCTGACGCCGGCATCGTTGCGAGCATCCCTACAAGGCAGCAAGCGAACAGTTGTAATAGTCTTTTCATAAACCATTCAATTTCATCATGAATGGGCACTACATGCAATCGAAATCAATGCAAACCCATCCGCCTTGCCATACTATGAGTCATGCAAAGAATTGCCTTGTTTCTGATTGTGGCTGCTTCTCTTCAAGCCGCCAGCCCCTTTGTCGGGCGCTGGAATTTCAACCTCACAACTCCCACTGGCAACCGTGCCACCTGGCTCGGCATTGCCGAACAGAACGGCGCGCTTGAAATCTGGTTTCAGCCTACAGGGGGGAACGTGTATCGTGTCAGTGAGTTTCAGATGAAGGGCAAGCAGTTGCAGTTGACGCTTGGAAAGCCCACTGATAAGGCTCCGCGCACTGTTTTGGAACTGGACGCTGCAGGCGACAAGCTCACTGGTGTCATGCGCCGGGGTGACAACTCACAGCCGCTCGAAGGCCTTCGAGCACCAAAGCTCGATCGCAAGGCTCCTAAGGAGTGGAACAAGCCTGAAGCTCTCTTCAATGGCAAAGATCTCTCCGGCTGGGAAGCAATGGGCAAGGCATCCGACAATCACTGGGTCGTAAAAGATGGCCAACTGCTCAACGAAGACCATGGCGCAAATCTGAAGACGACGAAGACCTTTGAGGATTTCAAACTCCATTTTGAAGTGAACTATCCGGATCACGCCAACAGCGGCTTCTACCTTCGTGGCCGTTATGAAATTCAACTCGAAAGCGAACCGCTCACCAGCAATCCTCCAGAGCGCAGGATTGGTTCTGTCTATGGCCGCATCGCGCCTAAGGGCGACCTGCCGCGCACAACCGGCGTCTGGGATGTGTTCGACATTACTCTCGTAGGCCGCACGCTCACTGTCGTACGCAACGGAGTCACTACGATCAATGCGCAAGAGATAGAAGGCATCACTGGAGGAGCTCTCGATGCGAACGAAGCCGCGCCTGGGCCCTTTTACATCCAGGGCGACCACACGGGCGGACTGAAGTTCCGCAACATCACGGTGTCAACTGCAAAGCGCTAACGCACCCCCGGCGCTAGGCCACTTCGAGATGCATTCGGCCCATCCGTACTGCATCGGTGAGGTTGTCGATGGCCGAGCCTATTGCCGTCCAGCGTTAGCCAACCCTACGCCAGGACTGGCTTGACTACCTGGCCATGCACGTCGGTCAACCGGAAGTCCCGGCCCGCATAGCGGTACGTGAATTTTTCGTGCTCAAAACCCAACAAATGCAGCAGCGTCGCGTGCAGGTCGTGCACATGCACGCGATCCACTTCCGAGCGAAAGCCAAACTCGTCGGTCGCGCCGTAAACCGTACCGCCTTTCACGCCGCCACCAGCCAGCCACACAGAGAATCCATAGGAATTGTGATCCCGCCCCGCCGTGCCCGCGTTTGATCCGAAGGAAGGCAACTCCACTACTGGAGTCCGGCCAAATTCACCGCCCCAGATCACGAGCGTATCTTCGAGCATTCCGCGTTGCTTCAAATCGGTCAGTAACGCCGCGATTGGCTGATCCGAATCCTGCCCTAATTGCTTCACCCGCTTGGCCACATCGTCGTGCGTATCCCACGGCTGCCCTGCGCCGTGCCAAACCTGCACCACGCGAACACCCTTCTCCACCAGACGCCGCGCCATCAACATCTGCCGACCGTGCAGCGTGTCTCCATACAGGTCGCGGATGTGTTGTGGTTCCTTGGACAGATCGAAAACATCCTCCGCCTCCATTTGCATTCGAAAGGCCAATTCAAAGGACTGCACACGCGATTCGAGTGCCTCGTCTTCCGCCCGCGTCTTTTGATATTCGCGGTTCATTGCCGCCAGCATCTCCAGTTGCTTCTGCTGATCCTCACGCCGCGTCAGCCGGTTCTGTACGTTCTCAACCAGCTTGTCCAGAACGGTCTCTCTCGTATCAATATGTGTGCCCTGATACGCTCCGGGCAGAAATGCGGACTTCCAGTTCTGCGCGCCGCGGATCGGCAAGCCCCCGGGACACAAAGAAATGAACCCGGGCAAATTCTGATTTTCCGAACCAAGTCCGTAAACGACCCAGGATCCGAAACTGGGTCGGCTCTGCTGCTGTGCGCCACAGTTCATCATCATCAGAGAAGGTTCGTGATTCGGAACATCCGTGTGCATTGACCGTATGACGCACATATCATCCACGTGCTGCCCGACCTTGGCAAATACGTCGCTCACTTCAATGCCGCTCTGTCCATACTTGCGAAATGCGAAGGGCGAGGGCAGTGCTGTTCCGGTCTTGCGCTCGGTGCGCAGGTGCACCGGCAAAGGTTGTCCCGCATACTTCTGCAAGGCCGGCTTCGGATCAAAGGTATCCATCTGCGACGGCCCACCGTTCGCAAAAATATGGATTACGCGCTTGGCTTTGCCCGGGAACTGTGGCTTGCGCGCCGTGAGCGGCCCTGCAAGGCCAGCCTGCTCAAACACACCAGCCAGTCCTAACATACCCATGCCGGTTCCAGCCCGGCGAAATAGTTCCCGACGATTCAGAGGCATCATTTGATTAGTCCAAAAACGCAAATTCATTCGTCAATAGCAAGATCTGTGCAAGTTGTTCGCGCGGTGTCAATCGGCGAATCGACGGCCCGGCAAACTCCTTTTGAGCATCCCATTTTTTATCGCCAATCGCGATGACCGGGCTCCATTTGAAATCATCAGCTTCATAGTCGCCGATCGAATCCACCACAAAGTCGATCATTTCTCCGCGCTCCACTGTGATCCCTTTCAGGTCCGTCGATACGCTCGGATTCGAAGCATAGCTGAGTCCATCTTTGGGCGGCGGCGGCAGTTCCACACGCCATTTCCCCAATAGGCCTTTACGGTTTGAAACTACCCAGCCGCGAATCCCGTTGCTCAGTTTGAATCGCAGCTCAAAGGCTCCCACCGTCAACACCAGCTTGCCTTGCACATCCATCACTCCATTCACTGGCGAGGTCCATCTCCTTACCACCACATTCGACAAGTCATCTCCGGGTGCCCCACCACTCTCCGTTAGCCTTGCCACACCTGTGCGGAAATCCACTCCCGCCGATGCGTTCTGCCACGACTTGCCAGTGAAAAAGTGAAACGCTTTGAAAGCGCTGATCCTGCCTGCGTCCACATTGAGGCTCGCCGTTCCATAGCTCCAGGTCCCCGCCTCAGGTTTTGCCTGCTCTTCCATTCTCAAGTTCCAGAACTGCTGCGCCTGCTGCACCTCCATTGCCGATGCCTCGCGTCCCAAGGCCAGTCGATACAAATCCTGAACATCGCGTGCTCGCGCCGCAAGCGCATGCGCCATCTCCCCTGCAAACGGACTGTTCAACAGAAACAAGCCCTGCTGCGGAACCGTAGTCTGATACCTCTGCGGAGAATGTTGCTCCGGGTCTGCCACATCAAAGGTTTTCAACAACGCCAGCGGGCGCTCTCGCTCAATCATTGAATACACGGTCCGTCGAGGGTCAGTGGGTATCGTAACGATGGATATCGGTTGCCCGCCGATCGTTCCATCCAGTTTCCCCGACACACTCAACATCGAATCACGCAGCGCTTCAAAGTCCAGGCGCCGCCTCGGCATGCGCCACAACAGTTTGTTCTCCGGATCTTTCTGACGCGCTTCCACACGATCCGCGCTCGATTGCTGATAGGTCCCGGACAGCACCATGCGCCGAATCAATCGCTTCATCGACCAGCCGTCCTTCATGAATTCCGCAGCCAGCGTGTCGAGCAGTTGCGGATGCGTCGGTAGATCTCCTCGTATTCCGTAATCGCTCGGCGTGCGCACCAGGCCTTCTCCAAACAAGTGCTGCCATACACGATTCACCATCACACGCGCGGCCACCGGATTGCGTTCACTCGTGATCGCTTTCGCCAGTTCCAGCCGCCCCGATCCATTCTCAAAACACTCCGGTCCCGCGATCAGCACTGACGGAAAACATCGCCTCGTTTCCGCTCCTGGATCATTCTGATTTCCACGGGTGAATATGAAGGAAGGCTTGATCACGGGCTTATCCTGCGCCCCAAGCACAATGGCCTTCGATCCTCGATAGGCGGCGTCGTTCAGCATCTGTTCATACTGCCACTGGAGATTACGAACTGTATTGGAATCGCCTTCGTTCATGATCGACGGAAAATCCTCCACCGGCACTTCCGGCGGTGCTTCCGGCCCATGGAGAAGAGTCTTCCATTTCGCTTCTACCGGACTGGTGAGGTGGGCCTCATAGCTGGCGCTTGGATTGTCGACGGCTCCCCGCCATTCGGCCATCAGGGGATCGTCTTTTTTCGCATCGAAAATCCTCTTCGCCCAGCGTGACAGCACCAGCGAATTCAGATTCTTTTCTCTCGCCAGATTCTCCAGCCCGGCAGGCCCTGATTTGCGCGCACTCCAGAGTGCATCCAGATAACGGCGGATTTCTTTCGGGTCTCGCAACTCGCTGCGCAACACTTCGAGGCGCTCTCGAATATACTCTTCGAGAAGCTGCTTTCGCTCTGCCGCGCGTTTCTCATAGAAGTCCGGCAGTGCCCCGACACGCACGGGTTCAATACCGTATCTCGTATTCGCAAACACGCCATAAAGCGAGTAGTAATCTCGTGTTGGAATCGGATCAAACTTATGGTCGTGACATCGGGCGCAACTCACTGTCAGCCCCAAAAGACCGCGCGTCACAAGGTCGATCTTGTCATCCACCACATCGGGCAAATCGACATCGCGATTCGGATTGACCCCAAGCGACAGAAAACCCAACGCTGCATGATCCTTCTTCTCGACTCCCTTCATCTGATCTGCTGCCAGTTGCATGGCGATGAAGCGGTCATAGGGCAGGTCGCGGTTGAAGGCATCGATGAGCCAGTCCCGATAACCATACGAAACAAGAAAGGCACGACTGAGAAAGCCAGTGTCGGCATAGCGCGCGACGTCCATCCAGTGCCTCGCCCAGCGCTCACCGAATCGGGGCGAAGCCAGATATTGGTCGACAACTTTCTCAACCGGCAAAGCAAAATCCCGAGTGTCCGGCGGCAATCCGGTCAGATCAAAACTCAAGCGCCGGATCAACGTGTGATGATCTGCGCGCGTTGCTGCCGTAAGCCCGTTGTCCTGCAACTTCAAACGAATCTGCTCATCGATCAAAGCAGTGCCGGGTCGAAGCGGCTGCCATGCCCAATGATTCACCGGGCCTTTTGCGACCACTGCTTTGGACACAATGGTTTCGGGCACAGGCGCGCCCATCTCCACCCACTTCACGAGTGTCGCGATTTCGTCTTCCTTCAACTTCCCGCCGGGAGGCATGCCGATGGTCTTATAGCGCACGGCTTGAATCAGGCGGCTTGCATCGGCTTCATTCGGCTTCACTGCAGCTCGCACTACACCGGGATCATCAAAGCGCAATCCACCCATCGGAGAAGCCAACTTTGCGCTGTGACAGGCGTAACATTTTGCCGCTAGCAGCGGACGCACCTTCGCTTCGAAATACTCCACTCCGGGATCTCCGAGCAGGGGGAATACGACAGCCAGACTGAATAGCAAAGGTCTCACGCCATCCAGTTTATGCGAATGACGAAGTCCTTGCCGCACTCAAGCGTCGCTCTCGTTAACCTCTTCCAGCGCTAAGCGGCCCCCATGCTGAAACAAGCTTTCAGATTCGGTCCGACTTGCCAGGCGGAATCAGGTGCACTCGCCAGCTACCAACTTCGGGTCATTCCCCCGCCCCTCTCAATTCGGCTTGCAGGCGTCGTAACTCATCCACTCGCCCTTGCAACAGAAATTATCGCTCCGCTGCGTCCCGCCGCACATGCAGGCGGACTTGATCGCCCCATCGGCGCACAATGGCTTGGGTCGCGGTCCATTTGGCGAGAGCTTGAAACTTCGCGGACCGCCTTCGAGCAACACCTTTTCTGCCGGGTTGGCGAGATCGAGAGCCCACGCCCAGAGTTTATGCGGCTTGTTGTCCCGGTACTCATCGGGAAGCGGGTAGCTGAAGCCTCGACCCTCACTGTGCGAGGCGCTGGCCAGCACCTCGATCGCTTTGGCCCCAGCCGCATCGGCATTCTTGTCAATGTAGAAGCGCACCTTCACCGATGCTCCGGGGTCGTTGGCGTCCAGTGCCCAACCGGATACCACTCCAGTGTTCGAGATCTCCGCGAGCGCACCCACTGGCGGCACGTTCTTGGTTGGCGGAGCAGCACGCACCGCCTCAGGCGCGGACGACACCTCATTTTGCATCGCTCCCACGGTGATCACAGCCAGCGGCCCTGGGGCCCCGCCGCCAGACCCGTACTCGAAAGCGCCCAAATCGTATGCCGCACCTGCCGGTCGAGTCCCGCCGTTGAAGTCCTGCGCAACCAGTGGCAATGCCGCACCCCGATCCAGCGCCGCAGAGCCCGCGACCAAAGTGAAATCCATATGGGCAGCGTCCCGTAAGCCCGCCGTGCCCGTTACTGCATGCAAATCGGCAGCCAGCGTAGCGATGCTGCGGCCCCCCCCTTTCAGAATCTTTCGTGGTCCAGGGAAGTAGCCATTATTGTCGATAGCCACCCTGGGACTGGTGCCAAGCACATCCTGAATGTGCGCCGCCGGGTACCAATCGCAAAAGATCTTGCAGACGCCATTATTTTCCGACTGATAGATCAGGTTATTCCGGATCTCGACTCCGCTCAGCCCCTTGTGTTCGCCCACGAATATACCCTCGCGGCCGTTCTCGTAGAAGGTGTTGTTATAGATCTTGATGTTCCTCACGAGCTGGTCCACAACAATTCCGTGGTGGTTGTTACGCGCAAAGATGTTATTGCGCACAACCACGTTTTCCATATAGTTGCCGTAAGTGCCCCAGTCGCCGCCATCCTCCATCACCATCAAAAGTCCCGACCTCTGCGGTGAGCCAGTAGTGACGTTGCCTTCAATTAGAACGTTCGTGATCGTGCGTCGGTAGTCATTCTTCTGCCGCACCTGGTCATAGAGGTGAATGCCGTAGCCTGGAGCGCCATCAAGAGCGTTGTAGAGGATCTTGATGTTGTCGCCATGAGACACATAAAGGCAATGGCCCTGCGTGCCCTGGCTGCTGCCCTGCACACGTACGACGTTGCCGGCAATCACGTGATCACTGCCGTGGGTGCCGATGCCATCGTAGGAGATCGGTCCGATCACCGTGTTGTTCATCATCCAGTTGCCACGACCGATCGCGGCTTTGTCTTTATAGTTATCGGGAACACCAATCCCCTTGCCGTTGCGGAAATGCAGCCCGGAGAACGTGATGTACTTCGCCTCGAGGCTCACGCCACGCTCGCCATTGGCATAAATCGCCGTCTCGCCTGGATAAGCCTTTACTGTCTTGCGACGCTCTGCTGTGCCCGACATGCCCATATCGTCGCGGATCCAAACTTCGCCGTCGCTGTAGGTTCCACCGCGCACCAGGATCGTATCCCCAGGTTGTGACTTTCCCTTTGCCAACACTGCCAGTAGCGTCTTGCAAGGGGACGCTTCTTTACAGCCGCCTGAGTCTGATCCTGAGGGCGACAGATACAACAGCTTGCCGGTGCTCTTCTGAAATTGCACTTCCGCCGTCGAGGACACTCCGTTCACGGTGACGACGATCAGGCCGCCCGTCACCTGCGGACCAGGCTGCACTGTAATCATGTCGAGCCAGGTGTTATTCGCGTTCTTCTCGCCCCAGGCCAGATACTTCGCCACCTCCACTCCACCAATCGTGACCTTGGAGTTGCCGCGCATCATGCCAAAGCCCTTGCCAAAGATGCTGATGGGTACGCCGAGGTTGCCGGGGCCACCTGTGACGGGTCCGCTCGCGATATCTGCAAACAGAATTGCAGGCACCGGTGCGGCTGTCGCGCAACAGGCAAAGGCGAGCATGAGAAAGCCGAATATCGGAGCTTTTGCCATGTAATCTTGATCGTAGCAGGCACCTTAAGAAAGTTGAGCGACGACAGCACGGATGGGAACATTAGCCGAAAATTCCTGTAATGACTTGGCCGAGTTTGCTCCTCCTACCACTCGCGCACTCCTGAATATCCCAAACACGATTACCTGCCCGTTAGCTGTAGAGCGGCTCAGACACAATGCAGCGCAAGAGATGATAACGATGATGCCTTTCCATGCCGCATAAACGCCAGGCGTGTCGAGCTGGAGCATCAGCAGGCTTTCGATCTTCCCGACTTCGGTCAGCTCGGAGGGAATGGTCAGACTGAGTCCGTTCCTGTCTTTTGGACGAGTGGCGACCTTCCAGAACCAGCTAATATTCTGAAGTCTGAAATAGAGATGAGTTCTCTCGGCGAGCAGCTGGGAAACTGCGCCGACGGCCACGGAGCTCTGAGCCGCATGGACACTAGCATGAGCTTTGGTTCGTTCCAGGATTGCGCATCCGCCCTCGCCGTCAAAGGTATCGGCCCCGCTTCGTGCGTATGCAAAGAACTGCCTGATAGGAAGGAAAGCGGCTTTCTGACGGGTCGAGCTAAGACCAGCCACCCCAAGAGCATGATTAATGCGACAACCACCTTTGTCAACACGACCTTTGACAACAGTTGACAACAGTTGTTAATCGGGTTATCGTGCCAGCATGAACGTGAATCTTGGCACCGTGCTCGACCAGTTCGTTTCCGATCTACTCAAGACCGGCTACTATCAAACCCAAAGTGAAATCCTGCGGGAAGGTCTGCGGCTTCTCAAAGAGAAAGAAGAATTGAAGCAACTGCGCCTTGCCGATCTGCGCAAGGAAATCGCAATCGGGACCCAACAGGCCCGCCAAGGCAAGGTGACCGACGGCGAAGCGGTGTTCGCTGAAATCCGGCAAAAGAGCCAAAAAGCCCGTCGCCGCACTTCATGAAATCTTTTGAACTAACCGAAGCGGCCCGCACGGACCTTCTTGAAATCTGGGATTACATTCGCGCTGACAACATCGACGCCGCCGACAGGGTGATTGACCATTTGCATAACGCTTTCGTTAAGCTGGGTGGGAATTCGATGCTTGGTCATGTGCGGGAAGACTTGGCGGACGTGGGCATCGGTTTTTTCTAGTCTACTCGTACGTGGTCGTCTACTTTGCTGCCAGCAAGCCTATCCAGATCGTCCGGGTTCTGCATGCTGCGCGCGGAGTGCAAAACATCTTGGGATTGTTTCCGGAAGTACCATAGAGAAACGAAGTGATTGATAAGACACGACTGGCGTTCTAACAACAAAAAACCACACGGATACCTTCCGTATGGCTTCTAGGAATTTTCAAAAAATAATGGTGCGGATGAAAGGACTTGAACCTTCACGGGGTTGCCCCCGCTAGTACCTGAAACTAGTGCGTCTGCCAATTCCGCCACATCCGCAGGATGCAGTTCTTCTATGGTCCCAGAGGCCAATCGCTGTGTCAAATCAAAGACAGCTTCTCCGTCAGAACTTCAACGTCACCGCCACCCCGGCGCTTCCATCCTGCCCAAGGCGGCGGATCGTAAATGTCTTCTGCCGCTCCGGCCATTCGACCACTGGCGCAATCTTCTTAGCGACCACGGCTGCGCCCACAGGCGCAACCTGCACCCGCACCAGCGAGTTCTCAAACAGCGCACCGTCCTTCGCCGCCGCACTCGAAACAGCATAGTGCTTGACGAACTCCACATGCACCGCCTCGCCGCGAATGATAACCGGCCTGTCGTGCCAGATCACC
>JANXLY010000320.1 GCA_025354885.1 Acidobacteriota bacterium | reverse complement strand
CAGAGTTCTACTTCAGCTATTTTTGGCCGCTCAAGATGGATTACATGAACCCGGTTTATCTCTTCTCGCTGCCCCTTCCATACATCCTCTACACCTTCTTCGCTTCATTGCTCGCTGTTCCGGTTCTGGGCTTGTTCTTCGGAAAACGCTGGTACTGTTCCTGGGTTTGCGGCTGCGGTGGCCTTGCCAACACAGCGGGAGATCCATTCCGTCAATTGAGCAGCAAGAGTTCTACGGCCTGGAAGTTTGAGAAAATCGCGATCCATTCCGTGTTGGCGATTTCAATACTGCTCACCTGTCTGATGTTTATCAGTTGGGGCACCAAGGGCAAGTATCAGGAGCTAAGCCACATCACGAGTCAGTTCCAGTCGGCGTATGGTCTCTGGGTTGGATCGATTCTCTCGGGTGTGATTGGAGTCGGGCTATACCCACTCGGTGGAACCCGCGTCTGGTGCCGTAATTTCTGCCCTATGGCCGCAGTACTTGGGCTGACGCAAAAGATAGGCCGCTTCCGAATCACCGTCAAAGACAACATGTGTATCTCCTGCGGACTCTGCTCCCACAACTGCGAGATGGGTATCGACGTCAGGTCTTACGCACAATCGAACACCAGTTTCGTCCGCGCCTCCTGCGTTGGCTGTGGCCTTTGCGCTGATGTCTGCCCACGCGGTGTGTTGCGGCTTGAGAACGTGACGCAGGGTCTTGCACTTGTTCAGATCACCGGGCTAAAAGCGTGAGCAGCCTGTTTTCTTTCGGAAAGCTTTCGAGCAGGAGATCTTTGTAAAGTACTTCCTGCGGACCAGGCCAGGCGTGAAGTTGCACTCCAATAGGACCGGCTTTGATACGCTTTGGATCCGCTTCGCGCCATTCCATTACCTGGACCCCATTGAGGGCTGTTCTGACACGATTGCCTTGAGCCAGGATTTCGACCTGGATCCATTCGTGCTGGGAGCCGAGATCTTCGGTCGTCGTCTTCAGAACGCGGAGACCTTTTGCCTCTATGTAATCCCACATGCTGGGTTTTGGGAAGACTACGAGTGGGCCTTGCGTGTACCATTTGTTGTCGCCTTTGATTGCGACCTCTCCCCAAAAAGCAATGCCAGCGTGGTTGTCTGATTCCACCATCTTTGATCGAAAGGTCAGACGGAAATCGGAATAGACTTCCGTCGTGAAGAGGAAGCTGGTTGGGACTTTGTCTGCCGATTTGCCACGGATTGCTCCGTCTTCGACCGACCACCAATCGGGATTGCCCTTCCAGCCATTCAGGGTTTTTCCATCGAAGATGATTTTTGTAACGCTCCTGCCAGTGCGCGGCGCAACCAGCGGGATCGCTTCGAGCTCTGCGGGAGTGTATGGAAGTGTGGCGGCTGCGGCGAAGAGAACCAGGCTTGCTCGGATCATGGGCGCAGCTTATCACTGAAAGCTTGATACTCTGCAAAGCATGCGATTTGTGATCTTTTTTTTGACTCTCCTGTCTCTGCCCGCGTTGGGGCAAAAGCGCCCCGAACTGAATGATGGTGAGATGCATGGCGACGCGCCTTATCTTCTCGAAGCCGGTTGGTCGCCCTTGCTCAATGGCAAGGACCTCAGCGGTTGGAAGGGCCAGGGAGACTGGATGACCACCACCGGTATTCTCTGGGATCGACTGCTCGGACCCACGCGTCTGCGTGCGGTTCCTGGTCCCACACCGGGCGGAACCATGGTCAACGGCCCTACAGGCCGCACTTCAAACCTCTCTACGGAAGAGACGTTCGGCGATATCGAGTTGTATCTCGAGTTCATGGTGGCGAAGGGGTCGAACTCGGGCGTGTATCTGCACGGGCTTTATGAAGTGCAGGTCTTCGACAGTTGGAAGTCGGATGAGCCGATGACCTCTTCTGATTGCGGCGGCATCTATCATCGATGGATCAATGAGACCGGAGTTGGCGGCTCGGCTCCGAGCCGGAACGCTTCGCGCAAGCCTGGCGAATGGCAATCCTTTTACATTGCCTTTCGAGGTCCCCGTTTTGATGCAAGCGGCAAAAAGATCGCCAATGCCAAGTTCCTGAGGGTTGTACACAACGGCTTCACGATCCAGAAGGACGTGGAAGTGGATGGGCCTACTCGTGCGGCAATGAACTTGAAGGAAGCGGCAAAGAATCCGCTGATGCTGCAAGGGGACCATGGGCCGGTGGCATACAGGAACATCCATTGGCGTCCGTTGCGCGAGATCATCGAACGTTAGCGATAGCCGGCGGCCTGGAGTTCAAAGAGTTCGGCGTAGCGGGCACCACGGGCGAGGAGTTGTGAATGGCTGCCTCGTTCGAGGATCTTGCCGTGTTCGAGGACCAGGATCTGATCGGCCATACGGACCGTTGAAAATCGGTGGGAGATGAGCACGGCGGATTTGTCGGAAGTGAGGTTGGCGAAGCGCTGGAAGACTTCATACTCGGCGCGGGCGTCGAGGGAAGCAGTTGGTTCATCGAGGATGAGAAGCTGCGCGTCGCGCATGTAGGCGCGGGCCAGAGCGATCTTTTGCCACTGGCCCTGGGAAAGTTCAATGCCACCTTCGAAGCGTCGGCCGAGCATGGTCTTGTAGCCGTCGCTGAGGGTAGAGATCACTGTGTCGGCGTAACTCTTTTCGCTAGCCCTATCGATGCGGGGAGTGTCGCCAATAAATTCGACCAGGCCGAAGCCGATGTTGTCACCGGCTGTTGAATCGTATTTGAGGAAGTCCTGAAAGATGACGCCGATCTCGCGGCGGAGCGACTCAGGATCGTAGTCGCGGAGGTCGTTGCCGTCGAGGAGAATTCGGCCGGCGGTGGGGTCGTAGAGGCGGCAGAGAAGCTTGACGAGAGTTGTCTTGCCGGCACCGTTTTCGCCGAGCAGGGCTATCTTTTGACCGGGTACGAGGTGAAAGCTGATGCCATTCAGGACTGCTTTGGCGGCACCTGGGTAGGCGAAGTGAACGTCTTCGAACTGAAAGCCATCGCGAATGGGACGCGGGGCGGGGAGCGGATTTGCAGAGACAGTGAGGGCTGGCTTGGTCTCGAAGAAATCGAAGAGGTCGCGGACGTAAAGGGCTTGTTCGGCGACACGGCTGATGTTCTGGAAAATCTGGGAGAGAAGGCCGCGGGCGCTCGAGAAGGCGCGGGTCAGGAAGATGAGATCGCCGACGGTGATGAGGCGGGCGATGGCTTGTTGGAGGATGTAAACGAAGCTGGCGTAGTAGGCGATGGTTGGGAGCAAGCCCCATAAGTAGTTGACAGTGGCACGGCGGATGGCGAGTTGGCGGTTTTCGGCATAGAAGCGCTGGAAGAGCTGGTCGGCCTTATCGATCAAGTAACCGGAGAGGCCGAAAAGTTTGACTTCTTTGGCGGTGGTGTGGCTGGCACCGAGTAGGCGGAGATAGTCGATCTGGCGGCGTTCCGGGGTCCAGCGGTAGAGCAGGGAATAAGCGAGGGCGGCGAAGCGGGATTCGGACCAGAATACAGGGACCAGCGAGACGACAAGGCAAGCGAAGAAGAGCGGGGAAAAGGCGATGACGGAGGCGGACATGGCGAGCAGGGAGAGGAGTTGCTGGCCGAGGCTGGCGATCAGGAAGAGCATGGAAAGACGATCTGTGGTTTGACGGCGGGCGCGTTCGATTTTGTCCTGGAAGGCAGGATCTTCGTAGGTGACGAGGTCGAGGGAGGAGGCGTGGCGCATCAGGCGAAGGGTGATGTGGTTGGTGAACAGGTCTGCGAGCAGTGAGTCGCAAAGGCTCATGATGCGGCCAAGCAGGTCTGTGGCGAGAACGAGGCCCACTTCAATAGCCAGGTAGTGCCACAGTGCTTGAGTGGAGGCACCGGGCTGGTTGGTGGCGAGGGCTACGACCTCATCGACGAGCAGTTTTGAGACGTAGAGCAGGGCGACAGGGAGGAAAGCGAGGAGGGCGCGACAGCAGAGCGAAGAGGCGGCATAGAGGGGCTTGGTCCGCCAGACTTCGGCTAGGAGTGGGGGAAGGTGGCGAAGAGCATGGGCGCGTTCCCGCCAGGATTTGAGTTGTTCTTCAGATCCGGCGTTACGCATGATCTGATTGTAAAGCGTTGATCGGAAACAGCAAAGCCCACCAGACGGTTAGGTCCAATGGGCCCCGTGTTGATGTTCAACTGGAGAACCGATTCGAACGGGGAATGAACCCGTAAAAATCGTAATGATTGGAGTGTATGGTGTGGAGCGGGGGAAGTCAACAAGTTTTCAAAATACCTGTTAAGCCGCCTAAAATCAATGAGATACAGCGAAATCATAAGTGAGTATAAATGTTTAAATCATGTGAAAAAGATGTGGAAAAATGGCTTAGGAAGACTCTAAGATGATGGAGGTGAAGGGGTTACTTAGATCCCGAGGGTTGTAAACTCTTCTTCGTGCTTTTTCCCTGACCAATGACGACCATAAGCGCGGAAGAGAGCAAATATGAGACCAAGGCCGAGGCAAAGGCAGAGGAGGACGCCGCAGAGCTGGAAGACACCGAGAAGAAATTGGGCTGGGTTCGGTTGGGGCTTATCGGGTGCCTTGTCCATGACGATTTCGGCTTTGTAGAGGATTTGACCAGCCAGAGCCTGGGCGGTCTCAGGATTCAGGGGCAGGGAAGGGTCGCTGGGGAGGACGAGAGCCACAATGGGCCCCTGACGGGTGATGGCAGCAGTGGGGAAGTGCTGGAGGGCCGTGAATTGCTGGCGTGCGATGGCATGGTTTGGATAGCGGAGAACGGCGAGTGTGGCGTTGGCGTAGCGGGCGAGCTGGATTTCGGCGGCGAAATCAAAGCCGGCGGCGACAACCGGGATTCTGGGCTCAAAGGCGCGGAGGGATTCTGGACCAAGTAGTAATCTTTCAGAACCCTGGGTGCGACCCTTGGCGGGAAGGTAGGTGAGGAGATTTGGGGGAGCGGAGCGATCCAGCTTCTGAAGCGCAGGGAAGAGGAAGGCGTCGAGTGCTCCTCTCGGGGCAGTACCAACGAGAGTCTGAAAGACGTAGTTCTGGTGGCGAAAGACCTTTTTGCCGGGATCCTGGAGCGATTGTTCGAGGGCAACAGCTCCGGTGACGTCTTTGAGGCGGTAGGCGGCAAGCTGAAAGGATTTTTTGCCCAGATTGTAAACGGCGGCATCGGATTCGGCGAGGCCGTATTCACGGGCGACCGCAGGAAGTGGGAGCTCGGGTCGGGATGCTTCGGCGCGCTTCCAGTCGTCAATCGACGGAGGAAGAATCGAGGCAATGAGGAAGAGCGCCGGGGCGATCATGCGTCAAACTCCGTGGCACTTCTTGTATTTTTTGCCACTGCCGCAAGGGCAAAGTTCGTTGCGGCCGACTTTTGCGGCTTTGACAACGGGTTTGGGTTTGGAAGAAGAAGCTTCTCCGCCGATGTACTGCAGGGCTTCGAGTTCTTTTTCCTTTTTGCGCTGGATGTTGCGAGTGAAGTCGGTAAGGGCGGCAGCTGCGGCCGGGGCCTGAACGGGAGCGGAATCGTTATCGTCCTCATCGTCATCATCTTCATGCACTTGGATGGGAGAAGCGGACAAAATGTTCCCCTGTTCGTCATATGGCTGCAAAAAATACAGGTAGCGGATGGCTTCGTCTTCGATTCGCTCCATCATGTCCTGGAAGAGAGTGAAGCTCTCTTTCTTGTATTCGATGAGCGGGTCCTTTTGACCGTAGCCCCGGAGGTAGATGCCCTCCTTGAGGTGATCCATCGAGAGCAAGTGGTCTTTCCACTGGTTGTCGATGACGTTCAGGAGGATCATGCGTTCGGTCTCACGCATGACATCAGAAGATACGATGTTTTCCTTTTCGTCGTAGCGCTCGTTTAGCTTGGCGATGATTTCGTTTTCGAAAAGTTCGCGACCGGAGTCATAGAGTTCCGCAGAGTCGATTTTGACGCCGAACTGGGTGAGGATGTCGGACTCGAGGCCGGTGAGATCCCACTGATCGGCACGCGTGTTTTCTGGACAGCGGGAATCGATGTAGGCACCGACGATTGAGGTGATCATTTCACGGACGCGATTTTTCTGGTCGCTACCGGAGAGCATGGCACGGCGGAGTTCGTAAACCGCACCGCGCTGCTTGTTCATGACGTCGTCGTACTCGAGGAGGTGTTTACGGGCACCGAAGTGGTTGGCTTCGACCGACTTTTGGGCAGCTTCGATACGTCGCGTGATCAGGCTGGATTCGATGGGCACGTCTTCTTCCATGCCGAGACGAAGCATGAGGCCCTGGATCTTGTCGCCACCGAAGATACGGAGCAAATCATCCTGCAGGGAGAGATAGAAGCGGGAACCGCCGGGGTCCCCTTGACGGCCTGCGCGGCCGCGAAGCTGGTTGTCGATGCGACGGGATTCGTGACGTTCTGTGCCGAGGACGAATAGACCGCCGACGGCAGTGACTTCATTGTGTTCGGCGTCGGTCTGCTGTTTGATCTTGGCGTAGAGTGCTTTGTACTCTTCGGCGTGGACGCCATCCGGATCCTGACCAGCGCGGACCATCTGGTCCTTGGCGAGGAATTCGGCATTGCCGCCGAGCAGGATGTCTGTACCACGACCGGCCATGTTGGTCGATACGGTGACAGCGCCTTTGCGTCCGGCCTGGGCAATGATGTGAGCTTCGCGTTCGTGGTTCTTGGCGTTGAGAACTTCATGACGAACGCCGATTTTGCGAAGGGCTCCCGAGAGGCGTTCGGACTTTTCGACACTGATGGTACCGACGAGGACGGGCTGGCCTTTTTCGTGGAGTTCCTTGATTTCCTTGGCGGCGTTGCGGAACTTTTCTTCTTCGGTGCGGTAGACAATGTCGTTCAGATCCTTACGGATCATGTTCTGGTTGGTGGGGGCCTGAACGACGTCAAGCTTGTAGGTCTTGCCGAACTCGGCGGCTTCCGTATCAGCCGTGCCGGTCATGCCGGAGAGCTTCTTGTACATGCGGAAGTAGTTCTGAAAGGTGATGGTGGCGAGGGTCTGATTCTCGCGTTCGATCTTGACGCCTTCTTTGGCTTCGATGGCCTGGTGGAGGCCGTCGGACCAGCGGCGACCGGGCATGAGGCGGCCGGTAAATTCGTCGACAATGACCACTTCGCCGTTCTGAACGACGTATTCGCGATCCTTCTGATACAGGACGAGAGCGCGAAGGCCTTGCTGGACATGGTGGTTGAGTTCCATGTTTTCGATGTCGTAGAGGTTGCCGCAGTTGAGGAGGCGCTCGACTTTGTGGACGCCTTCTTCGGTGAGGGCGACGTTGCGCTGTTTTTCGTCGACCGTGTAATCACCGGTGAAGTACTTTTCGCCCGGTTCTTTGCCGACGATGACTTCACCGCGAACCAGGCGCGGAATGATGGTGTTGATGCGGTAGTACTTGTCGGTGGACTCTTCGCTGGGCCCGGAGATGATGAGTGGAGTGCGGGCTTCGTCGATCAGGATCGAGTCGACTTCATCGACGATGGCGAAGTTGTGTTCGCGCTGGACACAGGCCTCGAGGCGAAACTTCATGTTGTCGCGGAGGTAATCGAAACCGAATTCATTGTTGGTTCCGTAGGTAATGTCGCGGGCATAGGCGTCGCGGCGGTCGGTTTCGTTGATGTCATGAACGATGCAACCCACGGAGAGGCCGAGGAAGCTATGGAGGCGACCCATCCATTCGGAGTCACGGCGAGCGAGGTAATCGTTGACGGTGATGACATGAACGCCTTTGCCGGCGAGACCATTGAGATAGCTGGGAAGGGTGGCGACGAGAGTTTTGCCTTCACCCGTGCGCATTTCGGCAATTTTGCCTTCGTGGAGGATGGTTCCCCCAATGAGCTGGACGTCGAAGTGGCGCATGTTGAGGACACGTCGACCGGCTTCACGACAAACGGCGAAAGCTTCGATGAGGAGCTCATCGAGAGTGGCGCCATTGTCGAGACGTTGCTTGAATTCGACTGTTTTTGCAGCCAGTTCGGCATCGGAAAGCGTTCGCATTCCGGCTTCGAGATTGTTGATCGCTTCGACTCTAGGCTTGATGCGTTTGACTTCACGCTCATGCTTAGTGCCGAAGATCTTTGCGAGTACGGCGTCAACCATATATTGTAATTTTCCTATTTAGTTTAGCAGCGGGCGGCGAAAAGACACAGTTTTGGTGTACTAGCGGATCGTTGAGGTCGGCTGGCGGGTAGCGCCCAGTTGATATTTCGGGATTGCGCCGGGTGTTTTGATGGCCTCATGAATTGGGACGTGTCGAAATTGGGTTCGTTTGGTTGCTCATCCTATCGGTTGGCCCGTTCGCTGGTTGCGGTGGACTCAGCGGGGAGAGAATTGGCTTTGTTTTGGCGAACCTGGTCGGCGCGGTTGAATTCGGAATCTTGACCGGTGGCGATGGCGAGCCCGAGGATCAGCGGCTCTTCTTTGGCGAGTTGGGTTTTACGGAGGTCTGCAAAGGGGATCGCTACGGAGACCGGGGCGAAGACCTTGGCGTCGGCGAGTTCGGCGTGGACTTCGACACCGGCCAACCTGTGGAGCTGGAGTTGCTGGAGCTGTTTGAAGGATTTGGCGGCGCGGCGTTCGAACATGGCACCGAGTTTGATCACTCGTTCCATTTGGACAAAGAGTTGTTGGGAATCGGGATTTTCGAGCCAGCGATCCTGGGCTTCGCATTCGAAGGATTGGGCACGAAGGGACTGGAAGCTGGCGTAGGTATATTGCTCGAAGAGGAGGTCTTCGGTGGTGCCGGAGGGGAGGCACTCTTCGCGGAGGGTCGCCTGAAGCTCGAGGTATTGTACGCGTTCTTCAGGTTTGGTGGTGAAGAGGGTGGCGCTGGCGGCGGTGAGGCCGTGGCGGAGACTGTTTGTGGCCGAGATTGCCTGACCTTCGTGGGTTCTGGGACCGGTAGATTTTTTTGCGTTGGCCTGATTGGCCAGAATTTGGGTAGTGTCAAGAGTTTTGTGTAAACTATTTCCGGAAGCTGTTTTCCAACGTGATAGAGTGCCCAAGTCACACGGAGGACATGGCTCTGCGGGGCCGCAACTCGAGCGCCGTGTGATCCGAGACCAGAGGTGGACGGCTC
>JANXLY010000319.1 GCA_025354885.1 Acidobacteriota bacterium | reverse complement strand
GAGCCGTCCACCTCTGGTCTCGGATCACACGGCGCTCGAGTTGCGGCCCCGCAGAGCCATGTCCTCCGTGTGACTTGGGCACTCTATCACGTTGGAAAACAGCTTCCGGAAATAGTTTACACAAAACTCTTGACACTACCCTCTCTCAAGCAACGTGATCCTCACAGCGCAAACCAGATCCACCCTTACAGGCATCGTAAAGGACGCACAAGGCGGCGAGCCACTCGCAAAAGCTCGCCTCATCGCCGGTGAAGCAACTACGATCACCGACGCAAAGGGCAATTTCACCTTCAACATCCAGCCGCCCGCAGACCTGAAGGTCTCCCTCATCGGCTACCGCACTCTCAACGTCAAAATCTGCGACCCGGCTCAGGCTCTAGAAATCATTCTCACTCCCGACGGACTCTCCCAGCGCACCAGTATCGAAGTCCGTGAAGGCCCCTTTGAGCCACAACTTTCCTCCAGCCCCTCTGAGCGAACCCTGAGCGCTTCAGAGCTAAAGAATCTCGCCGGGGTTCTCGCAAACGATCCCCTCCGAGCTGTCCAAAGCCTCCCTGGCGTCACCTCTTCCAACGACTTCACTGCCAGCTTCTCCGTTCGCGGCGCAGACTTCTCCCGGGTTGGAATCTTCCTCGACGGCGTCCTCATGAACAACCCGCTCCATTCCACCCAAGGCCAACAGGCCAGCGGTTCCCTGTCGATGCTCAATACTGACGTCATCGAAGATCTCACTCTTCATGCCGGCGCTCCACCGGTACCTTACATGGACCGCAATGCTTCCGCCCTCGAACTCCTCGTTCGCGAAGGCAATCCCAAAGCTATGGCCTGGCGAGTCAATGCCGGCGTCGCCGCCACTTCAGTTCTCGCCGAAGGACCAATCCGAAAAGGCTCCTGGCTCATCAGCGTCCGTAAAAGTTATCTGCAATATCTGCTCCAAAAAGCCCGCACCATCGACACCCTCGCCTTTGGCTTCTTCGACGTCCAGTCCAAGCTCGGCTACAACCTTACGAGCCGCCAGCACCTCACTCTCGCCCTATTTGACGGAGTCTCCGACCTCGACCGGACCGGTGCCCGCGACACGCTCGGCATCAATTCCATCCTCGACGCCACCTATCACTTCACCAACCTCCAACTGGGCCACCGCTGGTCCGCCACAGACCGCCTCCTCGTCTCCAACAAATTCGCCTGGATCCGTGAGCGCAGTGACAATCGCAACGTCCGCCAACTCCCGCTCGCGTCCGCTTCCTACGGCGAATGGGTTGCCAACACGAGCCTCGAATGGCGTTGGCAAAACGTAAACCCTCTCCGCATCGGCTCGTCCTTCCGGCAAGTCAAAGACGACGGCTTCTATGCCCGCTATAACTTCACACCTTTATCTTTGCGACGTATCGATCCCTGGTCCGGTCGCGCCCTCCGCGCCGGTGGCTATGTGGAGCAAGGCTTCACCAAGGGCTTCTTCTCGATGACAGCCGGCTCCCGCTGGGACGGATCTTCCTCGCGCCAACCCGCTTCCATGTCACCTCATATCAGTGCCCGCCTCCGTCTGGGAAAGGCCACCCAGCTCATCAGCGCCTGGAGCCAGGCCGTTCAATATGTGCCTCTCAGCGCACTCACCATCGCCAATCTTGGAAACTCTTTCCTGTTGCCATCCCGTGCCATCCACGCCGTCGGTGGCCTCGAACAGGCACTCAACACGTCAACGCGCATCCGTGTTGAAGCTTATTATCGGGCTGACCGGGATCTTCTGGCGCAACCGCTCATGGACCCCCGCCTGCTCCCAAACGGCCAGATCTTCAACCCGCCCGCTGCCGCGCGTTTTGAAAATTCCGTTCGCGGTGCTGCTCGCGGTTTCGAAGTCTTCCTGCAGCGCCGCAGCTCCAACCGCTGGAACGGCTGGGTCTCCTACGGCTGGTCCCGCGCTCAAATGCGCGATGGGATCACCGGCGCACATTACAGTGCCGACTTCGACCAGCGCCACACCGTCAACAGTTACCTCAGCTACCGCCTCAGTCCCAGCGTCAACCTCAGCGTTCGCTATAGCTATGGCTCCAACTTCCCCATTCCCGGCTTTTTTGCCCTGCGTAACGCCCAATACTTCCTCGCGCAGAACAAAAACGAAGTCCGTCTCCCTGTTTTCAGCCGCACAGATTTCCGCATCAACAAACAATTTGAACGTAAGAAATGGCGCGGCGTTCTCTTCGTTGAAGTCCAGAATCTCTTCAACACCGACAACCGCACCTTCGATTCTTTTAACGGCTACAACAACCGCTCCGGCCTGGCAAATGTCTCGCTGCTCCGTCTCTTCCCCATCGTCCCCGCAGCCGGTTGGATGATGGACTGGGGCAGCCGCTAGGTGATACTGTAAAGACTTACAGTATGCTCTTGACCCCACGCCAACAGGAAATTCTCGACTTTATTGCCGAATTTCGCCGTGAGCACCGCTGCTCCCCCTCTATCCCGGAAATGCAGCGGGCCTTCGGCATCAAAAGTCCCAACGGAATCGCGAGCCATCTTGCCGCCCTTGAAACCAAAGGCGCCATCCGGCGTGCCGAACGCGGCTCACGCCAGGTCGAACTCACCAGTGATTCCCCGCTCGCTTCCATTCCAATCTGCGGCGCCATCCCAGCCGGCCCGCCTCAGAATTTCGGCCAGACGCAAAGCGAGGGCTTCATTCAGGTAGATCTCGAGACGCTGGGCTTCAAGCCGCAGCGAGGCTGCTATGCCTTGCGGGTGCGAGGCGATTCCATGCGCGACGCCGCGATCCTTGACGGTGATATCGTCGTTCTGCAGCCCAGTCCAAACCCGAAGGCCGGTCAGATTGTTGCTGCTTTGATTGACGGCGAATCCACGCTCAAGCGTCTTGTCAGTTTAAAGGGAAAATGGTTTTTGAAGGCGGAAAACACTGCTTATCCCGAACTCATCCCGCGCTCGGATCTGGTGATCCAGGGTGCTGTTCAGATGGTCATCCGCCAGATGAAGGGCTAGTTAAGCTAGCTCTTCCGGCTCGCCAGCTTCAATGGCCGAGTCGCCCTTACTGGGCCCAAATCATTCATCACATCCGTCACCCGCTCGCGATATCCGGGCACCGGATTGTACGTTGTCAGAATCTTTTCAAGCGGTTTGTTCCGATAATAGTGAGAATTCGCCAGCCGCTCCGCCACTGTATGAATGCTTTCTTTCACACTGTGGAAGCGGTGATCCCCGTTCTTCCAGCCAAAAATGTTGTTGTTGTGGAAGGTCTTTCCACCGCTGCTCTCAACCACAGCAATGCTGGGCAAAAGACGCCAGTCGAGGTGGTGACGGTCGGCAGCGGCCACAAATTCACGCGCCAAAGGCTTGACCGGGCATTGACGCTCTTCAAAGTAGCGTTCCAGCCTTACTAGCCTCGGGTCGTGCCTTTCGGCGGCCTCATCCCCGGTCGGCGCCGGTGAGGTGGCGACAAACGGACCAGCCATAATTCCAACAATCGCGAGCACTCGGCTCGTTGTTCCAAAACTCATGATTCGAAAATCTCTCCTGCGAAGTTACCCCGATCTTTTCGGGGACGACGCCGACTTCGTAGTATGGAGACAACTTGGGCTCCACTGTTACGCGTCGATTGGGGGGATAAAAGGCAAGTCGCTTTTTAAGCGTCTGCCACAGAATTGAGAGCGCCGCCGCTCATGGCTATATTATAGCTACTTATGGACACTCGTGTGGAGACCCTCCTCTTTCGGCCCCCCTTCGACTGGGGTGGCCTGACTGAGTTCTTCGGACCTAGGGCCATTCCCGGAGTCGAGATGGTCCATCATCACGTCCTTCGTCGAAGTCTAAGGTGGAACGATAGCGCAGGCTTAGTCGAAGTGCAAGCGGGTATTCTCGAAAATTCTTTGGAGCTCCGGCTCACCGGTCCAGCCACTTTCCTCGACGCTACCAGCCAAATCTCCGCGCTCGCATCTCGCGTCCTCGACCTCGATTCAGACCCTCTACCCATGCAACGCTGCTTTGCCGCCGATCTCGTGCTTGCTCCCCTCATCCTCCGCTGGCCCGGCGTGCGCCTTCCCGGTGCCTGGGACCGCTTTGAAATGGGCGTTCGAGCCATCCTCGGGCAACAGGTCTCGGTAAAGGCAGCCCACACCTTTGCAGCCCGTCTTGTGGAAAAATTTGGACACAATTTCACTAGCACTTCTTCTGGGGTGACTAAGCTTTTTCCCTTAGCTGCTGAGCTTGCGCTGCTCCCAATCCAGGAACTCGCCTCCATCGGAATCCCTCAGAAACGAGCTGAGACCCTCCATCATTTTGCAGTCTGGTGTACCCATCCCCACGATCACCGCCCTCATCTGATCGAACTACCCGGCATCGGTCCATGGACTGAAAACTACCTGCGTATGCGCGGCGATTCAGATCGCGACGCCTTTCCAGCCGGTGACCTGGGTATCCAGAAGGCGCTTGGGATTCAGGGTCTGGGTCCAACCAAGGCCAGTCGCGAGGCAGAATCGAAAAGTGCCGCCTGGCGTCCCTGGCGAGCCTATGCTGTCATGCTCTTATGGCGTTCCTTATCCCTGCCGCAAGCAGATCCGAAGGCAAAAGCATGACTTTCCTCAGCAATTTCCTCTCGCCGCTGGGCAGAATCACCCTCACTTCCGACGGCACAGCCCTCATCGGATTGGCCTTCGAACAAGAAGCGCACCCCCGAGACCGCAGCAATGCCATAGCGCAATCTCACCCAATCCTGCTGGATGCAGAACGCCAGCTTCACGAATACCTCGGCAATTGGCGCAAGTCCTTCGATGTCCCGCTTCGACCCGAAGGCACGCCCTTCCAGCAGGAAGTCTGGCGACAGCTCTGCCAGATTCCCTTTGGACAAACTATCTCTTATCTGGAACTCGCCAAACAAATTGGCAAAGAAAAGGCGGTCCGTGCCGTCGGAATGGCAAATGGACGCAACCCGATCTCAATCCTGATCCCCTGCCACCGCGTCATCGGAGCAAACGGCAAACTCACAGGCTATGGCGGCGGCTTATGGCGCAAAGAATTCCTGCTCCAACATGAAGGAGCGCTCAATACCTTGGGACAACGTGCGCTCTTTGAAGATCAACCTTCCACTGCTACTGGCTGATCGGCTGATCTTGAGAACCGCTCACCAGCGCAAGACTGGCTCCAACACCGGCAAGAGTCGCAACAGTGACACCGACAATCACGGTCGTCGACATTCCGCCACCAGCGCCAGCAACACCGCCACCGCCACCGCCAGAACTGCCAGCTGGGGCAGCTCCACCGCCAGCACCAGCACCACCGCCAGCACCACCGCCAGAACTGCCAGCTGGGGCAGCTCCCCCGCTACCTTCAGTTCCACTCTGATTCGGCAAACTCTGCGTGGACGCCTGCGCCAGCATGTACTCCTTCACCACCAGCCTTCGTCGTCCTTCTCCCCCCAAATCCAATAATTCCCCCCGCGCATGCACTCGCATCCCCTCAAAAGAAGACGTCCGCCCACCTTGCAGTTCCGTCTTCAAACTCGTCACTTCGTCGTTCAAAAAATAGCGCCCGTTCTCTCCCCACACCTTCCCCGTCATCCGCGTATCCACGCTTTTCTCTGCCCCTCCAACCGAAAACGAAAGCGTTTCGCCAGGTCGCACCATCGCAACCAACACCCCATTCGTACGACGTACCGCAGTTGCCGTTAGGGCCGCTGTCACGATCAACTCCTCCGCACGCGGTCGCGCGATCACTCCTCCACCCGCATTCACTTTCAATTCGCCGGCAACAATATTCAACCGCCGATTCGGCGCCGGAATCGAATCAACCCTCGCAATCCCGAGCTCAAGAATCACACTCTGCGCCTGCACACTCATGCTCGTCGCCGCAGCCAAACGCATCCGTGTCCCATCTGCCAAATACAACTGTCCAGTACTCCGCAAGGTCTCAAGCTTCGCTCCCGGAAGCAAATTTCCAGACCCCGTATGATCCGCCCCATTGATCCGCATCACACCAGACGTCCACGCCACCGCCGGCGCATTCGCCACAGAAAGCGTCTCGACCGGCCGAGATTCGGCAATGAGCATGCCACACCCAACCACCAAGGCAGCGAAACCGGAAATCGATTGAAAAGTTTGTATTTGCACGATATTTGACCTACAAACCTTATCGGAGCCCCATTCCACTCCTTGAACAAAAGTTATTCTCAAATTGCTCTCTTGGGTCGACGCAGCTCAGCCGATCACACTCCTGTGCCGAGGCTCCTTAGCCTCCCAGTTCTACTCTGTCGGCTCCTCTGCCTCATTGGGGCCTCCCTTTCTGCCAGCGCCGCCTGGGCACTCTGGCTGGGAGCGCATTCCCACACAATCGAAAATCTCGAATCCCTGACTCGTCTCTCAAAAGTTTTATCGATGTCGACGGCCGCGCACTCGCTTGCCCTCGCCGACCTCGATCCCACCCGAGAATCTCATCACCTCAGTGCTGCCCTCAACGCCGATCCGCGCAATCTCACGGCCCTGCTTCGCCTTTCCCTCTATGCTGAATTCGCAGGCGACCCCACCAAGGCAGAAGCTCTACTCGACCAGGCCACCCTCTACCACCACTCTTACAAGAGCTATATGGCCGCCCTCACTCAGGCCTCACGCTCTAATTCCCGCGCTCGCAGCACTCACTTCGCCACCCTCGCCTTGCGTTATTGCCCGCGCGATGCTGACGGCGTCTACACTCAATTTCTCGATCTGGAGCAAGCCAGCCAAGTCCTCAATTCTTCAGGAGAAGCACACCAAATCGACTTCCTGCGCTTTCTCCTCGGCCAGCATCGGCTCGCAGACGCCCAAAGCTTCCAGGCAAGTCTCACCTCGTCCGCTTCCCTCGATCGCTACCGTCTGGAGCTTTGCGATCTCCTTTTCTGGGATGGACAACATGAAGCTGCCGCCACTCTGTTCGCCAAACTTCATCCGGAATTTGCCCACACCGGCACCTTCAACACCCAACTGCGCAGCCGTCCCACTTCGCTCGCCTTCGACTGGCGCATCACTCAGCACAAATCCGCACAGATCAACTGGAGACCCGGCGAACTCGCCGTCTATCTCGAAACGATCCATGCGCCCCTCGAGCTTCTCAGCATCTTTGTCGATGCCCGCCGCCACCCGCATCCTCGTATCACCCCGCTCTGGAAAGGCGAGTCACAAAACCTCTCCTGGCAACTAAGCACCGCATCCCCCAACTGGAACCGCATTTCCCTCCTGGCCGCCCCAGGTCCAGAGCGCCGCTTTCAACTCCTGGAAGTCCAGATCGAATGAGATCCTCGTGGCAGGTCTTACTCAGCCTCTGCACTCTCATGCTGATCCTCGTCAGTCTGGCAGACCGGGACCACACCACCTGGTTCGCCGCCCGTGCCGTAGCATTCCTCGCTTGCCTTCTCCTGACCCGCACCGATCGCCCTGCCTTTCTCTACACCCTCACCGCCGCCTTCGCCGTCATCGCCGCTGCCGGATTCAACGGCTTCGATCTCGCTCTCGCCTGTCTCGCTTTCTCCAATCTCAATCCCAAACTCCGCCATCTCGCAAGGCTCTGCGCCTCAATCACCATCCTCGCCACCCTCAGCCTCCTTTACAATTACTTCGAACCCTCCTGGGCCCCGGCCCTGTTCCCCTTTCACAACCGCAACCACTATGCCGTCTTCTGTGAACTCAGCCTCCCCCTCCTCATCTACGCCTGGCGCCGCTCCCGAGGCAATTTCTATCTCTACATCGCGGCCATCCTGCTGCTCAGCGCACTCGCGGGTGGCTCGCGTGTCGGCGCAATGTTGCTCCTGCTTGAGGCCTGCGTACTCACGATCGCCATCGGCGGCCGCGAAAAACTCCTCTACGCCATCCCAGCCACAGCCATTGCCGTCAGCTTCTTCCTCATGCTCAGCGGCAGCGCCCGCATCACAGACCCGTTTGCCGGCGATCACCGCTTCGAAATCTGGCAGTCCAGCCTCCAGATGCTCGCCTCCAAGCCCCTCACAGGCTGGGGCCCAACAAACTTCTCCCACATCTACCCCGCCTTCGCACTCTTCGATAACGGCCAGTTCGTCAATGCTGCACACTCCGACTGGCTCGAGTGGGCCGTCGAGTTCGGCCTACCCGCCACCCTCGCATTTTTGGCAATCTTTTCGTGTTGGATGCGAAAGTCGATCCACTTCTACCCGTCTTGGGGTATTCTCATAGCTGCGTTGCACGCGACAGTGGATTTCCCCTTCCATCTGCCAGCATTTCTGGTTTTCGCGGCAGCGCTAGCGGGGAGCATTGAAGCCAATGGCGCAAGCATCGAAGCCGAATCCACAGATCGTCAAAGACGAAATCCTTGAGCACCTCCGTCGTGAGGGTGTCGCGGTTTATCACGTTGAGCCCGAGATGTGGCCCAACGACCGTTCGGTCTGGTGGGATACAAACAGGGTCCCAGACTACAAAAAATTCCTCGCCACTGCCAAGAGTGCCGGTGCCAAAGTTATCCTTTATTTCGACCAGGATCTCACCGAAGAGACCATCGCCGACGCCGAAGATGCCCTCGAACTTGCCACCCTCGAACCCGACGAATTCCGCGAATACGCCCGTCGCATCGGCGAGCTTCGCTCCTACATCGGCTTCACCAATCGCCTCGGCATCGGTTACGCCAGCGAAGGCTTCTTTTACTGGTACGATCTCGAAGCCCCCTGGTATGAAGAACTGATGGAGATGCTCGAAGAACTCCAACTCTCTCAATTCCCCTACGGTGCCGATCCCGGCTTTGATGAGGCGGAGGAAGAGGATGACACCAACCCACCAATTGGAAACTTCTTCTCGAAAAACTAGGCCCATGCACAATGCCCGGCCTTAGTCCCCGCTGGGTCTTCGCTGGCGACTCGCGCGAAACTCCGGAACTGGCTGCGGCAGCAAGCCTTCTCGTCCAGTCCTGCGCACTCACGCCCGCCATTGCCAGAGTCCTCCTCCGCCGTGGTTTCACAACGCCGGCAGCCGCTCATGCCTATCTCAACCCCAGCCTCGCGGATCTTCTTCCGGCAGCGCAACTGCTAGGCCTCAACCAGGCCGTCACCCGCATCCGCTCTGCCATCGACCAGCAGCAAAAAATCCTTCTCTACGGTGATTACGACGTCGACGGCACCAGTGCCATCGTCATCCTCAAGACGGTTCTCGACCTGCTCGGCGCAAGCGTCGAAGCCTTCGTCCCCCATCGCATCCTCGACGGCTACGGCATGAAAGAAGACCGCATCCGCGAAGCTGCAGATTCCGGCGTCCGCCTCATCATCAGCGTCGATACCGGCATCCGCGCCCAGGACGTCGTCGCTACCGCAAACTCCCTCGGCATCGATACCATCGTCACAGACCATCACCTCCCCGAATCCGCCATCCCCCCTGCCGTCGCCGTCCTCAATCCAAATCAGCCCGATTGTCGCTATCCCAACAAGCACCTCTGCGGTGCCGGAGTCGCTTTCAAACTCGCCCAGGGCCTCCTTGAAACTTCCACCCTCCCCATCCCCAAACAACAGCGCCTCGTAGAATCCCTCCTCAAGATCGCCGCCCTCGCCACCGTCGCCGACATCGTCCCCCTCGAAGGCGAAAATCGCGCCATCGTCAAACTCGGCCTCGACGGCATGGCCGAAGTCCACAATCCTGGCCTCCGCGCACTCCTTGATGTCTCCGGCATCAAACCCGGCACAATTCCGACCGCACGCCAGGTCGGCTTCCAGATCGGCCCTCGCATCAACGCCGCCGGTCGCATGTCCAGCGCCTCAGAAGTCCTCGATCTCTTCTTCACCCGCGACAACGCCACCGCCAACCGCATCGCCAATTCCCTCGATGAACTCAACCGCGACCGTCAACAGACCGAGCAGACCATGCGCGAGGCAATCTTCAGCGAAATCGATAACAACCCCATCTGGGAGCAACGCCTCGGCCTCGTGCTCTTTGGCGAAGACTGGCACCTTGGCGTAGCCGGCATCGTCGCCGGCCGTATCGCCGAACGTCACCGTAAACCCACCTTCGTCCTCACCCAGCTCGAAAAAGACGGCACAATCCTTGTCAAAGGTTCGGGTCGCTCCATCCCCGGCTTCCACCTCCTCGATGCCCTCGAATCGATGCGCGAACTCTTCGAACAATTCGGCGGTCATGAACAGGCAGCCGGCGTCACTCTCACACCAGAGCTGGTTCCTGCTTTCGTCCAAGCCTTCGCTGCCTACGCAGCCTCAAGGCTCGACGACGAATCTCGCCGGGCCACCATCGAGATTGACGAAGTCGTCACCATCCCCGATGTCGGCATCGGCCTGTATCAGGAGGTCCAGCGCATGGCCCCCTTTGGTTACAAAAACCAGCCTCCCGTCTTCGCCCTGCTCGACATCGAAGTGGCCGCGCCTCCACTCGCCATGAAGGGCAAGCACCTCAAACTCACCACCCGTCAATCCGGTCGCCTGCTCAACCTCAAAGGCTGGAACGTACCTGCCTTCTGGCAACAGCTCAAAGCCGGAGATCGCATCGATGCCGCCTTCCAGCTCGAGCACAATAGCTTCGACGGTTGGTCCCCCATCCTCAAAGACCTCCGTCTCACTTGATAAAGTAGAGAGCAATGCAACGCTTACTCTGCTTCGCCCTGCTCGCGGCCGCTTCTCTGCCCGCAGCTTCCTGGAAACAACTCTTCAACGCTAAGGACCTCAGCGGTTGGCAAATGACCGGCCCCGGCTCCTTCGTCATTGAAGACGGCCTCCTCGTCACCAAGGGAGGCATGGGCCTGCTTTATTACAAGGAAGAACCCTTCGCCAATACCACCATCCGTGTTGTCTTCAAGACCATCGGTGCTCGCGCCAATTCCGGAGTCTACATTCGTCTGCCGGAGAAACCACGCGACCCCTGGTACGGCGTCCACAACGGCTACGAAGTCCAGATCGATTCCGGCGGCGACGAATGGCACCGCACTGGCGCAATCTATTCGCTATCCAAGGCAGCCGGCGATTGGAAACAGAATCCTGCCGGAGAATGGAACACCATGGAGATCCACCTCAAGGGCAAAAAGACCATTGTGTTTCTCAACGGCAGGAAAGTTAACGAATACGTGGATGGCCAGCCTGTGCCAGAGCGCAAGGCGCACTACGAGCCCGTCCGCGGCCCTCGCCCCGACTCCGGCTACATCGGCATCCAGAACCACGACGCCAATTCAAAGGTGATGTTCAAAGAAATCAGTGTCAAGCGCTAAGCTTTGGGAAGGCCAACTTCAATCGACCCCGCCGCATCCGCAAACAACGCCAGATCGCGCACATTTTTCTGCACTGCTACTCCGCCAAAAAGGCTCAGTAGAAACGCCATACCGTAGAACCCCTTCTCACTCGGCGCAAGCGTCGCATTCCATAACCCCACCATCAACAGCAGCATGCAAAGGCCGACAGAGATCCAGCACAAGCCAAAATAAAGGCTGGTCACTTTGGTCCCCTCCATACGGTCGCGTACGGATTTCTGAAGTGAGACAGAAGCAAACAGACCGTACATCAGCACGGTGAAATAATAGCCCTTCTCGTTCAGTTGCATCTGCGCATTCCACAGCCCGATCACGTAAGAGCCTGCGCCAACCATCAAGGCAAGCCACGACGCACCAATAAATGCCGCTGTCGGCTTCTGTATCTGTAGATCCATCCCATTCCTCCTGCTTGAATGCAATTCGCTTCCTGAAACACTCTACCTACCAATCAGGAATTTTTGACACTACGGGTAAGGCGACAAGAATGCTACCTTCCGCTCAATCAGTCTCATTTTTTTCTGGTGAGCCTTAGATTTCGTGGATATCCTCTACCGGCTCCAGCACCCGCCCATCCTTCATCCGCACCTTGCGATCCGCAAAATCAGCAGCCTCAGGATTGTGCGTAATCATCAGAATCGTCTGGCCATACTTCTTGTTCAATCCGCTCATGATCTCGAGCACGGCAATCGAATTCTCGGTATCCAGATTCCCGGTGGGCTCATCCGCCAGCAGGATCTTGGGCTTGCAAACAAGTGCTCGCGCAATCGCCACACGTTGCTGCTCGCCGCCACTCATCGCCCGCGGTTTGTGCGTAAGACGATCCATCAGTCCCAGCGTTTGCAACACTTCTCTGAACCACGGCGCATCCAGATTCGAAGTCTTCGCCAGCACTTCTGCCAGCGCAATATTGTCATGAGCGTTCAGAGTTGGCAGCAAATTGTATTTCTGAAACACAAAACCTACCGTCCCACGCCGCAGCAGCGTCCGGTCCAGATCCGACATCGCCAGCAGATCCTCTCCGCCAAGATGTATGTCGCCACTCGTAGCCGGTGTCAACCCGCCAAGGATATTGAACAGTGTCGACTTGCCACTCCCCGAATGCCCGACGATCGCCAGAAATTCACCATCACCAACCGTCAGATTCACACCACGCAGCGCATGCACATCCACATCGCCCTGCCGGTAAGTCTTCTTCAGATCACGGATCTCGATCAGCGGAGCCTTATTCATACGCCAGCGCCTCGATAGCATCTTGACGGGCTGCCTTGTAACCCGGATAAAGGGCTCCAATCAGGGACGCAACGATTGCCACCAGCATCGAAATCGGCCACCATTCATAAATGATCTGCATCTGCAGACTCGACGGCACCAGCGTCGCGATCAGCCACTGCGTCGCATAACTTAATCCGACGCCCACAAAGCTGCCCACAATCGAAAGCGCAATCGTTTCGCGAAACAGCAGTTGGATCACAAAGAACGGCGTCGCACCCAGGCTCTTCAGAATGCCGATCTCGCGCGTCCGCTCCAGCACAGCCGTATAAAGACTCAAGAAAACCACTAGAAAACCAACAACCACACTCAATCCCACAATCACATTCAGAAAGGGCCGCAAACCAGGCGCGTTGTCAATGCTGATCAATGACGTGAACTCCTTCATCGAGTAAATCGAATAGTCCTTCGTCGCCGGCAGCGCTTTCAAATGGGCAACTACATCATCAATGTGTTTTGGGTCGTCCACCCGCAGGTAAATCTGGCTGTACTTCCCCGTATTGGCTGTCAGTTCCTGCAGTACATCGATTGGCATAAAGATCCGGCTCATTTTGCCGCTCCCCACCACCCCAGCCACATTCCATTCCCGGTTCATCAGCATCACCGGCTTACCAGCACTGAGCTTGCGCTGCTTTGCATAAAATTCATCGACGATCACGTCTTTGCTTGTCTTCCACGGGCCGCCCTGCTTAAATTGAAAGCCTCCGCTGAACTTGTTGAACTTCTCAAGATCAATGCCGGTCACACTGTTCAGAAATCCCTCCATGCTGTGTACGGTGATGCCAAGCGAACCGCTTACATGGGGCTGTTCCAGCAAATACCCAACGATCGCTTCTCTCATGGAGGGGGCACTCACCGACAGCACGCTCGTATTCGGAGGCCGCACGATAATGTCAGCACCAACGCCACGGCTCCGCTTCTCGAAGTCGTTCAACATGCCATGGCTCATCCCCACAAGGGCCAGCATCATGTTCACTTGGATTGCGATTGCAAAAACAACGAGAAGTGTCCGAATTGGCCTGTGCTTCAGGTTTTCCAGGACTAATTTATTGATCAATTCTTAATTGTAGCCCGGGTACTGAGGACCCATAAAAAGAATGGGCCACCAAGCAGTGCTGTAATGACTCCAACCGGCAACTCCGCAGGGGCAAACACCGTGCGCCCGATGGCGTCACACACAGCGAGAAATGCGCCGCCCAGCAAAAAAGACGCGGGCAGCAACAGTCTATGATCCGGCCCGATCAGCATCCGCAATGCATGTGGCACGATCAATCCGGCAAACCCGATCGGCCCGGTAATCGCCGTTACCGCTCCAGCCAGAATCGACCCCGCTGCATAACCAAACCTCAGGCTGCGCCGCGCGTCCAGCCCCTTCGCGGTCGCCCACCCCTGCCCTACTGCCAGCAGGTTCCAGTCTCGCGCCCTCCAGATCAGCAGCACGGTCGCTGGCAACACAAACAGTGCCAGTAATCCCAATGTCCGGTACTCCACCGCATCCACCCCACCCATCAGCCAGCGTGTAATCGCCAGGCTCCTCCCCAGCGTCGTCACACTCTGCAAAAAAAGCATGATCGCCACACACATCGAGTTGATCGTGATCCCTGCCAGTAAGAGGGTAAAGCTCGACACATTCCGTCCGCTGCTCGACAGTCCCACCACAATCATCAACACCAGTCCCGCCCCGATCAGCGAAGCTGCCCACAATCCACCCAACCGCGCAGAATCCGCCCAGCCAAAACAGATCGACACTACCGCGCCAAGACTTGCTCCACTCGATACGCCCAGCGTATCCGGCGTCGCCAGTGCATCACGCATCAATGCCTGAAACAAAACTCCCGCAGTCGCCAGCGCCCCCCCTGCCAGCAGCGCCAGCAGCACACGCGGAAATCTTGCCAGCCAGAAGATCTGTGCATCGAGCGTCCCCTCCGTCCATATCTTTCTGAAATCGAGCGAGGTCGGTCCGATCAGCGGACAGATCACCAGTGCCCCGACTGAGATCAATAGACAAAGCGGCAACACACTCCAAAAGCGATTCATTTCTCAATCGCTCCCGGCTGCAAAACGACGGGCCTTCGTCCCTCGACAGCAAGAACCTCAAGCGCCACGCCAAAGACATCCAGCAGCAGGTCTTCGCGAGCCAACTCCTGCGGCGTACCCACCGCTGCGACACGGCCTTCTTTCAGCAATACAATCCTCGTTGCCCAGGCCGCTGCAAGATTCCAGTCATGCGTCACTGCCACCACCAGATAGCCTTGCGCCGTCAGCCGCACCAGCGCCTGAAACAGTTCCATCTGATGCCTCACATCAAGAAAGGCCGCCGATTCATCCAGCAATAAAACGCAGGGCTGTTGCGCCAGCGCACTAGCCACCAGCACCCGCTGCTTCTCGCCACTCGATAAATTGCGGTAATCCCGCTTGCGCAAGCCGGTGCAATCCATCACGGCCAGTGCGGTCTCTACTTGCGCCCAATCCTCAGCCCCTTCAAACCAGGCATCCATATGCGGCGCCCGCCCCATCATCACAACCTGCTCAACGCTATATCCAAAAGGTAGATCGAGCATCGGCTCAACCATTGCCACTTGCCTCGCCAACTCTCGCCTCCCGATCCGCGCAATCGGATTTCCACCCAGCAACACCTCTCCGCCACTCAACGGCTCCAGTCCCGCAAGTGTGCGCAGCAGCGTGCTCTTCCCCGCCCCATTCGGGCCAAGAATCACCACCAGTTCCCCTGCACAAAACTCCAGATCAATGTCCTGCAACAAAGCCCGTCCGCTTTTGACAACAGCAGCCGACTTCACCTGATACACCGGAGTCAAGGCCGTACACTCCCGTTCAGCATTTCAAAAAATTTCTCCGCCGCATCCACAAATCGCGGCCCGGGCACCACAAACATATTGTCGTTCAGTGGAAACACTTTCTTGCCCCGCACTGCCTTCAGCGAAGGCATCTTCGCCCAGACTGCCAAAACATCTTCGCGATATTTGTTTTGCTCTACGCCTTCATGCACCGCATCGCCCATCTCAAAAATCACTTCCGGATCTCGCGCCAGCAGTTGTTCGATCGATACCTTCGGATACATGGCCGGCGAGTCGAAAAAAATGTTGTCCCCGCCAGCCACCTTCATCAGTTCATCGAGATAGCTCTTCGGCCCCACGGCCACCATGCCTTCGAGTCGCTGCGGCGTTCGTCCCACCAGAAAAGTCACCCGCCTGCGCTGTTTCACCTTAGCCTGCACGGCAACAAGCCTCTTCTCGATGCTCGCCCGCAAAACAGCCGCTCGATCCTTCGTATTCGTCTCCGCTCCCAGCCGGTCTATCGCCTGCAGGATCCCGCCCAGCGTCTCCAGATCCAGTTCCTCCACAGGCAGTCCGATCGCTTCCAGTCGTTGCTTCAACCGCACAGGGTTCTTGATGATCAGCACCAGGTCGGGCCGCACCGCAGTAATTGCCTCGAGGTTCGGCTGTAGAAACGAACCTACCTTCGGTTTACCCAGTGCAGCAGCAGGATAGCGGCAGTATTCACTCACTCCAACCAGCCGGTCCCCAAGCCCCAGGGCAAAGAGAATTTCGGTCAGCCCGGGAACTGTCGAAACAATCCGTTTCGGTTCGGCAGACAGGGCAAGAGCTGCAAGCAGAAAAATGACAAGGCGTGGCAATCTAAGCACGAGTCTACCAATCACCCCTGCCCGTCGATAGAATCTTCCTATGCAACGTCGCAGCTTTATTCCTACTGCCCTCGCCGCCTCCCAGGTTCGAGGAGCCAATGAACGTGTCCGTCTCGCCCTCGTTGGCTGCGGTGGCAGAGGCCGCTATGTCGCGGGCTTCGCCAAAGAGAATCCCAACGCCCAATATGTCGCAACAGCCGACGTCTACGTCCCCCATGCCGAGGCAGCCGCCAAACAACTCGGCGCTACTGCAAGCGTGCAGGACTTCCGCAAACTGCTCGACCGCAAAGACATCGACGCCATCATCGTCGGCACCCCGGACCATTGGCACGCCGCCGTCGCCATCCTCGCCGCCGAGGCCGGCAAAGACGTCTATGTCGAGAAGCCTCTGGCTCACTCCATCGTCGAGGGCCGCAAAATCATCCAGGCAATGCAGCGCACCAGGCGCCTGATTTTCGGTGGCACCCAGCACCGCTCCGCCCCTCACTTCGCCCAGGCTGCCGACCTCATCCAGTCCGGCTACATCGGGCAGGTAAAATATGTGCGCATCTGGAACTACGTCAACTGGCATCCCGATACGATTGCCAAAGTCCCCGATTCCCCAGTTCCCGAAGGTCTCGACTGGGACATGTATCTTGGCGTCGCCCCCAAGGTCCCCTTCAATCAGAAACGCTTCACAGCCACCTTCCGCAATTACCTCGAATACGCTGGCGGCACCATCACCGACTACGGCACTCACCGCTTCGACTCCCTCCACCAGATCATGGGCCTCAAGGGCAGTGACGCCGCGCCAAAGTCGGTCAGCGCCTCGGGCGGCCGTCTCTTGCTCGAGGGAGCCGGCAATGCTCCAGACCTGCTCCAGGCCACCTACGAATACGCAAACTTCATCCTTACCTACGAGGGCATCAACTTCAACAGCCACGGCGGCGGCTTCCGTACCCCAGGCTGGAAGTATTACAACGCCCAGGGTGATCGTGACATGCCCAACGGCATGATCTTTTACGGCACCAAAGGCACCATGGTCGCCGAGCGCGTCGGCTTTGAAATCTACCCCGAGCCCGCCGGTCGTGGCGACGCTCTTCCCCGATGCCAGCCCATCAGTGTCGCCGCCAAAGACGCCACTCGTGAACACGCCATCCGCTTCGTTGATTGCGTACGTGGCGCGCAACCCCCCAATGCAACTGCGGAATCCGCCCACATGGCAACCAACATCGGTCACCTCGGCAACATCGCTCTCCGCACCGGCAAAAAACTTGCCTGGGATTCAAAAACTGAGAAATTCGATGCCCCCGAAGCCAATGCCCTGCTCTTTCGCGAGCCACGCAAAGAGTGGGCACTCATCTAGTTTCTCCTCGCCATTTGTCACAATAGAGAGGAATGATTGAAAACTTGCGACCTGGCGTCCACGCGAACGGTGCCCGCGTCGTGCTCTTTGATTTTGATGGCACTCTGTCCCTGATTCGCACAGGCTGGGTAAATGTAATGGTTCCCCAGATGGTCGAGATCCTTGCCAGTCTCAAGACCGGTGAATCCGAAGCAGATCTGCGAAAGCTCGTCGAAGATTTCGTCGCCCGCCTTACCGGTAAAGAGACGATCTACCAGATGATGGAGTTGGCTGAACAAGTCCGTTTGCGCGGCGGCCAGCCCGAAGATCCGAAGGTCTACAAGAAGATGTACCTCGACGCGCTGCACGAAGTAATCAAAGACCGCCTCGAAGATTTACGCACTGGCCGCACCTCACCCGAAGCGCACCTCGTCCCCGGCTCTCGCGCCTTGCTCGAAGAACTGAAGTCGCGTGGCCTCAAGATGTATCTCGCCAGCGGCACAGACCATGACAACGTGGTCGAAGAGGCCAAACTACTCGATGTCTATCACTACTTCGACGGCGGTGTCTTTGGCGCACTCGACGATCTGAGTAAATTCTCCAAGGCGCTGCTCGTCAGGCAGATCGTCGAATCCAGCGAATACAGGGGCGAAGAATTTCTCGGCTTCGGCGACGGCTATGTCGAAATCGAAGTCGTCAAACAGGCCGGTGGCATTGCCGTCGGGGTCGCGGGTGAGGAGCCCCAATGCCTCACCATCGACAAATGGAAGCGCAACCGCCTGGCAGGAGTAGGTGCCGATTTTATCATCGAAAATTTCCAGAACCTCGATCAGTTGCGCTCCGCACTGTTCCCCAATTAGGCTCAACTCAAATGGGATCACGCTATCCGATTTTTGACCGTAGCGCGTTGCGCATCCTGCCACTCGCCGAACGCAGTCATGACCTCGAAATTTCAAACTGGCTGGAGCTGTCGAGCGACACTCCACCCTTCGAGCACCCCGATCTTGCTGTCGTCGCCGAAAAGATCCGCACCGCCCGCAGTCAGTCCCGCGCTGTAATTCTGATCATGGGCGCTCACGTCCTGCGCGCCGGTGTGAATCGTCATCTCATCGACCTGATCGAACGAAAACTTGTCAGCCACATCGCCTTCAACGGTGCCGGTGCAATCCACGATTACGAAGTGGCCCTCATCGGTGCCACCACAGAAAGCGTTGCCCGATACATCCGGGACGGACAGTTCGGCCTCTGGCGTGAAACAGGCGAACTCAACAACTGGATTACCGAGGCCGCCCAGCTCGACTATGGCCTCGGCGAGTACATTGGCCGGCGCATTCACGAATCCAGTTTCCCCTACCGCGACCTCAGCGTCTTCGCTGCCGCCTGGCGTGCCGGCATTCCGGCAACGGTTCATGCAGGCATCGGTTACGACATCCTCCACGAACACCCCAATTTCAATGGCGCCGATCTCGGCAAAACCAGCTATACCGACTTCCTGATCTTTGCAGAATCCGTCCGCTCGCTCGAAGGCGGAGTTCTCCTCAACTGTGGCTCGGCCATCATGGGTCCCGAGGTATACCTGAAGGCGTTGGCAATGGCCCGCAACGTCGCAACCCAGCGCGGCCAAGAGATTCGCAATTTCTCCACCGCTGTTTTTGACCTGATCCCGATTCAGGGCGACTTCCGTAAAGAATTGCCCAAGTCCGATCCCGGTTATTACTTTCGTCCACAGAAGACCATTCTCGTGCGAACTGTAGCCGACGGTGGCGAGAGCTTTTACTTCTGTGGAAATCACCGCGCAACGATTCCGGCCCTCTGGAGATTGCTCAAATGACGATCACCGAAATCCTGTCCAACTTCTCGAAGCTAAACGTCCTGGTGGTCGGAGATATCTGTCTTGACCGCTGGAGTACCTACGATCCTGCTCTGAACGAACTCTCCCGTGAAACCGGCTTGCCACGCATTGCAGTGATTGATTCTGTTTCCACCGCCGGGGCTTGCGGCACGATTGCGAACAATCTCTCAGACCTCGGTGTCGGACGCGTCGCACTCCTCGGTGCAATCGGTGAGGATATGCACGGCGATGAACTTTTTCGAGCCCTCGGAGTTCGCGACATCGGCGTAGACCTGGTTCTGCGCTCGACAATGATCCAGACTTTTACTTACACAAAGTACATCAATTCACAGACGGGGATCGAAGACTTGCCTCGAGTCGATTTCATCAACATCAAGCCACTGCCAGACGCCCTCGATGAGCAGTTGGTAAGGCAGTTCGAAACTTTTGCTTCCCTCTTTGATGCCATCCTCATTTGCGATCAGGCCGAGACATCTCGTGGCGGCATCATCACAGCTGCAATGCGCGAAGCAATTGCAAAAGTGAGCGGCAAAGTAGTCTGGGTCGATAGTCGCAAACGAGCCGAGCTCTTCCAAAATTGCTACATCAAACCCAATGAGGATGAAGCCCGCGAAGCGGCACAGCGTTTGCTCGGCATGGTAGATTATGTTCCAATGCTCGAACGGCTGGGGCTGAAAGCCCTGATTGTCACCGCTGGCGAACGAGGTGCTCATGTCATAGATTTTGCTGGAGAACGCTGGCTCAAGACGACTGCAGTAACCAATCCCGTCGACATCTGCGGCGCTGGGGACAGCTTCTCGGCTGCAGCTGCTTCGGCGCTTGCAGCTGGTGCTTCTATCGATCAGGCGGTCCATTTGGGCAACCTGGTAGCCAGCATCACCATCATGAAAAAAGGCACCGGCACTGCATCTCAATCGGAAGTCTTCGAAGCCGCCAGTCGGGCAGGCATCGAATGAATACCCTCGCGATTGACATTGGCGGAACCAAATTTTCGCTCGCCTTATTCGCCGACGAAGAAATGGTGCTGCGTGAATCAAGACACACCGATCGCGAGGGTGGGCCACGCTCCATGCTTGGCCAGATTGAGTCCATCATCTGCGGCTGGAAGCACGAACACCAGATCCACCGTTGCGGAATCGGCTTTGGCGGTCCGGTAGATTTTGGTCATCAGAAAGTTACGCTCTCAACCCATGTAGAGGGCTGGAACGAAAATCCATTGGTCGAAACCATAAGCGCCATTGCGGATGCTCCGGTCGTCATGGATAACGATGCCAATGTCGGCGCTCTCGGCGAAGGCCTCTTTGGTGCAGGCAAAGGCGCTCGCCCGCTTTTCTACATGACCCTGTCCACTGGAATTGGCGGCGGCATTATCACAGAGCACGGAGTATATCGCGGCGCAGACTGGTATGCCGGCGAACTGGGGCACCTCACCATCAGGCCCGGCGGTCCGGAGTGTCTATGCGGGGCCTTTGGCTGCTTTGAGCGAATGTGCTGCGGTTTGTGGCTCGAACGGGATCACGGCAAACCCGCAAAACAGCTTCTCCTCGATCCGGCCTTCGTGGACAACTACGTGATCGATTTGAGCCTCGGCCTCAAGGCGGCCATCATGATTCTGAACCCGGCGCGGATTATCATTGGCGGTGGCATCAGCAAAGCGGGCGACGCCCTGTTCCTCCCATTGCGCGCCGAGCTGCGGCGCCAGATTACTGCCTGGTCCAGAGCTCGCATTGAGGTAGTTCCCGCTGCCCTCGCCGATGACAGCGTACTTTATGGCGCACTCGCGCTGGCAAGAGAGACCTTTCCTTTATGACTTATACAGAGACTTATCGCAACCGGTTGATCGACACCCTGAACGGGCTCGACCTTTCAAAAGTGGATCAGGCCATAGCCTGGCTCGCAGAAGCTCGGGACAATGGAAGGACGATTTTCATGACGGGCAATGGCGGTAGTGCTGCCTCGGCTTCGCACTTCGTCTGCGACATGCTCAAGGGCGCAAGCTATCAAAAGGACAAGCGCTTCAGGATTCTTTCACTGCATGACAACATGCCGACCCTCACTGCGTATTCCAACGACGTGGATTATCATGATGCAGCGCTCGAGCAGCTCAAGAATTTTGTCTCCGCCGACGACGTAGTGATTGCAATCAGCGGATCAGGCAACTCCCCGAATGTATTGCGCGTAATCGAGTACGCAAACTCGATTGGCTGCAAAACGATTGGCTTGACGGGACGCAACGGCGGCAAACTCGGACCTTTGGTTCAATTGCAGATTCACACGCCTGAGCCACACATGGGACGCATTGAAGACGCCCATATGATTGCGCTTCACATGATCTGCTACCAGTTTATGGATGTGAAAGCTACTTCTTGAACAAGCTGTCGAAAGCCGCCTTCGCTGCCTGAGGGCTGCACGGCGGAGGCACCTGCTCAAGTGGGCGCCAGGTCGTGGGATTGCTCGAGCCACCGAGTACCTGTCGGCCTCCCGGCGTATCCCTGGCAAGAGAGACATTTCCCCGTTGACTTATAGCAATCAGTTGATTGAAAGTAAGCGTACGAGCAAACCATCTTGCGGCTAGGCTTTGG
>JANXLY010000315.1 GCA_025354885.1 Acidobacteriota bacterium | reverse complement strand
GAGCCGTCCACCTCTGGTCTCGGATCACACGGCGCTCGAGTTGCGGCCCCGCAGAGCCATGTCCTCCGTGTGACTTGGGCACTCTATCACGTTGGAAAACAGCTTCCGGAAATAGTTTACACAAAACTCTTGACACTACCGGGCCATCTCCCAACGCATTCGGCTACAATCCGGCGATGTCCTCCAGCTAGGCCAGGGTGCCCTCTACCCGGCTCTCCACAAGCTCGAACAATATGGCTGGATCAGCTCGGAGTGGGCTGTTAGCGAGAACAACCGCCGCGCCAAATACTACACGCTCACTTCCTCCGGTCGAAAAGCCCTCCAGCACGAAGCCGCACAGTGGGATCGCCTCTCCACCGCAATTTCTCAAGTCCTCAGGGCCATCTAGAAAGAATCCAATTTCCATGCGACTCGCCATCATCATTAAAAACCGCTTCCGATCGCTTCTATATCGTCCCGCTCTCGATCAGGAACTCGACGAAGAATTGCCATATCACCTCGACCGTCAGATCGACGAATACATCGCCGCTGGCATGACTCCCCACGATGCCCGTCTCGCCGCCCGCAAATCAATGCATGGGCTCCAGCAAAGAAAAGAGGCATGCAAAGACCTCCGTGGCTGGAACTGGTTCGACAACTTCAACAACGACATTCGCTTTTCCCTGCGGCAATTGCATAAGAATCCAGGCTTCACAATTTCAGCAATCCTGATCCTCGCGCTTGGCATCGCTGCCAGCCTCGCGATCTTCGCCTTCGTCGATGCCGCGCTTCTCAAACCACTCCCTTACCAGCATCCCGAACGTCTCCTCGGCGTCTTCGGCAAAGTACCCACCTTTCCCAAAAACAATCTCTCCTACCCCGACTACCTCGATTGGAAGAAACGAAACACCAGCTTTTCCTCCCTCGAACTCTACCGCAGCGCCGGCTTCAACATGTCCACTTCCGAGGGCACGCTTCCCGTGCGCGCCGTCCGTGTCAGCGATGGCTTTTTCCGCACCCTCGGCGTCGCTCCACGATTCGGACGCGATTTCTATCCTGGAGAAGATCTCCCAGGCATGCAGAGAACGTTGCTCCTTAGCCACGCTTCTTGGCAGAATCGCTACAACAGCAACCCGGATATCCTCGGCAAATCCGTAATTCTGGATCGCGAAACCTACCTGATTATTGGAGTCCTTCCTCGAGACTTCCACTTTGCCCCGGCGCGCTCCCCGGAATTCTGGATCAATTATCAAGCCGAACCCGGCTGCGATCTCCGCCGTGGTTGCCACGGTTCATACGGCGTGGGCCGTCTCAAAGACAACGTTTCGATAGCTGCCGCTCTTGCCAATCTCACTGCGATCGCCGCTCAACTCGAAAAAGAATATCCCGATTCCAATCGCGACCAGGGTGCCGCAGTCGAACCACTCAGTGAGGGCATCGTCGGCAAAGTCCGCCCCATTCTGCTCCTCCTTCTCGCCGGAGCAGCACTCCTGCTTGTCATTGCCGGTGTAAACGTAACGGGCCTTCTCCTCGTCCGCTCAGAAAGTCGCCGTCGCGAAATTTCCGTGCGCACAGCCCTCGGTGCCTCAACTTCCAGACTCCTGACACAGTTCTTAACAGAAGCTGCCATCCTCACATTTGCTGCAGGCCTCATCGGAACACTCTGTGCAAATTGGACCATGCAGCTCCTTGTCAATTTGCTGTCAAAAGACCTTCGCGCCGCCATGCCCTTCCTCATCGATCTCGGCCTCAGCTTCCGCGTCGTAGCCTTCGACCTCGCGATCTGTCTCCTCGCCCTGATCCTGTTCTCGCTTGCCCCCTGCTTCACTCTCTGGTCTTCGGCGATTCGTGCTGGTTTGGCAGAAGGGAGTCGAGCTTCCTCCGGAACGGCCTGGCAGCGTGTAGGCTCCAAATTGGTTGTCATCGAACTCGCCACCGCCATGATCCTCCTCGTTGGTGCCGGCCTTCTGGGGCAAAGCCTCTACCGCTTGCTCGCTGTTGACGTCGGTTTTGAACCAAATCACCTGATCACCATGCACATAAGTCTTCCAGTCTCAAAGTACAAAGGCTCCGACAAACGAATCGCTTTCAACCGTCAATTGCTCAGCCTCATTCAAAGCCTTCCAGGCGTAACATCGGTCGGGTTTTCCACTAACGGCGTTCCACTCGGAGGCAATGGCAACACCACCTGGTTGCGAATTCTCGATCGCCCTTGGCATGGCGAACACAACGAAACTCCCGAGCGTGACATCAGTCCGGGCTACCTCCAGACTCTCGGTGCGAAGCTCGTCCGTGGCCGCTATTTCGAAGAAGCCGAAGACGAATCCAGGCCTCCCGTCGCTATCATCAATCAGGCCTTTGCCCGCATGCATTTTCCTGCATCAGACCCCATCGGTAAACGCATCAGCTACCTGTCCAACCCTCCGGTTCCCATCGAAATTGTCGGCATCGTAGAAAATATTCGGGAGGGTGAACTCGATGCCGAAATTCCCGCCGTGTTCTATCGCCCGTTCAATCAGAACACCGACACGTATTTTGGCCTGGTCATACGTACGGGACATTCTGAATCTTCCATGTTGCCTACCATCTCCGCCACCCTCAAACAGCTCGACAATGAGATCGTCACCAGAGAAGCGTCCACGATGGTGGAGCGAATCAACAATTCTCCATCCGCATACATAGGCCGAACTTCCGCACTCTTGGTTGGCGCATTCGCCACTCTCGCGATGCTCCTCGGCATGGCCGGTATTTACGGTGTTGTCGCCTACTCCGTCAGTCAGCGCACTCGCGAAATCGGCGTCCGCATTGCGCTCGGTGCACAGCCGAATAACGTCTACATGCTCATCTTTCGAGAGGCCGGCTGGCTCACTGCCACTGGCGTTTTCTTTGGCGCTTTGGCCGCCATAGCCGTTGGCAACCTACTGACCCGCTTTCTCTTCGGCGTTCGTTCCTGGGACCCACTTACTCTCGCCGCCGCAGCTATCGGCCTCAGCTTCGCTTCCGTTCTCGCTTGCTTCATCCCGGCCCGCCGCGCTGCCACCGTCAGTCCCGTCGAAGCCTTGCGCTCTGAATAACAAATGAAAATGGCGTCCCTTCAGGAGACGCCATTCCCATCCAGCAGATTCCGTCCGAGCTTCCCTATTTCTTCACAACTTTTTCAGCGGCCTTGCCAATTGCCTTCACACCTTTTTCGGTACCAGAAGCAACTGCCTTCGCTCCCTCTACCGTCCCGTGGCCCACTGCTTTTGCACCCTTCTCCGTGCCACTGGCAGCATCTTTCGCCACATCCGCAGTGCCCTTGCCAACTGCCTTGGCACCCTTCTCCGTGCTCTTCGCTGCCGTCACTGTACCACTGCCAACAGCCTTGGCACCCTTCTCTGTCCCCTTGGCAACATCTTTCGCTACATCGGCCGTGGCATGCCCGACCACTTTTGCACCCTTCTCTGTGCTCTTTGCCGCTTTCACACTTCCTTCGCCGATGGCTTTCACGCCTTTCTCGGTTCCAGACGCAACTGCTTTGGCTCCATCCACCGTGCCGTCTGCTACGACCTTGGCCCCCTTCTCGGTCGCCTTGGCTGCTTTCTTGGCGCCCGTCGCTACATCCTGGGCCCCCAGCGTCAACGCAGCAGCAAATGCCACCGCCATTACTGTTTTCATTTTCATTAGATCTTTACCTCATTCTAATGATAGGAGTGATTCAACCGAATCGCAAACTGCTTCGCCCCGCCCATTCCCTAATGCTCGAACTGCCGCAAATGGTGGTCGGCATGCCGAAAGCCCCACACATTCCACTCATCCTCGGTCAGCGCACCAAATATGGGATGAGGGATTTTTACGGCAGGCTGGAAAGCATCAATCCTTCTCAGCAGTTCCGCCAAATCCCGATCCCAGGCCTCCGGCTTGGTTCCTCCCTGTTCCTGATCAGATTCAGCAACAGTTTTCACGCCCTTTGGCCAAGTGAGTGACGTGTGTAGCGCGACAAACCTCACAATCGATCGACTCATGAAATTGTCTACCATCTTCGGTTTTCGCTCGCCTGACGACATTCGATAACCATCCGTCAGATGGCATACCATCTGGTGCGCAGTCATCCGGCCCCACTGGCGCGGCGCATCCGGTGTCAGACGCTCAATGCGCTGCCGGATTGCGTTTTTGGCTTCTGATTTCGCAAAGCTGCTCATTCGCAAATGATACGCTCCAGTGCCATTACCTTTTCTCCTCTCCACATACAAAGCTCCCAATTCATCCCAAAATCTTTTCTCTCAGGATTTGCATTCCCACAGCCCGTAACTTCATCCGTTAAAGTAGACAATAGACGAGCGTATGAAAAACCTGATCAAGCACTTAATGCCCGCCGCACTCGGCGTATGGTTCACCATCAACGGAGCTACCTCAATGGCCGCAGAATTTCCCGAACCCACTCTTGACGCCAAACTGGCCACTACTAAAGGCAAAGCCACTGCCGTTCTAGCCGGTGGCTGCTTCTGGTGTACCGAGGCTGTCTTTGAAATCATGGAAGGCGTCACCGACGTGATCTCCGGATATTCCGGCGGCACGAAGGACACAGCCCTCTATGACGTCGTTTCCACAGGCCGCACCGGCCACGCAGAATCGATCCTCATCACCTACGATCCCTCAAAAGTCACCTACGGCCAGCTCCTTAAGATCTTCTTCGCCGTGGCCCACGATCCGACAACTCTCAATCGCCAGGGTAACGATGTCGGCCCCCAATACCGAAGCGCTATCTTCTATGTCGATGAAGAGCAGAAGAAAATTGCCCAAGCCTACATCGCTCAACTGGATGCCGCCCACGTCCTCAAAAATCCGATCGTCACCCAGGTCGTGCCGCTCGAGAAGTTCTACACCGCCGAAGGCTACCACCAGAACTATTCGGCAAATAATAAAACTGGCTATGTCGTCGCCGTCAGTGATCCTAAAGTCGAAAAACTCAAGAAGCTCTACCCGGGTTGTGTCAGAAAGAGGAACAAATGAAACTCACACGGAGATCTACCTTCATGCTTACTCTATCCGCCTTCGGCCTCAACGCCGTCCCTAAGAAAATCAAGATTGTGGAATTTGACACCTCTGGCAAGAAGAAGGCTGTCGTTGAAGTCGACAAGATCGTCAAGTCCGATGAGGAATGGAAGAAGAGCCTCTCTCCCATCGAATTCGATGTCGCCCGCAAACACGGCACTGAACGCGCCTTCACCGGCAAACTCAACAAGAATTATGCCGACGGCCTCTACAGTTGCGTTTGCTGCGATACCGTTCTCTTCGACTCCAAAACGAAGTTCGACTCCGGCACCGGCTGGCCCAGTTTCTGGGCCCCCATCGCCCGTGAAAATGTCAAAGACATTACCGATTCCACACTCGGCATGGTCCGTGTCGAAAATCTCTGTGCCCGCTGCGATGGCCACTTGGGCCACGTCTTTGAAGACGGCCCCAAACCCACTGGCCTCCGCTACTGCATGAACTCTGCGTCGCTGAAGTTCACTCCACGCAGCCAGAGCTAAACTTCTCCTTGAAGGGTTCCCGGTCCGGATTGCGCCACTAGGTAAGGAAGCGCAATGAACATCCCACCGGGAACCACCTACACCATCACCGACGGCTTCAACATAGCCGTCATTCTCTTGCTTGAGCAATCCCATTCCCTTGCAGGTAAAGACATCTAAGGCATCTGGAACACCCACAACGGCGGCACTGGCCACCTTACCCTCGACAAAAAAAGCTCCTGGAATCTAATCTTCTTCCCAGCCATTGGCATCGGCCACGTCTTGGTTCTTTACAACGAAAAAGGCAAACAGGTCCTGATGATCAACGCTGGCGGCACCAGATGCTGCGACGGCAACGGTTACCTCTTTGGACCAGTTGGCAAAAGAGGCTTCCGCATCAAAGGCTACTCCAATAGACCTCTCTGGAACCCCGATAAACTCTGGTTCGGCTTCGGTATGAAATGGGGTGGGCAACTCGGTCCGCTCGGAGCTGATCTCAACATTGCTGCAATGATCAACGTCGGCACTCGCCAGACCACAATTCTTCAACTCCAGGGCATCAAGGCCGGTCTTGGTCTCGGCGGCTCTGCCTCTCCTACCTGCATCATGGCCTTCAACTATTCAACCCCTCAGTCCATGAACGGCGCAACCAACGCTGGCTTTGATTTCGCGCTTGCCCTCGGAGAAAAATGGGATGGCATCCTCAAAAACCTCGAAAACGCTACCAGATACAGTGGTTGGCTCGGTAAACTACCCGACGAATGCCGCTTCTTTGAACAGGCTGAAGTCGTAGCCCAGCGTCTGAAGAAAGTGGAAAATCTTGCCAACTGGGCCAAGATCCTTGCCTCATTCTCCAACGTCCCCGCTTCCGACAGTGGCTTTGTTACCTTCGACCTCCCCGGTGCTGGAACGGGCCTCGAGGTCGGCATGTCTTACGGCGTCACCACCATCATCAGCGTCGATGGCATCGACGCCCCCGAATCACTTCAGCCTCCACCCAAACGCCTCCCCGGTGCCTACAAAAGCTTACGCCCAGAACCCACCCGTTCCCCCAGCGGTCTTGGCCGTCGCGACTGGTAGCGATACAATGGGCGCGATGACAATTACGCGACGTCACTTCGGAAGATTTGCCACTGCTGCACTGCCTGCGGCCACCCTGCTCGCCAAACCAGACTCTAAATTCAACGGAGTCCAGATCGGCGCAATCACTTACAGCTTTCGCGCGCTCTCCGGAACTGCCGAAGACACTCTGAAGTATTGCCTCGAATGCGGAATCAGCGCCATTGAACTGATGAGTAACGTGCCTGAATCCTACGCCGACTCTCCAGCCCCGGCCCAACGCGGTTTTCCTCCTGGCGGTCCCGGTGGCGCGCCGCGTGGTCCCCGCACCCCGCCAACTCCCGAGCAAATCGAAGCCCGCCGCAAAGCCGCTCAGGCAGTCACCGACTGGCGCCTCTCCGTCTCGATGGACAAGTACAAAGCCTTCCGTAAAATGTATGCCGATGCCGGCGTAAAAATCTACGCTTTCAAGCTCCCGCCCACCCTCGAAATGTCCGATGCCGAATACACCTACATCTGGAATGTAGCCGAGGCTCTCGGCGCAAACCACATCACGATGGAACAGCCCACCGACGACAAACTCCTCCAGCGAGTCGCCGACTTCGCTGCCAAACGCAAACTGAACATTGCCTTCCACACCCATGGCCAAGGCGGCGCATCTGGTTTCGAGAAAGTACTGTCTGCCTCCAGATACACAGCCCTCAACCTGGACGTCGGCCACTACTACGGCGTCAACGGACAGTCTCCGGTACCAGTCATCGAGAAGTACCACGACCGCATCGCCAGTCTCCACTTGAAAGATCGCAAAGGCCCGGTCAGTCCGGGCAATGGCGGCCCCAACACGCCTTGGGGTCAAGGAGAAACACCGCTCAAGGAGATTCTCCAACTCATGAAAAAACACAAGTACAAATTCCCTGCCAGCATCGAATATGAGTACGACACCCCTCAAGGTTCCGACGTACTCACCGAAGTAAAAAAATGCGTGCAGTTCGCAAAACTTGCTCTCGCCTAGCTTACAAACCAATCCCGCATCAATTCCCTGACAACCCTGCATGCTCCAGAAACGCGATCATGCGGGGATCACCAAGCTGCTTGGTCCATTTGGGGTCGGATGGGATGGAAATCAGGAATGGAGATTTCACCTCCAACGCCAGCTTCAGTTGCCCATAGGTCTGCTCTAAATCTCCCATCGCAAGATACACCACGGCCCTCTGGTACGGATCAACAAAGTGATGTTTGCTCTGTTCTTGCAACTCGACCAGGATGCGCTTCGCATCCTCGGCTCGCCCAACTTTGCCATAGATGTAGCCTTTCTCGGCGAGAATCATTGGCAGCGGTGGAGCGGCGTTCAATGTGCTTAGAGCTTCTTCAGATTCCCCGGTTTGTGCCTGTGCTCGAGCTAGGCCCCATACAGCGAGAAGTTGTTTCGGCTCGATCTGTAGCACGGTGCGAAATTCGCGAATTGCTCGCTCGTACTGGCCAGCGTAATAAGCATTGCATCCCAATTCGGATTGCAGAGACAGAGAGACAGGATCTCGCAGTAGTGCTTCGCGAATCCACTTCTCCGCCTCTTTGTTCCTCCCCGTAGATCCCAAAAGATGCGAAGCGCAGGCGAGATGGGCGAGAGCCCTTGGCACGCTTCGCCCCGAAGACAGACTTAGTTCCCGATTGGCCGCCGCCCGATCCAGGTCGAAGACCAGCGAAAGCAGTCCCAGCACGGCGTGCGGGTCTAACGAGGATGGATCCAGTTCTGCCGCCCTTCGTGCCAGTCTTCGCGCTTCCTCGATATGCCCCTTCGGAGAGTCAAAGTAAAGTGCCAGCACCAGATGCGTCGATGCTGCTTGCGAATAGGCCAGCGCGAATTTTGCGTCGATGGCAATTGCCTGGGCGAAAAGTGGAAGCGCTGCATTCAGACTTTCCGGGTCGAACCGCTCTGTCGCTCTTTCGGCGCGCAGATAGTATTCATAGGCTTGCGAACTCGCTGTTGCGGGTCGACTCAAACTCAACCGATGTTCTGCGCCAAGCTGCAAGCTAAGGCTGTACACCACATCTTCCAGTACTGCTGACTGACTGGATAACAAATCCTGACCGCCGTTGCCATAATGCCTGCTCAACTGCACGCTTCCATTTCGGGCATCAATGAGTTCGACATCAAGGCCCAATTCGCCTCCGTTGCGACTTACCGTACCAACTAGAACCGAACTTACTCCCAACTCTTTCGCTGCCGCCTGCACATTTGATTCTGAATTGCGGAATCGCTCGACAGAAGCCTTCGCGATCACCCTCAGGTCTGGTATTTGCGAAAGCTTACGGATCATGGAAGCCGTCGTACCGTCCACCACAAGATTCATTCGCTCATCGCCAGTAGAGTTCTTCAGCGGAAGGATTGCGATCGAGCTGATTGAGCGTAAGCGTACGAGCAAACCATCTTCCATGTGCGCGGCATTCGTGATTATCTAAAGGGATGAAGCTAGGAAAGACAGCGCAAGTGGGAATGGGAGTAGCTGGGGAGTATCGTGGGAGCGGAAAGACCCG
>JANXLY010000303.1 GCA_025354885.1 Acidobacteriota bacterium | reverse complement strand
ATTCATTAGCCGACCTACCGAATCGTCTACGCCGCAAAGCGTTTCTGCGTAGCGCTTATAGTATTCGGCGATGTCGAGTTTTGAGTGATAAGGGTACTCGACGCCGTGCCAGGAGTTGCGCTGATTCTGCACCCACATTGGCACCAGTTGTTCAGGCTTTGCGACCTCATAAGACTTTGGGTAAACGAACTTGGCGTTCTGAAACTTGCCCTTGTGTCGCGCTGCGGGTTCAAATTCGGCATGCACGGCTTTGTGCGAGAGGTACATGAAGAAGGGGCGCTTTTCATCTCGCTGATTGAGCCAGTCTTCTGCGTAGTCGGTCATTTCGTCGGTGATGTAGCCTTTTTGAGGCACACGATTACCGTCAATATTCAGGCCGCTCGGATTGGGCAGATAGGTGCCCTGTCCGCGAAAACTGACCCAGCGATCAAAGCCGGGTTGAGGATCGTCGCCTGCTCCGCCCATGTGCCACTTGCCAAAAAATCCAGTCTGGTAGTTTGCCTGTTTTTGGAGCAATTGAGGGAAGAAAGTCGTACCGGCCGGAATCGGATTGTCGTTATCTACGACACGATGCTTGTGGGCGTACTGGCCAGTCAGAATCGAAGCACGCGAGGGGGAGCAAAGCGCTGTTGTGACGAAGGCATTTGGGACATGGATGCCATTTTTCGCCATCGCATCGAGATGGGGTGTCTCGAGAAAACTTTGACCCTTCAGGAATCCCATCGCGTCGTAGCGATGGTCATCGGTAAGCATGAAAATGATATTGCGCGGCTTGGCTGACAACTGCGCCGCTGCAAGGGAAACGAAGCCGCGCCGTGTCATTAGAGTGGGAGAATTTCTTCGCGCTGTGGGTCAAACTTGAGGCGGCGCTTCTGTACGTAAGCGAGGTTACCGAGGTGACTTGCCTGAGCAGAACGATGTCCGATATAGACATCGCCGTTTGGCAATTTTCGAGTGCGAGTGCAATCGAGGAAGTTTTCGACGTGCTCGATAGTCTGGTCCTTCTGCGACTTGACGATGATTGGCTGGGCGTTGCGCTCATTGGGCCAGAATTGAGATTCGCTTCGTGTAATGAAGAGGCGGCCATCTGTGCCGCAAATTTCCACCGCAGCGCCTTTGATGCCGGGTGCGAGGGTTGCCTCAAAAGTTGCGGTCCATTCCTTGGGATATTCAAGCAACACGTGAATCGTATCCGGGGCCGTACGGCCGTCTTTGTAGTGATAGACTCCACCTGCAGCGACAGCTGATATCGGGTCGTCCTGCCCCATGAACATGTGAACCACGTCGATCCAGTGGGTGAACAAATCGGTCACTTGGCCGCCACCGAAATCCAGGTAGGCGCGGAAGTTGTAATACTGCTGCGGATCGTAATCGCGCCATTTCACCGGCCCGAGGAAGCGAGCCCAGTCCAGATTGGACGGCTTCTTTTGCAATACCTCAGGAGCTTTTCTCAAGTGATAGCCATTGCCGTGCCACCAGGTGCGAGCCAGAGTAACTTTGCCGAGCTTGCCCGTATCCATGTACTCCTTCTTTGCTTGCAGATAATGGCTACCTGAGCGCTGCTGCATGCCCACCTGACAGATGCGTTCGTTTACTCGAGCGGCCTTCACAATTTTTGGACCTTCTTCGATCGTCAGCGTCAACGGTTTCTCGACGTAGACGTCTTTTCCGGCGTTTAGGGCATCAATCGCGCAACCGGAGTGCCAGTGATCGGGTGTGGAGATCAAGACTGCATCGAGTGATTTCATGTCGAGCAGCTTGCGATGGTCGCCAAAGCCCTTGGCTCCCGGGTAGGTTGAAAGACCTTTGTCGAGGCGATCTCCATAGACCTCTGCGATTGCCCCTATATTTACCTGCTTCGTATCATTGAAGACCTTGATCACATAGGTGCCGCGATCGCCCGCACCAATCCAGCCCATGTTGATCTTGTCGTTGGCTCCCATGATCCGGGAATAGGAAGCAGCCGTAAATGTGGCGGCTGCCGTTCCGCCAAGCCGCAAAAGGTCTCTTCTCGATGTGCTCATGGAAGGATTCTATCACTTGCTACGATAAAGATAAGAGCGTGAAATCAAGCAATAACAGGGCCGCCAATTACCCTATCCTCGTTGTTGGTGCCGGCCTTGCCGGGAGCGAGTGCGCCTGGCAGCTGGCCCGTCAAGGGTTTGCGGTTACGCTCTACGAAATGCGCCCGGTTGCTTCGACTCCAGCCCACAAGACCGGCGACATGGCCGAACTTGTTTGCAGCAATTCTCTCAAGAGCGAAAGTGAAAACACTGCGCCGTGGTTGCTTAAGGAGGAACTGCGCCGGGGCGGCAGTCTGCTCCTTGAGATTGCCCGCCAGACCAGAGTGCCCGCTGGACACGCGCTTACCGTGGATCGAGTTGAGTTTGCCAAAGAAGTTTCACGACGCATCGAGGCGGAGCCAAACATCAGCGTCGTGCGGGAAGAGCTGAAGGCCATTCCCCATCACGGTATCGTCGTGATTGCCTCAGGGCCGCTTACAAGCGACACGCTGGCCATGGAAATTGCCCGCCTTACGGGCAGCGATCAACTGTTTTTTTTCGACAGCATCAGCCCCATAGTGGATGCAGATTCGGTCAATACCGAGATCGCATTCTCCGCCTCCCGCTGGGGAAAGAGTATCGACGGGACAGACGACTATCTCAATTGTCCACTCAGTAAGGATGAGTATGAACTCTTTGTCGATGAGCTTTTGAAGGGTGAAAGTGTCCCCTTTCATATTGCGGAAGACAACCCGCACACTCCTTTTTTCGAAGCTTGTCTGCCGGTGGAAGAACTCGCACGGCGGGGTCGCGAAACTCTTCGCTTCGGCCCGATGAAACCGACTGGACTTGATGACCCGCGCACGGGCCGCTGGGCTCATGCG
>JANXLY010000244.1 GCA_025354885.1 Acidobacteriota bacterium | reverse complement strand
TTATGCACAGGCTATGTCCAAGCCCAAAAGGACAGAAAGGATGCAATTACGAGCAAGAAATCAACTGATCCACTACTGCCAGACCGGCCACAACGAAAGTGCCGCAAAAAGCGCCGGGCGAGGCCTTTGCCGTGCATAATTCAGGTGGTACTACACCACGAATCCGGCGGATTTGGCGAATCTCTTCGCCTTGATTGCCGGATCGCTATTGCGTCTGAGTGCTTGATGGCATGATGGTCTGGTAGACACCTGGACTATTCAGACACTTGCACCATGAAGCGACGATCCTTTTTACAAACAACACTAAGCGGTGTGGCGGCAAGCGGACTTGCCGCCACAACCCGTTCTAAAGAGCTTTCCACTGAAGTGGCGGTTATCGGCGGGGGCACTGGAGGGTGTGCTGCGGCACTCGGCGCTTTGCGCGAAGGCCGTCGCGTCGTGATGACAGAAGAATGCCGCTGGATTGGCGGTCAGCTCACATCGCAATTGGTTCCGCCGGATGAGCATGCCTGGATGGAAATGTTCGGTGGAACTCGCGCCTACCGCAATTATCGTGAAGCTGTCCGGGCATTCTATCGGTCCAATTTTCCAATTACTGAGGAAGCTCGTGTGCGGACGCCCTTCAATCCGGGCGGCGGTTCCGTCAGCGGAATGACACACGAGCCCAAAGTTTCGCTAGCTGTTCTAGAAACTATGCTGGCACCTTATGTGGCTAGCGGACAATTGGTTTTGCTGACAGAATTTCGCCCGGTCGCGGCAGACCTTGGCGGGGATCGAGTGCGGGCCGTAACGGTAGAACACACCCAGGAAAAGCATCGCGTCACAATCAGCGCCTCCTATTTCATAGATGCCACCGAGCAGGGCGATCTGCTGCCGCTGGCGAAATGCGAATTTGTTACTGGCTTTGAAAGCCGCTCCATGACAGGTGAAGCCAGCGCTCCGGAGAAGGCACAGCCAGCCAATATTCAGGCATTTACGATTTGCTTCGCTATGGAGTACCGTGATGGCGAGAATCACGTTATTACCAAACCGGAAGACTATGCTTTCTGGCGGGATTATGTGCCTGCAATGAAGCCCCCGTGGCCGGGGAAGCTGCTGAGTTGGGACATGAGCCACCCGGTCACCCTTGAAAAACGAAGCATGAGTTTTGATCCGCGCGCGGATGAAGGGCAGCCCGGTGGGTCGGTCAATTTGTGGCTTTATCGCCGCATCCGCCGCCGCAAGAACTTCGTGAACTGGGAACGCGACGCAGACATCAGTCTCGTGAACTGGCCGCAGAACGACTATTGGCTTGGAAACTTGCATGGTGTTAGCGACGCTGAGGCGGCAAAGCACCTTCGCGGCGGCAAGCAGCTCAGCTTGTCGTTGCTTTACTGGATGCAGACGGAAGCTCCTCGCGCCGACGGAAAAACCGGATGGCCCGGACTGAAACTGCGTCACGATCAGGCGGGAACCGAGGATGGTCTTGCCATGTATCCCTACATTCGTGAGAGTCGACGCATCGCCGCCGAGTTCACAGTGATTGAGCAACATGTGGCCGCCAAAGGTCGTGAGCAAACGGGCGCAGCCAAGTTTGCTGATAGCGTCGGGATCGGCAGCTACCGCATCGACTTGCACCCCTCGAGTGGTGGCGATAACTACATCGACGTCAGTTCCCAACCCTTCCAGATTCCGATGGGAGCGCTGATTCCGAAGCGGATGGAGAACCTGTTGGCGGGTGCAAAGAACCTCGGGGTGACTCACATTACCAACGGCTGTTATCGCTTGCATCCGGTGGAGTGGAATATCGGCGAGAGCGCGGGAGCCCTGGCAGCAGAAGCATTGCGCACCGGGGAGCCACCGCGCAAGATTCGTAACGATTCGAAGTTGACCAATGCATTTCAGGCTCGCTTGCGGAGCCGGGGAGTTCAGACCGAATGGCCCGTTTTGTCGCCGCGCTAATTCTTGTATGCCATGCCTGTGCCGGTCAAAAGATCGATCCGCAGACAGCGAAACAACTGACCGTAGCCTGGCGTTTTGCGCACGGCGAGAACCCGCTGGAACGTCCTTCGGGCCGACTCAGCTTTAACGCCACTCCCGTATTTGCCGAAGGCAAACTCTTTGTCATTACGCCGAAGGGATCGGCGATCGCGCTCGACCCATTTAATGGAATACAGCTTTGGAAAGTGGCGCGAGCAGGTGAGGCGAGGCGCAGTTGGGGCGCAGCGTATTCTGCAGGCAAGCTCTTCTACGGAACTCCGGATGGCAAGTTGATCTGCCTGCTTGCACGCAATGGCGAGAAGCTATGGGAGACGGATTTGCGGGCGGGTCAGCGGGCGGGTCACATTTCGCAAAACATGCCACCCACGATCTTTGGCGATCTGGTGGTGACGGGAGGGGAAGTGCCGGAAAGCACTCCGCAGGGGCCGGAAGGATTGATCCGTGCCTGGAGGCAGAGCGATGGAAAAATGGCCTGGGAATTTCATACTGTTCCACGCGACGGCGAAGCGGGAGCCGAAACTTGGGAAGCAGGATCGCGCGAAGGCCGCACCGGGGTGAACGTCTGGGGACAATGTGCAAGTAGCGAACAGGAAGGTGTCATCTATTGCCCGACCGGTAGTGCCAGTTACGACTTCTACGGGGGCGACCGCAAGGGTGCAAATCTTTATGCAAACAGTGTGGTCGCCCTCGAAGGCAAGACCGGGAAACTGCGCTGGCACCGTCAACTTGTGCATCACGATATCTGGGATTTTGATCTGCCGGCCAAACCAGTTTTGTTTGAAGTGAAGCGGGCAGGGAAGTCGATTCCAGCGCTGGCTCAAGTAACAAAGATGGGCTTTGTCTGGATTCTCGACCGCCGCACGGGCGAGCCGGTGTTTGGTTTTGAGGAGCGGCCGACTTCGAAGAGTGTGGTGCCGGGAGAGGAGACATCGCCGACACAGCCATTCCCTCTCAAACCACCACCACTATCGCGCACGAAGTTCACAGAAGAGGATCTGAATACCTTAACTCCGGAATGGGCTTCAGAGTGCCGCGCACTTTATGAAAAGGTGGGCAATTCAGGAATTTTTGAGCCCTGGGCCAAGGATCGCTACACCCTCATGCTGCCCGGGACTTTGGGTGGCGGCACTTGGAGTGGAGCGGGCCTCGACCTTGCAAGACGACTGATCTTTGTGAACAGTAACGAACTTGGCATTGTAGGCAAGATGGTGGAAAAGAATGGTAGCTGGGTGCGCGAATCTCCCGGCACGCATGCGCGCTTCGCCACTCGTGATCTGGTGCCCTGCACGATGCCTCCCTGGAACACGCTGAATGCCATTGACATCGATACGGGAGAACTGAGATGGCGCGTGCCGCTGGGCGAATTGCCACAGGCGAAGGCTAAAGGCTTTGTGAATACGGGAGCTTACGGTTTGGGCGGATCGCTGGCGATGCCTGGCGGCGTCGTATTCATCGGCGGCGCAGCCGATTCGCACTTTCGTGCATTCAATTCCGCATCAGGTGCGCTCGTCTGGGATTTCGAAATGAAGGCGAGCGTCTATGCAACGCCGATGACTTACTCGGGGCCAAAAGGAATGGAGTATGTTGTTGTGGCGGCCGGAGGCGGAGGCTTTTTCTTTGGGCCTTTGGGGGATGAACTCGTCGCATTTACACTGGCAAAATAGAAAACGGCCCTTGGTAGAAGGGCCGTTTCATTCTGGATTGCCGGTCTGAGCTTAGAGCACTTGTTCGCTGAAATTCTCGAGGATCCCCTTGATCTTCTGGCAGAACTGGTCAGCGAGTGCGCCATCGATCAGGCGATGGTCGAAGCTGAGTGCTAGATGGGCCTGGCTGCGGATGGCAATGGCGTCGTCAATCACGACCGGTACCTTCTCGATGACACCAATGCCGAGGATGGCGACGTTGGGCTGATTGATTACCGGCGTTGCAAAGATGCTGCCAAAGCTGCCGAAATTTGTCAACGCAAAGGTGCCGCCAGCGAGATCGTCGGGCTTCAACTGCTTGCTGCGGGCTCGGTTGGCGAGGTCGACGATGGAACGTTGCAAGCCGACAATGTTCATTTCATCGGCTCGTTTAATCACGGGGACTATGAGGCCGAGGCCGCCATCGAGAGCGACTGCGATACCCATATTCACTTCGTTGTGGAAGATGATGTTGTCGCCTTCGATTGATGCGTTGATGATGGGGAAAGCTCGTAGGGCTTCTGCCGCCGCACGTGCGATGAAGGGCAGAAAGGTTAGGCCAAAACCATAGCGGGTGGCGAATTCGTCTTTGTGACGGGCGCGGAGCCTGGCGATCTTCGTCATGTCGATCTTGTGGACTGTGGTGACATGGGCAGAGACCGCCTGCGACTTGATCATGTGCTCGGCGATCTTCTTGCGCATGATGCTCATCGGCTCGACACGAGTCTTGGCCGGGCTGGCAGCAGCAGGCGGAGTGATCGAAGCAGGAGCAGTGCTGACAGGAGCGGCACTGGCTACGGTCCTTGCGGCTTGCGCTTCGATGTAGGATTCGATGTCCAGCTTGGTGATACGGCTGCCTGCGCCGGAGCCCGGCACTTGTGCGAGGTCGATGTTGTACTCACGGGCCATTTTGCGGACCAGTGGTGAAAGCGGGCCGGTCGCCGACTCTACATCAACGACAGGCGCAGGAGTGGGTGGTGCGACAACAGCCGGGGCGGGCACCGGGGCTGCGACAGGAGCAGGAGTCGCAACGGGAGCAGGAGCGGCAACTGGCGGGGGAGTCGAAGCAGCAGCACCGGACTCGTTGATGCGGGCGACTACCGTGTTGATTCCAACCGTGGCACCCTCTTGCACCAGCACTTCGGCCAATGTGCCAGCAACTGGCGACGGAATCTCAGTATCCACTTTGTCGGTGGAAATTTCAAAAAGTGGTTCGTCGCGTTCCACCTTGTCGCCCGGCTTCTTGAGCCAGCGCGTCAGGGTTCCTTCGACAATGGACTCGCCCATTTGGGGCATCACGACATCAGTCATGGAAGCATCTCCTCTAAGTTTTCTATGGATAAGTGTTCTATGGAATTAGAAAAATCGTGGTTAAAGATCTCTGCCAGGTGGCGCGCGATGAGGCGCATCACTTCCGTACGGTCTGCCAGGACCCCCAACTCCGACATGGAAGTAACCGGGAGCGTAAGACCGCAGGGCACAATGTGCTGAAAGTAAGAGAGGTCTGGATTCAGATTGAGCGCAAAGCCGTGGGAACTAACCCAGCGACTGATATGAACGCCGAGGGCGCAAATTTTGGCAGGGGCCTGATCGGCATTCCTCACATAAACGCCGGTTTCTTTGCCGTCGCGCGTGTGGGCCGCGATGCCAAAGCCGGCAAGGGTTCGGATGATGGATTGCTCGATGGCATGGACATAGGCGCGGACGTCTTTTTTCCAGGGTGCCAGGTCGAAGATGGGATAGCCGACCAGCTGGCCGGGGCCGTGATAAGTTACATCGCCACCGCGATTGGCTTCGTGAATCGAAACACCAAGCTGCGCGAGCAACTCGCGACTTGTCAGAATATTGGATTCACTCGCATTGCGTCCAAGTGTGATGACGTGCGGGTGTTCGACAAACAGCAGGGTATCCGGCACGAGGCCGACTTTGCGTTTTGCAACATAGCCCTGCTGGATCGACCAGGATTGCGCCCAAGAGAGGCGGCCCAGGTCGACAACGTCAAGCTTAGGCATTAATGGCCAATCCGTAGACGGCTTGAAATGCTTCGCCGACTGCTTCGTATTGCGTAGGGTGAGCGTGGATTGTATTCATCAGAGTCTCGACGGTGGCTTCCGCCTCCATCGCAACCACTGCTTCGGCAATCAATTCATAACCATGGTGACCAATGATGTGGACACCCAGAATTTCGCCAAAGGTCTCATCTGCAACTACCTTTACGAAGCCTTCGTGATGGCCGACAATCGAGGCCTTCGAATTGGCTGCAAAGGGAAATTTGCCAACCTTGACTTTGTAGCCCTGCGCCTTGGCTTGTGCTTCCGTGAGGCCTACGCTGCCGATGCCGGGATTGGAGTAAGTGGCACCGGGGATACGGTTCTTGCGGATCGGAATCACCTGCTTCTTCGCAATATGTCCAATGGCTACCATGCCTTCGGCCGTTGCGACATGGGCAAGCTGCGGAGTGCCGGCAACCACGTCGCCGATTGCATACACACCGGGCTCAGTGGTTTGCTGGAAGCCGTTCACCTTGATAAAGCCGCGATCACTTTCGATCTTTGTATTCTCAAGGCCAATGTTATCGGTGTTCGGTTTACGACCGACAGCGATGAGCAGGCTCTCCACTTCCACCTGTTCGACGGTGCCGTTGGCAAGTGTCGCTGAAAACTTGACACTGTTTGCGCCCACCTGGATGTTTTCTACCTTGGCACCTGTCTCGATGCGGATACCAGTCTTCTTGTAGCAGCGCTCGAGTTCTTTTGAAACTTCTTCGTCTTCCACCGCAACCACGCGCGGGAGCATCTCGAAGATGGTCACCTGGCTGCCAAAGCTGTGGAAGATACTGGCAAACTCTACACCTACCGCTCCAGCCCCAATGATGGCCAGAGATTTCGGTACGCTGGGCAGTTCCAGGATCTCAATGTTGGTCAGCAAGCGGGGCGACTGTGCCTGGAGGCCTGGAAGCATCCGCGCCTCTGAACCTGTGGCAACAACGATATTCTTTGCCTCAATGATCGTCTTCTGACCGTTATGATCCACTTCGACTTTGCCGCCGCCGAGCAGTCGCCCGTAACCGGCAATGGTGTCGACCTTGTTCTTTTTCATCAGGAACTCAATGCCCTTGGCATGTTTCGAGATGATCTTGTTTTTGCGGTCGATCACATTCGGGAAGTGCAGAACGGGAGTCTGGCAGCTGATGCCTTCTTCATCCGGGTGCATGAAATAATCCCACACACTGGCGGTGTGAAGCAAAGCTTTGGTCGGAACACAGCCGACATGGAGGCAGGTGCCACCCAATTTGGGAGCTTTTTCAATAATTGCAGTCTTGAGGCCATATTGGCCGGCACGCACGGCGGCTGAGTAGCCGCCAGGGCCACTTCCGATAATAACGACATCGTAGGACATGGGAACTCTTTCAGTGTATCAAGCGTGGGTTTGCGAGCATCTACAAGACAGCAAATGTTTACACTTTTACTGGCAAATCTTATGATGTTTGAGACTGGGCAGGTGATGCCGTCTCTCAGAGGAGAATTTCTTTCTGGCAAAAAGGCGGTTCTGCCCGAGGCGGGCAAAGGAAAAGTTGCGATGTACCTGGTGGGCTTTTCTTATGAATCCCGCTTTGCGGTGGAGGCTTGGGCAGAGCGCTACAAGAAGGATTTTGGCTCAAATCCGGGAATAACTTTTTTTGAAGTTCCTGTCATCGGCGGAATGGGGATGCTGGGGAAACCCTTCATCGACCGGGGCATGCGGAGCGGAACTCCGAAGCAGTATCACGAGAATGTGCTTACAGTTTATGGCGGGGCAGGGGACTTGCGAAAGGCCTTTGGTGCGAAGAACGACAAGTTCGCCGTGGTTGTGCTTTGTGACAAGCAAGGTTTGGTGCGGTGGACCTGGACTGGCATGCTGGACGAAGCGAAGTACCTGGAAATGAAGCAGGTTGCCGACAATCTGCTCGCCAAATAACGGCACTGCAACTAACCGGCCATCGCATTCGTCGGTGACAATGTAGCTAAGCGGCATGAATTCCAGAATCCTGACCCACATCTTGATCGGCCTCTCTTTAGGCGGCTTGCTGGCCTTTGGCCAAGCCCAGAACGCCAACACTCCTTTTCCTGTCAAAGCGGTGCTTGTCAAGGGCAATAAAATTCTCAGGGCCGAGCAGGTTGCGGCCTACGCGGGCATCCTGCCGGGGTCTAGCGTCCGGCCCGCAGAGATGGATGCGGCCATGCAAAAGCTGCTCAATTGCGGTTACTTCGACAAAGTTTCTTATCGCTATGAACCGCGGGACCAAGGTTATGCCATTGAGTGGGATGTCACGGAAGTGACTGTCTTCTACCCTGTCGCGTTTGAGGACATTCCAGCCAAGCCGGCAGAGGCCAAAGCGATTCTCAAGAAACTTGATCCTCTATTTGGCGACAAAATTCCAGCAACCCAGGAAGTACTCAAGCGATATGAAGAAGAGTTGAATCTGGCCTTGAAGGTGACCCTGCCGGAAGACCGGATCCGCGGGCAACTGGCCAGCGACGACATGGGCAACCTGGTGGCGGTATTTCGGCCGCGTCGCGTTCTGCCCACGATTTACCAGGTGGAGTTTATCGGCAACAAGCTGATCAGTTCGGAAGAATTGCGGCCGCCGATCGGTGCTGCCTCCACCGGACTGGTGTATCGTGAAGCCTATTTTCGCGACATTCTGGACATCAAGATTCGGCCGATGTACGAGGCGCGTGGTCGCGTGAATGTGAGTTTTCCAGAGATTACAACCGAGAAGGCGAAAGAAGTAAACGGACTGAATTTGAAGGTGAAGGTTGTCGAAGGCGAGGAATACAATCTGGGGGAAATCCGGATTGAAGGGGAATCGGGCCGTACGGAAGACTGGCTGCGGGTGGGTGGATTTCGCCAGGGGGTGACGGCGAACATGGGTGAAGTGGAAGAAGGGCGGCGCAAAATGGAACAAGCAGTGAAGCGCAACGGCTATCTGGACGCAAAGGTGACTGCCAAGCGGACGATCAACAACGAACGCAAAACTGTTGATATGGACATGTCGATTGTAGCGGGTGAAAAATACACATTCGAGAAGCTGCAGATTAAGGGACTGGATCTCATCTCAGAGCCAGAAGTGCGCAAGATGTGGGGTGTAAAGCGCGGCGCGCCTTTTAACCCGGACTATCCTGATACCTTTCTGACTAAGTTGCGTGAAGATGGGATTTTTGACAATTTGGGCGACACCAAGAGCGTTGCGGATGTGGACCGCGAGCATCGATCAGTGGTTGTAACTTTGATTTTTAAGGGCGCTCCGCCGAAGACGGAGGATAAATCGAAGCGCCCGGGCAGACCGTTTTAAGAGATAGTTTTCGAAAGCACCGATTCGCCTGTTGTACATAATCCTTCCGAATTCCCACTGGCTGATGGATTTTTCGCTTATTCTTGCGAAGGAGATTTATTTCGTATCGTGCTCAGCAGGATCACTTTAGCTACTTTCGCGCAGAAGCGGCTTCTAATGTGAAGTATGTCTTGCGAATTGGTTAAGACCTGGAACAAATCAGCGTGGGCGGGCGAGTTTGTTGCACGAATTCCAAGGCTGGACGACTTGGAAAGGCCCTGTACTGGTAGCGTGCGGATGAGAGTCTATCAAACGCGCTACGGCAAACTAGGCTGGGCGTGCTACTTTACGAAGTAGTGTCCTCGTTTCAAATCCAACTTCAGCAATACGAGGGCCCTCTGGACCTCCTGCTGGACCTGATCCGCAAGCAGCAGATCAATATCTACGACATTCCGATCGCCCGGATCACGTCCCAATACCTGGAGTACATGCAAAAGGCGATGGCGATGGATATGGAACTGGGTTCCGAATTCGTGTATATGGCGGCCACCTTGATTCACATCAAGAGCAAACTGCTGTTGCCGCGTGATCCGGAACTCGAAAAGATCATGCCGGAAGAGGATCCCCGCAAGGAACTCGTTGATCGGCTGCTGGAGCATGAACGTTTTCGCGGTGCCGCTCAGATGCTCGAACAAAAGCGTCTGATTGAAGAAGCAATCTGGACGAATCCGCAAGTGGACAAACTGATGGGCGAGGAGCAGGATCCGGGGCTTTCGGTGACGCTCTTTGATCTGGTGAAGACGCTCGAAGCAGTGCTCGACCGCGTAAAGAATCGGCCGATCTATGAGATTACGGGTGAAGATGTGACCGTGCCAGAGATGATCCAGCACCTTAAAGGGGTGTTTGAACGAGTGGCCAACGGAGAACGCTTTAGTGCGCGTGAATTGTTTGAGAGGCAGAGGAGCCGCCGCGGCATGATCTGTCTGTTTTTGGCCATCCTTGAGATGGTCAAGCGCCAAGCCCTCGAATTGGTGCAAGATGAGATTTTCGGCGAGATTGTTCTCGCCCGCAGTGCGAGTTTTGAAGAAGCTTTTCCCAAGGAAAGCGATCTCTCAGCCGTAGAACAAGAATATACATAAGAACCGGTACGAAGAAGAGATGGAAGAACAGAACACGGTAGTTGAAACATTGCCGGAAGTACAGAACGAAGTGGTCGAAGCACCAGTCGAGTTGATCGAGGAAGTCGCGATGGATGCGAATCTGTTTGTCGAAGAAAGACAGACCCTCAGTGAAGAAGATCAACTGAAGCCGATGATCGCGGCGCTTCTGTATGTAACCGAAGAACCAATGTCCAGTCTCGACATTGCGCGAGGCCTCGGTCGCGAGACCGAGTTGATCGAGAAGTTGATCCAGGAGTTGGTCGTATCTTTCGAGCAGCCGCAATTTGGGTTTCAGATTCATGCCAAAGCCGGTGGGTACTACTTTGGGACTAAGCCGGAATTTGACGAAGCGCTGCGGCAGTTTTTTCAAAGCCAGAAGCAACCTCTCAAGCTGTCTGCCCCGGCTGTCGAAACACTCTGCATCATTGCCTACAAGCAACCGGTCACTGCACCGGAAATTGCCCAGATCCGTGGCACGCAGGGCGTTGGTTCGCTCAAGCCGTTGCTCGACCGAAAGCTGATTACAACGGCTGGCCGCAAGGACGTGGTTGGCAAGCCGGTGCTTTATAAGACAACCCCGGAATTCCTGCTCCAGTTTGGCCTCAAGGACCTGAAAGAGTTGCCGACGCTTAAGGAATTTGAAGAATTGCGTCGACTGGCCATGGATGATGATCTTCTTCCGCCAGCCGAAGTCAAAGGTCCGGTCGCTGAAACCCAACCCGTCAGTGGTGAAAGCCAGCTGGAAACTCCCGCCGTTGAGCCCGAAACGGAAAGCGCCGAAAGCGCCTGATCGGAATATCCAGAGTGGCCGAAGAACGATTACAAAAAATCATGTCGCAGGCGGGTGTCGCCAGCCGCCGCAAAGCAGAGGAAATGATCCTCGAAGGGCGGGTGCGCGTCAACGGCAAAGTGGTGCTCGAGCTGGGTACCAAAGCCGACCTTGCCACCGACCACATCAAGGTGGATAACAAGCTACTGCATGCTCCCAAGAGCATGCTGTATATCGCTGCGCACAAGCCGCGCGAAATGGTCACTACGATGAGCGACCCGCAGGATCGCAAGACCGTCGCCGAATTGATTCGCGGGGTGAAAGAACGCGTCTATCCGATCGGGCGTCTCGACTATCACAGCGAAGGCCTGCTGCTGTTTACAAACGATGGCGAGTTTGCCAACCGCATCATGAGCAAGCGGACGAACATCGTAAAGACCTATGTCGTCAAGGCGAATGGCTCGCTGAGCGAAAAGCAGCTTGAGGATTTCCGCAACGGTGTACCGTTGTTTGGGAAGAAGACCAAGCCTGCCGGCATCAAAGTATTGAGCCGCGCCGATAATCCGTGGTACGAGATTCAACTTACCGAAGGCCGGCAGAATCAGATCCGCATGATGTTCAAACACTTCGGGTTTCTGGTGGAGAAGCTCAAGCGCGTCAAGATCGGCTTTCTCGAATTGGCAGCCCTGAAGGCTGGCGAAATGCGCCATCTCAAGCAGACCGAAGTTGCGAAATTCAAACACCTGCTGAAGATGGATGTTGAATCAGAGTGAGAAGCATTGAACAGATTCTCAGGGAATCGAAGTCTATTGCCGTTGTAGGACTCTCTAACGATCCCTCACGGCCCAGCTATGGCATCGCCATGGCCTTACAGCGTTACGGCTATCGCATCATCCCTGTCAATCCCAAAGAAACGCAGATCCTGGGTGAGACATCGTACGCGAATCTGGCCGACATTCCCGTCCCCGTAGATCTAGTCAACGTATTCCGTCGCCCGCAACAGGCACCCGCTGTTGTCCAGGAAGCCATCGCCATTGGAGCGAAGGCGGTCTGGCTGCAGTCCGACATCATCAGCGAAGAGGCGGATGCTCTTGCCACTGCTGCAGGGCTAGACTTCGTCATGGACCGCTGCATCATGGTCGAGCACCGCAAGCTTGGTCTTTAACCTCTGCGGTTAACTTCGACGCAATTACAGTGCCGCAAGCCCAACGAACAACAGCGCAAAGGTAGACGGCTCTGGTACCGGATCTGTGGCTGTCTCGAAATTCCAGGTCGTATTTTCCGCCATGCCTGCAAAGCGAATGCTGACGTTGTCGATTGCGGATGCGTAGGTCCCGGTCCAGCCACTTCCGATTCCGAAGCTCAACCCATAAATGACAGTGTTGCCGCTTATGTTCAGGAATCCAGACTGGGTCGCATAGGTTCCGTTGATGTATTGACCCAGCGAGTTGTTGTAGATGTTCAGGGTCTGGCCCGGGGTGAATTGGCGGAGCCAAAGATTTGTGCTGCTGGTGATCGAATCGGTAAACCACTGGTTGGTTGTCAATACGAAAGGGACACCATTGTTCGTGATTTCGTAAATCAGATATCCCCGGTCTGTGGCTGCGCCAAGATCCCCATCTGCGTCAACATAGAGCCGGAGCGCAGGATTGAGGTTGCTTGTGGCCGTGCTGCTCGAGTCCCGATACCAGTCGTAAGTGAGTGACTGCAGACTGCTGAGTGTCAACGGGCCCGCCACACC
>JANXLY010000242.1 GCA_025354885.1 Acidobacteriota bacterium | reverse complement strand
TTATGCACAGGCTATGTCCAAGCCCAAAAGGACAGAAAGGATGCAATTACGAGCAAGAAATCAACTGATCCACTACTGCCAGACCGGCCACAACGAAAGTGCCGCAAAAAGCGCCGGGCGAGGCCTTTGCCGTGCATAATTTAGGTGACATCTTTCATCTGATCGAGGACCGCAAACATGGCTCGAAGCTTTGCTGCAACATCAGGTGAAAGTCCTTTCACCATACCCTCTTCGTAGAAGCGCTGAAGTGGTCGATGACTGAAACATGCAGTCTCATTCTACAATTGTCAGGTGTCACATGACACTTGTCACTTTGCGTGGAGTTGGAGCGTTCGATCTCAATCACTGAAGGATCTGCAGCCGGTAACGGAATATTTTCTCGGCGAGGTGTGTACGCTGGCTTCGAAGAAGGACTATCCGGTTGAGCCGGATGAGCCGGCATGGTTGATTGATGTCATTTCGCAGTCGCCGTGGCACTGGGGCTTGCAAATGATATCGCTGGCAAACGAAGGTGTTTCGCCCCATCCTCACCGAATCCATCACTCGATGGTTCACTTCGAAGCTGAGGGAATTGTTATGAGGCCGAAGGGGCGAGCACTCATCCGGCCTTGTTGCGGCTAAAAGTAGAACTTCAGGGCGAACTGAATCTGGCGCGCCGGGAAGGTGGAGCGGATCGTGCCAAAGGCCGCACTGGCGCGGTCTGTATTGGGCAAACCTAGGTTTGTGGTGTTGAACAAGTTGAAGAACTCAGCGCGGAACTGTAGCCGCATCGATTCGCGAGGGAGAGCAAAGGACTTGAACAGGCCAAGGTCCAACTGGTTGAGCGGAAGGGACCGGGCCGAGTTTCGCGTGGCATTGCCGAAGGGCTGGCTGGGGTCTGTAGGCAAGGTCACATTGGCCGGGTTGAAAAAGCCATTCGTGATGTCAGGAGAGTTCTGTGCGTAAATGTCGCCTGTGACGTTCGGGCGATACACTTCACCACCCCGGAATCCTGAAAGATTGCCGACCACCTGGAATGCTGCGGGGATCGAACCGGCCCAAGCGCGCAGATTGAGCGGAGGGGCCGAGAGGTAGGTGTTGACGCCGGAGAACTCCCAGCCTCCGATCACCGCGTCCACGGCGCGCGATGCGTTGGCGCGATACCTATGGCCTGTGCCGAAGGGCAATTGATAGACGAAGCTGAAAATATTGGTTACGCGCTGGTCGTAATTGGAGGGGCCGCGCTCGGCTTCCAAATTGCGCACATTCTGAGGACTGGCGTCATTGCCGCCACTGGTATCGAGCGACTGGGCCGCCGTGTCGATCGCCTTGCTCAGGGTGAACGAGTTCAGAAACTGGAGGCCACCGCTGAAGCGTCGCTCCACTTTCACCTGAAGAGCGTTGTAAGTGGAGTAAGCGGCGGGATTGAACCAGGTGATCGCCGCAAACTGCGGAATGGGCCGGCGCGACTGGAGACTCAGATTCGATGTCGCAGATGGCTGCGGCGCAGCCTGGTTGTAGTCGGCAATCACCGGAATATTATTGCCATGGTTGCCGACATAAGCGACATCGATGACCAGATTCTTCATTACTTCCCGTTGGACGGAAGCAAAGTAACTTTGAATCAAGGGTGCCTTGAGGTCCTTTGGAATGTAAGTAATGTTCGATAGCAGCGGATTGAAATTCTTGGGGTCTGTCAAACCGATGGGGTAACCCTGCTGGGTGGTTCGGAAGGCGGGGTCGACCGGATTGGCCTGGTTCACGGTGGCAATCACCACCTGAGGACCGTTAATGCCGAGTAAATCAGCCGAGCCTACGCGATTTTGATGGACGTAGCTGATGCCGTAACCGCCGCGGATGACTGTCTTCGGCGTCAAGCTGTAAGCGAGTCCGAGTCGAGGAGCAAAATTGTTGCGGTCGGAGTTCACGAGGGTGCGATCAAACAAGGATCCGTCCTTGGCTTTGATGATCGAATTCGAAGCCAGGTCGTAGTTTGAAAGAACGTTGTCCCTCTCCCAACGCGGGGTCGCATACTCATAGCGCAGACCCATGTTCAAGGTCAACTTCGCGTTCACCCGAAAGTCGTCCTGCAGGTACATGAAGTGCATGTGCTGACGATAGTTGCCGACCACGTAGTTGGCGAGTGCGTATTGACTTCGGAGCCCGAACATAAAGTCGGCCAGCGAGTAACTGCTGTTGTCTGCTGGCACGGTGCAACCCGTGGCAAGGCCCAACTGCGGACAGGTAGGGCGGCTGAAGAGACCCGCATAGGCGTCGCGGCCGTAGAGCGGGTTGATGTCGTTCACTTCGGTGCTAATCGTCTGGAACTCGTAGCCGGCCTTCAAAGCGTGGCGCCCCATCAGGCGGGACAAATTCAGTTTGTAATCGTAGTTGGTGGGGTTCTGGAACTGCGGATTGGTTGCCTGTCGACCTAACTGGCTGAGACCGGTGATGGTGGAGGCTGTCAATCCGCCGGTGAGTTCTGGCGTTGTGGGCAATCCGGTGATCCCGTAGAGTGCCTCCATGCTGAGGCCGCCGCTCAAGGGAGGAAACTTTCCGGCCCGCGTCCGGCTGACACCGAAGCGCGCTTCGATTACGGTCTTGGGGTTTAGCGTCCAGGTGTAACCAGCGCCTAACTGCTGGTTGAGTACGCGAGTGAAGCCGTTGCTGTTGCCACCGGAGGGACCCGGGATATCGGGCTGGGTAAAGATGTTCGACTTGCGCTGACTCCAGCGCACGAAGCCCGACATATTCTGGTTGATCTGGCCATCGATTTTGGCATCGTACTTATCATTGAAATTACGATTGGGAGTAAGCTGCTGGTAGTTATTTGATCGAGTTGCGGCCCCGCCGGTATTGGGTGTCGGCAAATCGGCCAGTACTTTACGGGCAAATGAGGTTAGGGCCGTTGAGGGGATCGGCGTGCCGCCCGGATAGACAACGCCAGTCTGCGGATTCACGACCGTCACTGGAAGCGTCAACCGCAAGTCATTTGGCGATGGAAGGCTCGAAAAATTCAAGGTCTTGTCGATGCGGCGAAAGCCTTCGTAGTCGCCAAAGAAGAAGAGTCGATTGCGAATGAGGCGGCCCCCGATGGTTGCGCCAAACTGATTTTGCTGCAGAACCGGTTTCTTGAAGGTGGCCGGGCGTGCGCCGAAGACGTAACCAATGGCGTTTAAGTCGGTGTTGCGAAGAAATTCGTAGGCCGTACCGTGGAAAGCGTTGGTGCCACTCTTCATGGCCACATCGATGGTGCCGCCACCGGAACGGCCGTACTCGGCACTGTAGTTATTGGTGATTACTTTGAACTCAGCGATGGAGTCTGGTGCGGGTTGCGCCACCTGATTTGCAAAGCCCTGGTTACTCGTACCGTAAGCGTTGTTATCAATGCCGTCCATCAGGTAGTTATTGTAAGTACTTCTCAAGCCGTTGATGGAGAATGCGCCCTCGCGCGGGGTTCCGGAGTTGGCAAGAGGGGTGCGGAGGACGCCCGGAGAAAGCAAAGCCAGGTCTGAGTAGGCACGGCCATTGAGCGGAATCTCGACGATCTGTGTGGCGCGAATGACTTGTCCCCGATCACTCGAATCGGTCTGCAGGAGGGTGGCGGCATCGTTCACTTCGACAGACTCGGAGACAGCGCCGACCTGCAGCGAGAGATCCACGCGCTGCCGGGCATTGACGCTGACGGCGATATTCTTGGCGACCGCGCGAGAGAAGCCCTGGGCTTCGACAGTGATCTGATAGGTACCAATCTTGACGTTTGTAAAGGTGAAGCTGCCATCTGCGGCGGTTACTGTTTTGACAGCAATACCGGTGTCCTGATTAGTCAAAGTGACATTGGCTTTAACTACGGCTGCGGCAGAGGCATCGCGGATGATACCCAGCACCTCGGCACTGTCGAACTGCGCAAAGCAGGTTGTGCTCAGCGCAAAGAGCAAAAGAAAATGGGTGAAGCTTTTCATGCCATCAGGGTAGCGTTTTTGGATGACGGGCGCATGACGAACGCAATGCAATCCGTTCAATTCGATGCAGGCGGCGAGCTACACGAGGTCTGGCGCACACCGGTCGGACGAGGAACAGAGATGAGAGGCATTGAAGGAAGGAAGGGTTGCGTTGGGTAGGTTTCACGACCGGGGTGATGGGTGACACTTTAGTCCGGGAGGATGTTGGAAAATGCTGAAATCTGGGTGTATCAGGTAATGCGGACGCTCCCTTATAGTTGTCGCGGCTCAGTAGAGGGGCAGTTCCGTAGAGGGGCAGTTCCGTAGAGGGGCAGTTCCGTAGAGGGGCAGTTCCGTAGAG
>JANXLY010000230.1 GCA_025354885.1 Acidobacteriota bacterium | reverse complement strand
GATGGCGAGCCCAAGTTCCACTTGGTCAACGAGAGATTTGACTACGACAAAGTAAGGGTCTGACGACGCTAAAAAATGCAAAACGGTACAGGCGTTATATGATGTCTGCACCATGCGACTCGCCAGCCTCTTTCTGTTTCCTGCGATGCTATGCGCTCTGGAACGTCCGGGCGTAGAGTTCAAGATCTTCCAATTCCCTGCCGACAAGATTCCACGCATCGATGGCAAGTCGGACGACTGGGCGATTGTACCGGAGTCTTATGCGATCGGGTCCGATCAACTCAAGGACACCGTCAACAACACGGTACCGGACAAAAAAGACCTCGATGTGAAGGTGAAGGTGGGATGGGTGAAGGGCCTCAACCGCCTCTACTTTCTCTATGAGGCTTACGACAACTATTGGGATTTCAAGCGCACTGATCTGCACAACGACATCTTCGAGCTCGTCGTGGACGGCGACATGTCCGGTGGGCCCTTCATCAAGCAGATGCATCCGAACAAGCTCGATCTGAACGAAGCGCACTTCAGCTTCCACGGAGTCCACGCGCAGAACTATCACATCTTTACCCCAGCCGATGGAAAGGATTGGACGATGGTTTGGGGTTGCCAGCCGTGGATCAAAGAACTGCCCTACGCGAACGCGGCATACAACTACAACTTCAAGCACGGCGAAAACGGCAAACTGACGCTGGAGTTTTTCATCACCCCGTTCGATTATGCTCCTTATGATGGACCGTCGCGAGCTGTAGAATCCAAGCTGGTCGAGAACAAATTGATCGCGATGAGTTGGGCGATTCTTGACTACGACAATGAAAATGCGGAGCACTATAGAGCCTTCTGGAACCTGTCGCACAAGACGACGATGTACGCCAATGCATCTGATCTCGTAGCGTTCCGTCTGATGCCGATCGAGCCTGCGTTGCGCAAGCCGATCGAAGCAGACTGGTCGTTTCAGGTTACGGACATGGGGCGGCGTGAAGTCGCCTTCGAAGACCGCTCCTACGGCGAGATCAGGCAATGGCAGTGGGACTTTGGCGATGGCACGAAATCAGCGGAACAGAATCCGAGACATCGATTCGAAAAGGCGGGCGAGTACGTGGTCACGCTCTATGTGGAAGGCCCGAAGGGCAGGGCACGACGGGCCAAAGTCTGGGATGTTGTCTTGAAGTGAAGACGCACTAGGGCTTGCGACGCAGGTCCAGCGTAGAAGGAAATTCCGGATTCGATTCGAAGTCTGGAATACTCACAAAGCCGGTTGTCCCGCTATAGGCCGAGAACCGCGCATCGCGACGCGCTTGCGCTTCGTTCGCATTGACAGGGGCTTCGTCATAGCTGCGCCCACCCGGATGTCCCACATGATAGAGGCAACCGCCAAGCGAGAGCTTGCTGTTCTTGTCGATCAGGTCGATGTGCAGCGGCGTGTGAACCGGAATTGTAGGATGCAGGCAGCGCGGTGGCTGCCAGGCGCGGTAGCGGACGCCACAGACGAATTCACCATGTGTACCTGTTGGTCGTAGCGGTAATGGGCGGCCATTGCAGGTAAGCGCGAAGCGCTCGCCAGTCAAATTGCGCACACGCACTTGCAGTCGCTCCACAGACGAATCCACATAGCGGCTGGTGCCACCCGGGCCGGGCTCTTCTCCAAGCACATACCAGGGCTCGATTCCCTGGCGCAGTTCAATCTCGATGCCGTCATAGAGCACCGTGCCGTAGACCGGAAAACGAAACTCGAAATGTGGAGCAAACCAGGAAATATCAAACGCGTAGCCAGCCTGATTCAGATGGCGCATCACTTCCGCGAAGTCTCTTTCGACGAAGTTTGGCAGTAGAAACTGATCGTGTAGGCGCGTACCCCAACGGATGGGCGCTTCCTTGTAAGGTTGTTTCCAGAACACCGCGACGAGTGCGCGCAGCAGTAACTGCTGTGTCAGGCTCATGCGCGCATGCGGAGGCATCTCGAAGGCACGCATCTCGAGCAATCCCAAACGCCCTGTCGATGCATCGGGTGAATACAGCTTGTCGATGCAAAACTCGGCGCGATGTGTATTGCCAGTAACATCCACCAGCAAGTTACGGAAGACGCGATCTACGAGCCAGGGGAGATAGATGTCTTCAAGGCCATGATGGTCGATCAGATTGCAGGCAATTTCCAGTTCATAGACGGAATCAGGGCGTGTCTCATCCACTCGCGGCGCCTGACTGGTTGGACCAATAAAAGTACCTGAAAAAAGGTAGGACAGCGAAGGATGATTCAGCCAGAACAAGACAAGAGAGCGTAATAAGTCCGGCCGCCGCAGAAATGGGCTATCGACAGGAGCAGATGCTCCCATCACAATGTGATTGCCGCCACCGGTGCCGGTATGACGCCCGTCGATCATGAACTTCTCTGTACCCAGTCGGCACTCGCGAGCCAACTGATAAATTTGCGTCGTGTCCGCGACAAGGCTGCGCCAGCTTGCAGACGGGTTCGTATTCACTTCGATGACACCAGGGTCGGGCGTCACCTTGACCTGGCGCAAACGATGGTCGAAGGGCGGCGTGTAGCCTTCAATCAAGACAGGCATTTTCAGCTTGGCGGCAGTATCTTCTACTGCCATGATCAATTCCACATACTCCTCCGCGTTTTCAACCGGAGGCATGAAGATGTGTAACTTGCCGCGCCGTGGTTCGACAGAAAGCGCAGTGCGTACCACCTGATCCGGGCCCGCCGGCAGGGTCTGCTCGCGCACGGATTGACGTCCTGCTGCTGCAGTTGCCGGGGCAAGAATCGAACGCTGTGGAGTCTGCACTGCAGCGCCCCAAAGCCCTCCAAAGTTGGGTGGTGCTGAGAAGGGAAGCGGGCCACGCGGGGCCATGGGATCGATTTCAAAAATATGGCGAGTTTCCGATTCTGATTCATGAGGCAGACTCTTGAGTGGCAGCCGGAAGCCAACCGGCGAATCCCCCGGCAAGAGAAACAAATGCCGGGCACGCAGCATCCACAGCGCACTCTGCCAGGTGGGGCCGTCCTTGCCTTTCACGCGCTGCAGCGGCAACACAAAGCCTGAAGGTTGATCTAGGCCGCGCTCAAAGATGCGACGAAATCGATCCCGCTCTTCCGGGTCGGCGAGTTTGTTGTCCTTCGGGTCTACATTGACTGGTAACTGCCGTTCCTTATGCACATACTCAAGAGGATCTTCATAAGCGGCAATGACAAAGTCACGCGAGATGGTTAGTCGCTCTGCCAGCGCTTCGGCAAACTGCAATGCCTCGGTAGTTCCATGGCTATAATCCTGTTCCGGGTTTGCAATCCATTTGTCGTTGCGCCAGAGCGGGGATCCATCGCTACGCCAGTAACAGGTGAATGCCCAACGGGGAAGCGATTCGCCCGGATACCATTTGCCCTGGCCATAGTGGAGCAATCCGTTTGGCGCCACGGAGTCGCGCAGTCGCCGGATCAACTGCCCCGCACGCCGTTCCTTTTCCTCACCCAGCGCCGCAGTATTCCATTCCTCTCCATCCATGTCATCGATGGATACAAAGGTGGGCTCGCCGCCCATTGTGAGCCGCACATCTCCAGCCTCAAGATCCCGATCCACCTGATCGCCGAGTACATCGATACACGCCCACTGCTCATCCGTATATGGCTTGGTAACGCGCGGATCTTCGTGAATCCGCGTCACCCTCATCGTGTGTTCAAACTCAACTTCGCAAGGGCTCACCAGACCTTCAACGGGTGCGGCCGATGCCGGTTCTGGTGTTGCCGCCAAGGGAATATGGCCCTCTCCGGCAAAGAGCCCGGAAGTCGGATCGAGTCCAACCCAGCCCGCCCCCGGTAAATAGACTTCCGTCCAGGCATGCAGATCGGTGAAGTCTACTTCAGTTCCAGAGGGGCCATCGAGCGATTTCTCATCCGCCTTCAGTTGCACCAGATATCCCGATACAAAGCGCGCCGCGAGGCCAAGTTGCCGTAGCGCCTGCACCAGCATCCAGGCGCTGTCACGGCACGATCCACTCCCAATCGTGAGCGTCTCTTCTGGGCTCTGTACGCCAGGTTCCATTCGAATCGTATAGCGCACCAGCCGCTGCAGTTTCGCATTCAACGCAAAAAGAAAATCCGAGCTCCGCTGCGTGTTCAGGTCAATGGTCTTGAGGAAATCACTGAAGAGTGGCGAAACAGGCAGTGTTTCGAGAAAGGGCCGCAACTCGCGCCCCAGCATCGCTTCGTACTGAAAAGGGAACTGTTCTGCATACGGCTCAAGAAAGAAGTCAAACGGATTAATCACGCTCATGTCGGCTACCAGCTTGACTTCCACTGCAAACTGCCGGGTTGGCTCAGGAAATACGAGCCGGGCCAGATAGTTTCCCTGCGGGTCCTGCTGCCAGTTGATGAAGTGTTTGGTGGGCTGGATCTTCAGGGCGTAGCTGTGAATCGGGGTTCGACTGTGCGGGGCCGGGCGAAGCCGCACCACCTGTGGAGAAAGCGTAACGAGCCGATCATAGTTGTAAACCGTTCGATGATGAATTGCGACGCGTATGGCCATAGGTCTTGTTCCATGATTCTGCCACGTCCCTGACGATGCAGCAAATCGATAGAGTGAATCGATTCGATTTGCGGCTCCGATGCTCGCGAATGCGAATTCTCCTTCTCTCCTTTGTCGATACAAGCTTTTCAACCAGACTTCCGGTCCAGAGACCTGCTACGATGCCATTGGCTGTATCTATACGTGGGACGCGAAAGCTATCCGGAGGAACGATTCCAATAATGCTGAAACCTGAAGCCGCGCGCGAGTCCCTGAGGGAGCACATGCTGCTTCTCCGAGAGTTCGTGCGTTACCCGTTTCATACAGCAGCACTGGCACCAAGTTCGCGGCATCTCGCCCACAGAATGGCTGCTGCTGTGCCTCTCTCGACTGCCAAATCGGTTGTGGAATTGGGTCCGGGCACCGGCGCCCTTACCAAGGCATTGCTTCCACGCCTCGATCAGCAGGCTCGATTCCTCGCTGTAGAATTGAACCCCACTTTTGCAGAAGAATGGCGTCGGCAGTTTCCTGGCCGGCAGGTGGAAGTCGGCAATGTGGTCAACCTCAGACAGATTTGTAGTCGCCACGACATGCATAGTGCCGATTGCATTGTCAGCGGTTTGCCTTGGCCCTCGTTCCCGATTGCTCTTCAGGAAGCCGGACTCGAAGAGGTTTTGAGCCTTTTGAACCCTGGCGGACAGATGGTCACCTTTGGTTATCATGTCGGCATGTGCATGCCGTCTGGCAGGCATTTCATGCGTCTTGCACAAAAACGCTTTCGTCACGTAGAAAGACTGGCCTGGGAGTGGCGCAATCTTCCCCCTGCCTACATCCTCCGCTGCACACGTTGATCCCCCGTCGCTCACTTTTCCTCCTGCCCTGGCTAACCCAGGCAGATCCTCCCCCACCGGAAATCTGGAATTTTGACAGCCTGGATCGAATTGGCGGTCATCCAACTACCCTTCTCGGCAGGCCCAAACTCATCGACACTCGTGGTGGCAAAGCTGTGGAATTCGACGGAGTACAGGACGCAATTTTTCTCGATGTCCATCCGCTTGCCGGGGCCGCTGCTTTTACCTGGGAAGTGATTTTTCGCCCTGCATCTGGTGGCCGCCCCGAGCAGCGCTTCTTTCACCTTCAAGAGTCTGGTTCGAACTATCGACTGCTGCTCGAGACGCGGTTGATGGGCGACCAGTGGTGTCTCGACTCTTTCGCTGCCTCGAGCACCGGTCAGCAGCCTCTGATGGACCGCAAGCTGCTCCACCCGCTCGACCAGTGGCACCACGTGGCCTTCGTTTATGACAGTTCGCAAATGCGTCACTTTGTCAACCACAAACTGGAACTCAGCGCCGCTGTCAAGCTTGCGCCGCAATCTGCTGGCAAGACCTCAGTCGGTGTTCGCATCAATCGTGTCGACTTTTTCAAAGGTGCAGTTCGCACTGCTAGATTCCACCGCGAGGCAATCGAAGTTTCGCGTTTTCTCCCGCTGCCCTAGCATCCACTGAGCACAATCCCATTCCTAAGATTAGTTCCAAATCTGGGATTTCTAAAAAGTCTCCGGTTCTCTGCAATATGAACAAAATGAAGGATTTACACTTCGTTAACTTTTTGGCTCTGTGCATCTCTTATCCGTTAACAAGATCTGTCACATCGTTGAAAACAAAGCGTAATCCATAATATTTCTTGCTTTAACGATTTTCTTACAGAGCCATAACCCCAACTCACTTGAGAGTGACGTTTTCTTGGCATATGCTTTGTTGAGCCAGAGAGATCTGGTGGGAGACGATATTCCCATGTTGCAAAGGAAACTTCATGAAGCAAATTAAATCTATAAGGTATCTAGCGGCCATGTTCATCCTTGCCGCGATGACATCCTTACCGAGCTTGGCCCAAAGTGTTTTTGGCACCCTGCTCGGAACCGTGTCCGATCCCTCGCAAGCAGTCGTCCCGAATGCCAAAGTTGCTCTCAAAAACAACGAGAGCGGTGGCGTGCGTCGTACGGTTACAAACCAGGACGGATACTTCACTTTCGGATCGATTCCAGTCGGACCGGCCTATGAACTCACGGTTGAGGCAAATGGCTTCGCTGGCTACAAGGCCACCGACTTCACCTTCTCTGGTGCAGAAACCAAGAGCCTCAACGTAACGTTGCGTGTCGGCACTACGGCAGACACTGTCGACGTCATAAGCGCGGTGGATGCTGTGCCGACGGTGTCGGGCGAAAAATCCTCCACGCTGACTCGCAAGGAAATGGAAAACTATTCGATCGTTGGCCGCAATGCAGCCGAGTTCATCAAGATCCTCCCGGGCTTTTCGATTGCTGGAACAGGCACCGAAAATCGCGCGAATTTCACGGGTGAAACGGTCGGCATCAATGGCAATGGCGACGGCGGAAGCCAGAGCCCCTTTAATGGTGCTTTTTCGAACAACGGTCTTCCTACGGGCAGTCTTGACATCACTGCCGATGGTGCCCACGTTTCGGATCCCGGTTGCAATTGCGCAACTCCGGTCAATCCCAACACCGAATTCATCGAAGAGTTTAAGGTCCTGACCTCAAACTTCTCGGCAGAAAATTCAAAGGGTCCTTCGGTTGTGAATACAGTCGGTCGTTCCGGCGGTAAGGACTACCACGGAAGTGCCTATCTTTCTGCTCGGCATTATTCGATGAACTCGAATGACTGGCTGAACAATCGTTTCGGCCTCAAGCGTCCCGAAAACAAGTACTTCTTCCCCGGCGGCACCTTCAGCGGTCCGGTAAAACTTCCCTGGACAAGCTTTAACAAGAACCGCGACAAAGTATTCTTCTTTGTTGGTTATGAGAACTTCTTCCAGACCCTCGACACTGGCCTGATTCGCGCTACCGTGCCAACCGCCGGAATGCGTGGCGGCAACTTCAGCCCTGCTGAATTGCGCAAGATCGAAGGCAATGTCAACGGATCCTTCATCACCGCCTCCGGCGGTGCTGCACAGCGCGTCGACGATGCCCGCTTCCCCAATGGCATCATCCCTGTCAACCAGATCGATCCCGTTGGCCGTGCAATGATGAACCTTCTTCCCAACCCCAACGCAGATACGAATCTAACGGGTGGTTACAACTATGCAAGCCAGGCTGTTTTCAGCCAGAACAGCCGCCAGTTGAACACCAAGATCGACTTCAATATCAGCGACAACACCAAGCTATTCGTCCGCTACAACTTTCAGAACGAGCGTCAGCTCTTTCCAGTTGGTTTGTGGTGGCGCAATCCGCAACAGGTGCCCTATCCGACTCCCATCGTCGGAAAGAATCGTTCAGACAGTCTTTCGGTTGGCTTGACACACGTATTCAGCCCGACGATGACCAACGAATTCATCTTCGGCTTTACCAGCATCAAATTCCCGAACGTGTTTGAAGATCCGGCCCTGGTGGATCGCACCAAGCTGGGTGTAAACTTCCCAGGTCTCTTCAAGAACAAGGTCTCGCAGATTCCTTCGATCACCGGTTGGGGCGGCGAATTCGCTTCCATTGTCAATCCAGGTGGTTTTGAAGTCGGCGGCAGCCGCGGCCTCTTTGCAGACAAGTACCTGCCCTCCTTCTCGAATAACATCACGAAGGTTTGGGGAACGCATACCACCAAGGTGGGTGCATTCTATGAGTTTGTAATCAACAACCAGCCTGCCAACGGCAACACCAACGGCATCGCCGCCTTCGCCAACTGGGGCGGCAATACCACGGGCAGTGCCTACGCGGACCTGCTCACCGGTAACATTGCGAACTACGGCGAACAGAAATTCAACCGGTTGAATAACATCGGCGGTCATATTTTTGAAGGCTTTATCCAGGACGACTGGAAGGTCACCCGCCGCCTCACGCTAAACCTTGGTCTTCGCCTTTCGCGTCTCGGCGCCTGGTATGACCGTGAAGGTTTCGGCTTCGCAGTATTTGATCCTGCCCTTTACAAGCAGGGTCAGGGCAGCGCAAACTTCAACGGCTTTGCCTGGAGCGGTGCGAACAAGTCGGTTCGCAACAGCGGCTTTGGCACCAAATTGGCCTATCCTGCTCCGCGCGTCGGTTTTGCTTATGACGTGTTCGGAACCGGCAAGACGATTCTCCGCGGCGGCTGGGGCCAGTTCTACTTTCAGGACTTCCAGTTCACCGTTGGTCTCGATGTCTCGGCTGGTGTTCGCAGTGCGGGCATCAATAACACAACCTTCAAGGACATTGCTGCCACCACCGTCACCGGTGACCTGCCGACCCTTGCGGCCGGGGTCAACCCGAATGACGACAAGCGCGGCGTTACGCGTAGCTACAGCTTGACTCTTAGCCAGCGTTTGCCGATGTCGAGTATTCTCGAAGTCGCCTACGTCGGCAATCGCAGCTCCAATTTGCTGAACCGCAGCGGTCCAGGAGCGATCACAGGGGGCATCAACCCCAATGCTGTTCCTCCCGGAGCGTTGTTCCGGTTTGCCGATCCATCAAACCTCAGCCAGGATCAGATCGATTCCACCCGCAAGTATGGCGGCTATCAGGATCTTGCCATCGCCCAGCACACCTTGTATCAAAACTACAATGCGCTGCAGATCACCTGGCTCCGCACGAAGGGCCGTCAAAACGTGAATATGAATTACTCCTACGGCAAGAGCCTTGGAATCGTGGGCAACTACGATGAATTCAATTTGCGCAACAACTACGGGCCAACAGCCAATGATCGTCGCCAGGTCTTCAATGCAGCCTATGTGCTCGAATTGCCCGGTCTCGAAAAATCGGCACCCAGGCTTGCACGTGGCCTGGTAAACGGTTGGCAGTTCAGCGGTATCACGCAAGTTCAAAGCGGCGTGAACCTCACCGCCAATACGTCCGGTACCTTCAACACGAATTTCAACGGCGCGACACTGGCCAATGGCCAGTCGATCAGCTCGAATTCGGTGTTCGGCACCCCATCCATTTTGGTCACTCCTGTGCTGACCTGCGATCCGCGCAGCGGACTTAAAGACCATCAGTTCATTAACGGCAGCTGCTTTGCAGTCCCCAGGCAACGGGGACAAACGGGCGGCTCTGTACTTCCGGAAGTTTTCGGACCAGCCTTCTTTAATAGCGATCTGGGCTTGTTCAAGAACATCCAACTCAGTGAGTCCAAGCGTATTCAGTTCCGCTTTAACGCTTTCAACTTCCTGAATCACCCGCTCTATTCGTTCCGCAACGATGGACAAAATACGCGTTTGATCTTTGACCCCGCTTCGGGCAAAATCAACAACCCGATTTTCGGAACCGCAACCGAAAAGCAGGGCCGTCGCATCGTGATGTTGACCTTGAAGTTCTACTTCTAGGAAGATCTCACGGAGTAACAATTAAGGTGCAAGGAGGAGGCGTGAAATCGCCTCCTCTTTTGCGTCTGGAGGGGAGATAGAATTAAATTGCATGACTAGATGGTTTGGCCTGTTTATCGGCGTCTGCGTCATGCTGGCGCAGCAACTCGATCCGGATCTCGAAAAGGCTCTCAAAGCCCATCAGTCCGGTGACATGGACACGGCGGTGCAGCAGTACCGCATTTACCTCAAAAAGAAACCGGATGCTTTTGAAAGCCGTGCCAACCTCGGTGCCGCTCTCGCAAGGCAAGGTCTTTTCGACGAAGCCATTGCCGAATACAAAATCGCACTCAAAGCCGCTCCCACCAATCCCGGCATTTCCTACAATCTTGCACTCGCCTACTACAAGACCGGTGACCTGACTCTCGCGGCTAGAGAACTTTCTGCCTTGCGGGCACTGGTGGGAGAACAGCCTCAAGTTACTTTGCTTCTCGCAGACACCTATCTCCAACTGGGTGAAAACAAGAAAGTAATCCAGCTGCTCGAGGCTCCCGCAGAAGCAAAGCCGGAAGATTTGGGGTTGGCCTATGTTTTAGGTATGGCACTCCTGCGCGACAAGCGCGTGGAAGAAGGCCAAAAATTTCTCAACAGAATCCTCGGTAGAGGTGAAAGTGCAGAAGCACTTCTATTACTTGGTACGAGTAAGTTTTCGGTTGGTGACTTTCCCAACGCGCTGAAAGACTTTCAGCGTGCTGCTGAATTGAATCCGGACCTGCCATCCCTAAACGGCAACCTGGGGCAAGCGCTCATGGCCACAGGCGATACGACCGCTGCTACCAAGGCCTTTGAGCGCGAGCTCAAACAAAACCCCAATGACTTCGTCGCCAACCTTCAGTTGGGCGTGATCCTCAAGCAGGATGAATTGTTTGATCAGGCGACCGCATGCTTCAGCCGGGCACTGCGAATGCGCCCGGGCGACATCGGGGTCCGCTATCAGATTGCCGCTACAATGCTGGCCCAAAACAAGATTCAGATGGCACTCGTGGAACTCGAAAGGATTGTGAAGGACGCGGACAATTTTACGGAAGCGCACGTATCCTTAGCCACGGTTTATTACCGGTTGAAACGCAAGGAAGACGGTGATCGCGAACGTGCCATCGTACAACGCTTGAATGCCGAAGCGCAAGCCAGGCAACCCAAGGGGCAAGCCCTACCGTGAAGCTGATTCTATGCGCATTCTTCACCCTTGTTGCCCTCTACGGGCAAGCTGGAAAGCCGCTCCCCCAAACCGCCGTGACCGGCAAGCCGCCCATAGCGGCCAAAGCGACTGAAGCACGTCTGGCCGGGCGGCTCGAAGAAGCCATTCCACTTTTCCGTCAGGGTCTCAAGACTCATCCCAAGTGGGCCGAGGGCTGGTATTTTCTCGGCGTCATGCACTATGAGCGAGACCAGCCCCGTGAATGTACCGACTCGATGAAACGCTTCGTCAAACTCGCTCCTGACGTCTCCAGCGGTTTCGCATTTCTCGGCCTTTGTTTGTTCCAAACCAAGGATTTCGATCTCTCGCTAAAGGCGCTGGTCCAGGCAGAGCGTCTCGGCCTTCCAAGTGGGGAGCCTTTGACTGATGTTGCCAGTTACCATTCGGCTCTGCTCTTTACCAAACTTGGCAACTTCGAAAAGTCACTCATCATCCTCAACTTCTTCGCCAATCGTGAGCCGCTCGACCCCAAGATCATAGAGATTGCCGGCATCACTGCGCTTCGGATGCCGATTTTTCCCTCCGAATTGCGAATGGATGACAGAGAACTCATTTATCGCACAGGCCGCGCCGTTCTCGTTGCAGGTAATCGCCGCACTGCCGAGGCTGCCCGACTCTTAGCTGAAATCGTAAATGACTTTCCCACCTCGCCCAATATCCATTACGTCTACGGCAGTCTTCTGGTAAGCACAGATCCAGATCGAGGCATTGGCGTGTTGGAGAAAGAGATTGAAATACAGCCCGATCATTTGGCTGCGCGCATCTTGTTGGCGGTTGAATTTCTAAAGCGTGGAGAGCCAGACAAGGCGATCCGCTACGGCGAAGAGGCTGTCCGCCTCGCGCCCGTCAACTTTACCGGTCATGTAATGCTCGGACGGGCGTTGGCTGAAAGCGGCATCGATCTGGATCGAGGAATCCGGGAGCTGGAAGCAGCTATGAAGCTTGAAGCTACCAGCCCACAGGTTCGAATCGCTCTGGCATCCGCATATGCCAAGGCTGGGCGCAAAGAAGACGCCGCTGCACAGCGTAGCGAATTTCAGCGTCTCAAAAAACTGCTTGAGGAACAGGGCAAATGAGGCTCTGGTTTGTACTGCCAATCGTGCTCACCCTCTCGGCAGCCCATCAGGATGCTCCCTGTGCTGCATGCCACAAGGCACAGACGGACAAGTATTATGGCCACGTCGGCCAACACGGCAGCTCTATGGCCAGGGCTCTCTACTCTGTGGCAGAAGCAGAGATCCTCGAGAAGAATCCAAAGCTCGCCTTCCAACTCGGCAAATACAGCTACTCAATTCAGCGTCGCGGCAAAGAGTCGGTCTACACCGTAACAGACGGCAAGTCCAGACTTGACCTCGACCTGAAATTCGCCTTCGGGCAGGGAGCTGCCGGCCAAACCTATGTTTTCGAACACAATGGCCAGCTCTATGAAAGTCGCGTCAGTTTCTACAAGGAAATCGGTCGTCTTGACCTGACAATGGGAGCTCCCCCAGGCGAACCGCGAAACATTGTGGAGGCCGCTGGGCGGGAGATGACCCCCAAAGACGTGACAGCGTGCTTCGCCTGCCACACCACCAATTCCATCGAAAAGGGCCTTGTCAATTTCAATGCCCTCAGAGCAGGTGTAGGCTGCGAGAACTGCCACGGAAGCGCCCGCAAACATCTCGAAGCTTTTCAGAGTGGCAACGTCAAAGCTGCCGCCATGCCTAAGCTTGCCAATTGGTCAGCCGAGGAACAAAGCGAAGCTTGTGGGCGATGCCATCGCACCTGGGCGGACATCGCCACCAGCGGTCCCCTTGGCCTGCACAATGTACGATTTCAACCCTACCGCCTCGCGAATTCCAAGTGTTACGACTCTGTAGACCGCCGCATTGCTTGTTCGGGTTGCCACGACGTCCACGCCCCACTCGAAAAAAATATTGCTGCTTACGACACCAAGTGCACCGCCTGCCATGCAGCCACAAGCAGCGCAAAGAAAACCTGTCCCAAGGCCCAATCGAATTGCGCCTCCTGCCACATGCCACGCTTTGAAATTCCGGGCTCGCATCACCAATTTACCGACCATATGATCCGCATCGTGAGGAAAAATGAAACTTATCCGAATTAGCTCGCTCCTGGCATTACTCTGCCCATTTGCCTGGACGCAATCCACCGAACTCCACTACAACGTCATCGTCAAGGACAAGAAAGGGCAGCCCGTCAAGACCCTGTCCGCCGATCAGATCGAGATGACCGATGCTGGCAATCGTGTGGATGTAACCCTGAGGCTCTATGACGGTGCCGATCTCGTTGAAGGGGGCCAGCGCAAGCCCGCAGATCCGATCCGCAGAATCAGGCTGATTCCTGTTGTTCTTGAAGGAATGAGCAATGAACAACGCCGGCTTGCCAAGCAGATCGCACTCGATCTGATCAAAGAAGACAAAGAGCCAGGCCATCTTTTTGCCATCTTCAATTTCTCCAATCAGCACAGTCTTCTGCAGCCCTTTACTACCAATCGCGATGCCCTTCGCAAGGCGATCGAACTCGCGACCAGCGGCGTCGGCAATCAACGCTTTGCTGAAGTGCACAGAGAAGTCAAAGCGAAACTCGAAGCTCTCGCCGCCAATAGTCAGGCTCTAACGGATGCCGATGTTGCTCCAGCCCAGCTCGATTCCAGCCCCGCTCTTCAGGGCCTTCTCGCGCGCTTGCAGTTGAGCATGCTCTCGAGTTCAGTCATCGATGACGGCGAATCCACCCGGCGTTCGATCACCTTCCTCAATTCGATGGTTGTGGGTCTGAAATCCTTTCCGGGACGCAAGGCCATTCCTTACCTTGTTCCAGGCATCGTATTGCCCACCAATCTCGATCCTCTGTTTGAAGCCATGCACGCCCGCGCCAATGATGCCGGCGTCTCGATCTACCCCATCGATTGCCGCGGCATCACCGTTGCGGCACAAACCACCAATGTCGCCAACGCAACTACCGACAATGCTGGTATCGTTTCGGGTTTGGAAAACGCCGAACGCGGGGATCGCACCAATGGTCTCGCTAATGCCAGCGAAGGTCTTCGCGGTAATGTTCAGAGCGTCATGCGTGTGCTCGCCGACGCAACCGGTGGAGTGATGGCGATTGAATCCAACGATCCCAGGCGCCAGCTCCGCGAGTTGATCTCCGACACCCAAACCTATTACGAAGTTTCTTATGACCCAAAGATTTCCGATTACAACGGCTCCTTCCGCAAGACCTCTTTCAAAGTCAAACAGGGCGACTATCGCGTTCGTGATCGCGACGGATATCTTGCCATGCCTCCCGGTCAGGAGAACCTGCTTCCTTACGAGATTCCCCTGCTGAAGGCACTCAACGCCAACCCACTCGTGCGCGACGTCGAGTTCCGCTCCGGCACCTGGAAGCTCAAATCTTCCAAAGACAAAATCAGTGCTGTTGTTGCTGTCGAAGTTCCCTTCGCAGCTTTGGCCTTTGCGCAAGACGCCACCAAAGCTATCTATGCTGCGCACATCAGCCTTGTCACGCAGGTTCGTGATCCGCAAGGCAACGTAGTAGAAAAATTCACGCGGGATCTTCCGCTCAAAGGCAAGCTCGATCAACTGGAGGCTCTCAAAACTTCCAACTTCAACTTCCGCGAACGCTTCTCCGTTCCGCCCGGACGTTACATTGTCGAGACTGCCGTCATCGATCAACTCTCCGGTAAAGTTGGAGCCCGCAAGACATCTTTCCTTGCATCCGCCGGTGCCTCAGCCCTCGCACTGAGCAGCGTAACGCTGGTTCGCCGCTACCAGCCCGCCGCAAAAGATCTCACTCCCGAAGACCCTTTCCAGTTCCAGGGCGGTCGCATCACTCCCACTCTCGATACCAATCTCAAAGCGGTAAAGGGCCAGCAGATGGCTTTGTTCTTTACTGTCTATCCAGATCCTGCTTCCACCGATGCACCCCAGGCCATCGTTCAATATTTCAAGGATGGCGTCGTCGCCGGCACCGCCAATCTCGCCCTTCCGGCAGCTGACGCACAGGGCCGCATTCCTTATGTTCTCAGCTCACCCATGGATGGCATGCCCCCCGGTTCTTATGAAGTGAAGGTCATCATCAAGCAGGGTGCCGCCGCCGCTGCTGAGTCTGTTTTTCTAAACATCGGAGCTTGAAATGAAGTTGTATCGATTTACTTCCATCTGGATCGCTCTCGCCCTTTGTGCCCAGCAGGACGTCATCCGCACCAGTACCAATGAGGTGGTTGTCGATGTCGTTGTCCGCGACAAGAAGGGCAAGCTCGTCCCCGGTCTGACCACTCAGGATTTCACCATTCTTGAAGACGGCACTCCTCAGACAGTGACTTCGGTCAAGGAGATCAAAGGTAGCTTGACCGCAGGTGCTGAAGCAAAGACAGGCGGCAATCAGAATGGCCCCGCCGATGTTACCAAGCGCGTCCAGTTGATTTCGCTGGTCTTTGATCGCCTCGCTCTCGATAGTCGGCGTCTTGCCCGCCAGGCCGCTAATGATCTGATCAAAGCAGACTTGGCACCCAATGTGTACATCGCCGTCTTCGCCAGTGATCTCCATCTCAAGATCGTCCAGCCTTTCACCAATGATCGGGCTCTGCTCAAACTGGCGATCGAAAAAGTAGCTGGCTCCAGCGCCATGACAAATTACTCCGACGTCAATTCTGCGATCAAGCTCGCAATCGATTCGAGCAACGGTAGCGAGGGTGCTGCTGCAGCAGCAGCGGGCGGCAGCAGGGGTTCCGGCGTGGATGGTGGTGGCATGGCCCAGGAGTCGATGAACCGCATGATGAACGACATGCTTGAGTTCGCCGAAACCAGCCTGCAGGAACAACAGGGCCGTTCTTCCATCTTCAGCCTATGGGGCATTGTCAAAGAACAGACCCGCCTGCCCGGTCGCAAGACGGTGCTCTTTTTCACCGAAGGTCTGCAAGTGCCTACCAGCCTCGTCGGCCAGTTCCACAGTATGATTTCCAGTGCCAATCGTGCCAACGTCAGCGTCTATCCAATTGATGCAAGAGGCCTATCCACAGCAGAGGATAGCGCCGCAGCAGCAGCGCTGCTCAACGCCAGTCTCGCCGTGAGCCAGCGCCAGTATCGAACAGTCGAGAACACTGCGGTTACACGTGTAGAAGCCAATCAGTTCGACCGCGCAATGGATTCAATCCGTGCCAATCCGCAAGTCAACTTGCAGGAACTCGCAGAATCTACCGGCGGCTTCCTCATCGCCAATATGAACGATTTCCGCAAGCCAATCCAACGGCTCACAGAAGATCTTGGCTCCTACTACGAAGTAATTTACCGGACGCAGAACTCAAGCCTTGATGGCAGTTTCCGGGCCATCTCAACCAGGCTCAGTCGTAACGACCTGACCATTCAGTCTCGCAACGGCTACTACGCATTGCCCTCACTCAAAGGAGCAAATGTGCTTCCCTACGAAGTGCCGTTGTTGAATGCGCTGAATGCCACCCCAATTCCGCGCGGCCTCGACTTTCGCGCTGCCGTTCTTCTCGGTCGCCCCAACAAAGATGGCTACCAGTCTTCGATTGTGTTTGAGATGCCCATGAAAGACATGACCTTTCGCGCACTCGATAACGAAGCTTCCTATCGCACGCACGTCTCGTTTCTCGCTCTCGTCAAAGATGCGCAGGGACAAGTCGTGGGCAAGATCAGCAGAGACCTCCCCGTCAACCAGCCGAAGGAAAAGCTGGAGGGTTTTCGTAGCGGTCGCGTCATCTTTGCGCGTACCTTATTTCTTCCTCCGGGCCGCTACACGATCGAATCAGCTGCCGCCGATCTCGAAGCCAAAAAATACGCCGCTCGCAAGACATCTCTGATTGTTCCGGCATCAGCATCGAACAGCCTTGCCATGAGCGGAATCAGTCTGGTTCGGCGCCTTGATGATGCTCCCGCCGCCCCCGATACCGAAGACCCCTTTATCGTCGGCAAACAGCGAGTCGTTCCCACTCTTCAGGACCATGTCCCCGCAGGCGGCAAAAACGCTTTGAGCTTCTTTTTTACCCTCTATCCATCCGCATCTGGCGTAAAAACCACAGCCACCATCGAATTTCTTGCAGAAGAAAAATCCCTCGGCGTCTTTCCAGTGGAGTTGCCTCAACCACAAGCCAACGGCAGCATTCCCTATATCGCAACCATTCCGCTGGCTGGCTTCAAGCCCGGGCTTTATGAAGTGCGGGTCCGCGCTCTGCAAGACCAGCAGCGGGCTCTTCAGACCTTCTTCGTTACGATGGACTAACATGCGCATGACCCGTAGAAATCTCCTTGCGCTGATGGGCGCTGCTTCAGTCCAGGCCGCCGAAGACAAGATCCCCAAGCCACTTTTTGAAGAGGTGCCCTCAGCAAGCAGCGGCATCCACTGGGTCCACACCAACGGCATGTCGGCACAGCGTTATCTACCCGAGACCATGCCGCCGGGTTGCGCCTTTCTCGACTACGACAATGATGGCTGGATGGATCTGTTCCTCGTCAACACCGGCCCCTCCGATTTCTTCAACCCCAAACAGCCCCTCTCGCACGCTCTCTACAAAAACAATCGCGATGGCACCTTTACCGATGTCACCAGACAGGCCGGCATCCCGGTCTCAAATTCCTTCGGTCAGGGTGTTGCCGTTGCCGACTTCAACAATGACGGCTTTCCCGATATTCTCATCACTGCCTATGGCGCACCTACGCTGCTCAAGAACAACGGCAATGGAACTTTCACCGACGTCACGGCCAAATCCGGTCTCGCCATTCCTCAACTCACAAAAGGCTGGACCACCTCTGCTGTCTGGTTCGATTACGACAACGACGGCAAGCTCGACCTCTTCCTTTGCAGTTTTGTCCAGTACAGCGCAACAGACCGCTTCTCATGTGGCGACAACACCATGGGCCGCAAATACTATTGCGTCCCCAGAGTCTTCAAACCCACCAGCAGCATGCTCTTCCACAACAATGGCGATGGCAGCTTCAAGCTGGTGAGCAACGGCACTGACATTGAGACCAGCCTCGGCAAGGCTCTCGGCGTTGTAGCCACTGACGTAAACAACGACGGCAATATGGACCTCTTCGTCGCCAACGATACCGTCCAGAACTTCCTGTTCATGAATCGCGGCAAAGGCAAGTGGGAAGAGATCGGCCTCGCCGCAGAGGTTGCCTTCAGCGGCAGTGGTCAGCCCAGATCGGGAATGGGAGTCGACGCATTCGATATCAACAACGATGGCTGGCAGGACCTCTTCGTCGCCAATGTCGATCAGGAAATGTTCTCCCTCTACCAGAACAACAAGGCCGAGTCCTTTATCGATACGGCACACAAACATTCCGTGGCCCAGTCCACCCGCCTCCTCTCGGGTTGGGGCCTCAAATTTTTCGATTTCGACAATGACGGCTGGGTCGACGCCATTCTTTCCAACGGGCACCCGGACGACATGATCGAACAGTATTCCCAGCAGGTCAAATACAAAGAGCCGCTGCTCCTCTTCAAAAACACAGCAGGTGTCCTCAAGAACATCAGCGCCACTGCCGGCCCTGTTTTTCAAAAATCGTTTCCCTCGCGAGGGCTGGCCGTTGGGGACTACAACAATGATGGGCGCATCGATGTACTCGTCGCCAATAACGGCGAAGCGCCTCTCCTCCTCAAGAACAACGCTTCTCCAGAAAATTCCTGGATCGGGCTCAAGCTCATCGGTAAGACCTGCAATCGCGACGCGATCGGTGCCAAAATTTCCTGGCAGGTCGATGGCAAACGCTACACTCGCCTCAAAAACAGTGGGGGCAGTTATCTCTCCAGTCATGATCCTCGAGAAGTCCTGGGCCTTGGATCAAGCAAGAATCTGGATTGGATTGAAATTCAATGGCCCAAACCATCCACCAAAGTTCAGCGCCTCACCGGTTTAGAAATTGGCAAATATCACAACATTTCTGAACCCGGCACTTGAATCAGCCCTTTGTTTGAGTTTGTTTTTATACCTGCGTTAACCATGATTCGCCTGCGTTAACCTAGTGTTAACAGATTTTTTGCACTGCAATCTGCAGCCGTGATAAGATCCACGTAAAAATCATGGGAATCTCTCCTCGTCCGGCCTTGCCGCCGCGCGACCCAAATTCGAATCCTGAGCCCAGCATCAACCCGCCACTTTTCATAATGGAAAGGCAGGCACTGGAGAGCCTTCTTGCGTCTGGCGAATTTCATCGCAGTCCCAATCTCGAGAAAATTCTCAGCTACCTTTGTCACCAATATTTTCAGGGCAAAGGAAATTTGGTCAAAGAATACACGATTGCCATTGAGGCTTTGGATCGCAAAGAAGACTTTGATCCGAAGCGTGATTCCATTGTCCGTGTGGAGATGCACAGGCTGCGTCGCCGACTGAAGGAATACTATGCCTCCAAGGGCGCGGCCAATGCAGTCCGCATCAATCTTCCAGAGAAATCCTACATCCCCGAATTCGTCACCGTAGCAACTGTAGCAACTGTAGCAATCGAGCCGGGGCTTCTTCTTGACACCCCACAGACGGCCGCTCTCTCTCTTCCGCACGAGCCCAACTCGGTATGGGTTCGGGTAAAGCAGCATCGCAATGCTGCAATGCCAGTTTGGCTGGCAGTAATCGCCTTAGCCGTGGTGTCCATCGCAGGTTTTTGGTGGTGGACCAAGCCAGCCGCCGCCTCTCCTCCGCTTACCCAACAGCCGCAGGGCGAAAAGAGCAGTTCTTCAACTGCCGCCAGCTTGGTGGAACTCAATGCTCCCAGTGCTACCAGCCCTGGAACGGAACTCCGAATTCTGGCAGGTCGACCCAAAGGGCGATACCCGGACCGTTACGGCGTAGTCTGGCAGGGAGACGATTATTTCGTTGGTGGAAAATCTATCGCAATTGAGAGCGAAGTGCGCGCCCGCGGCTTCGACAGCAATGTCTTTGCCGGTATGCGCGAAGGTGATTTCAGATATGAGATTCCTCTCAAGCCTGGCGTTTATGAGATGACTCTCCTCTTTGCGGAAACTGTGTTTGGCGAGGGCAATGTCTTTGGCGGCGGAGAGTCTTCGCGCCAATTTTTCGTTCACATCAATGGCAAGGTGGAGTTGTCTAACTACGATGCACTCTCAGAAGCCCATGACCCAAGCACCGCCACTGCGAGAAGTTTCAAAGACCTCAGTCCAGGCCCCGATGGGAAGCTTCGAATTCGTTTTGAACCCAGTCAGATTGGCAAGGCTTTCGTCAATGGAATTATCATACGGCCTGGCGTCAAAGGCCACATTCGTCCCATTCGAATCGTCTGCAGGCCTCAAATCTATCGCGACTCCTATGGCGAAGTTTGGGAACCGGATCGATACTTTCGCGGTGGTACTCAGATCACGCGTCCAACCGGAGCCTTCTCGGCAAAAGATCCCGACCTCTTCCGCGGCGAACGATACGGAAAATTCAGCTATTCAATACCTGTTCCTCCTGGAAAATATCAGGCACGACTCTATTTTGTCGAGTATTGGTGGGGGCCAAACAGCCCAGGCTTGGGAGGTGTGGGCAGCCGCATTTTTGATGTGTTCTGCAACTTCCGACCCCTCTTGTCCAAGCTCGATATCCTCCAGCGCAACTCGAAGGAACGCCTGCTGATGGAAACCTTCCACGGCCTAGAGCCGAACCTCGATTCGCAGCTCGTCTTCGACTTTGAGCCCCGCACCAACTTCGCACTCGTCAACGCAATCGAAATTGCGGAAGATAATGCTGTGCTCCCGATTCACTAACTAAAAGCGCCGCGAAACACCAAAGATGAGTGAGTAGTCCGCAAAGGCTGCATCGCCGTGAATCCCGTTCGCATAATCTGAAACGCTTCTCTTCCGGTTTCGCTCCACAGCAACGGGAGTATTGATCGTAAAGGTCCAGCTTCTGTGCCCGTACATCAGGCCCGGATCGATGGAGATCGCATAGCCAGGCCTCCGAAAGCCATCGCTGCCGCCAAAAGCATCCCGAACCGGTACACCTTCAATGCGTCCTCCAAAGCTCATGGCCCAGCCACGAAGCTTCGGTATCGGGCGTGTAAATCCTGCCCGGTACAGATATTGATCTGTAACTGAGAATACTGTTTCTCCACGCCGTGTCCGAAATGTAGATACACCGTTTGTATTTGCCGGGTTGAATAGGTAAGTGCCCTGGAAATACAAAAAGCTGCGAAAGTAAGAGGGCGTATAGGCGCTGACATCCAGCACAAACCCTGTGCGCCCATCGCCGGGCTGTATGGACTGATCGGCGGTCGCGATAATCGTATTTCCGTTGCGATCCTTGGCTGGGGCGGTCAAGTTGTAGCGCCCTGTGGGCACCTTTACAGAGAGTCCAACCCCAACATTGCTTCGCGATTCTGTCGGAGGCTTGAAGATCCAGTAGCGCCCGCCAAAAGTGGCATCGCCCTGCGCCCTAAAGTTGAACACTCCGGTCGGTACATACAGCTGGTCTCGCCTGAGTTTCAGTAACGGCATTGTCGTAAAAACAGAGAGCCGCTTGTTGACCTGATACCCAAGTGAAAAATCAAAGATGTGAACATCATTGCGAATCTGTGTGCCCAAAAGCTCACGCTGCTTCTGCTCCACCGTCCCTATGAAATGTCGGTAAGAGGGAAGATAACGGTAGCCGAAGGACACTTCGAAATTCTGTTTCCCGTGGGCCTTGCCATCGCGAGGTCTTTCACATAGCACGCCAAGCACGGGCGCGCCTTGCCTTGCAGCTACTCAACCCTGGCCTTGAGCGGGGTGGGCGAACAGAATCAGGAGCGCAAAAATCCAACCGGTGCCTCGAAGCTTCATTTCCGTCCAGTTTAGCAAAGTAACTCAATGCTGATGGGGGTTGCCCAGACTATCCGTCGCAAAGGTCAAAACGGATCGAATCTCAAGACGCGGAATGAACGGCAACACCGTCTGTTGCAGCCCTCCCCCAAGCCCGCCGTGCATTGTTGCCTGATGCACAATCCCGGGCAGCGGGTTACCAAACATGCGCGGGCTATCAACCCAAATTCCGGCAGTTGCAATGGCCCAAACACGTCCAGAGGCCCGGAATCAAGGCTCCTGGCTCTTCGAGGCCACTCACCCGTTGGGTAGCAGCGGAATGGTAAAATTTCGCCTTGGAATCAAAGACTTCCGGAACGCCACATCGCCCTACTGCGGTTTCCAGGATCAAAGCGCGTCTCAGGCAATCCAATCGCCTGCACCCCCGGAATCTCACTCGACCCAGTGAGTTTAATCTTCACAATAAGTCACTGCGTCACTTTCAAAGCCACTGCAACACTTTCAGAATCATTTGGCATAGAATAAGTCAACAAAAGTTGGCGTGATCTGAAGTTGGCTCGGCGTGGACAGCCTTGAAAACAATGGCTAAAATGAGGAAGCACCTCAAAGGACCAAAGATGCATTCGACGAAAGAAGTTCTGGACCACCACCTGAAGAGTTTTGGCGAGGGAGACCTTGAGGGCATCCTGTCTGACTATGCACCTGATGCCGTCCTGTTCACGCCGAAGGGACCGCTTAAGGGAACCGATGAAATCAGGCCTTTGTTTGTAGCGATGCTTGCGGAGTTTGCCAAACCTGGAGCCTCGCACAGCATGCTTCACGAATCCATCGAAGGGGAATACGCTTATATGCTGTGGACCGCAGAAACTGCCGACAACTCTTACGAATTTGCTACAGACACGCTCGTAGTGCGAGGTGGCAAAATTGTAGCCCAGTCCTACGCGAGCAAAATGAATCGCAAGCACTGAAAAACCGAGCGGCCAGACTTCAACCCGGCAGATTCATCATTTTCGCCAGTGCCTGCCAATGCGGAGTGAGCCGCAGCAAAGGCCCCAGTATCGTCACAAATTCCGGGTACTGCTCTTCGATGGAGCGTGCGGCCCAGTCTGCGGCCTGATCGAATTCCCCACACAGTGCGTGAAAAATCGCCATCCCGGTCGGAGCTCCGTATGCCTTTCCAGGCCGGAGTGCTTCGATCAGCGAATCTGCACGACGTGCGTCTCCCGTGCGAACCAGTAAAGCCGCAAGCTGTCCGCGGATCGGATTCGACCATGGCGTCAATGCGGACGCCCTCTCAGTGAACGCGAGCGCGTCCGCAAAGCGCCCCTGCTGCGCGCAGATTGCACCCAGCGTATCGAGGGCAGGCGGAAAATTCTCGTCGAATTCCAGCACTTTCAGCAATTCCGATTCGGCGTCCTTCAGTCGGCCGATGTGTCGCAGGCCCCTCGCCCAATGGTGGCGATACATCGGGTTTAGCCGATCACCCTCAAGGCCCAAAGCCATCGCTTCTACAGCCTCCACGGGGCGGCCAATCGGCAAGAGGTAATGGTTCCCGTACCAGAAGCGAACGTCGCGTGAAACCGGTTCGCGAGCCATTGCCAATCGCCAATGTCGTTCTGCTTCGTTCCAGTCAAAGGAAGATGTGCCGGCGAACACCCCCAACAGGGCGTGGGCTTCAGGTAAACAGGGATCGAGGCGCAACGCTTCTTCTTCTGCAGCTCGCGCCAGCGGGATGACCTCGCGTGCCGGCCTCATGCCGAGGTGCGCGAGCATCGAATAGTGACCACCCAATAGCATGTGCGGCAGTGCAAATTCCGGATCGAGCTCGATTGCCTGGTCTACGAACTGCTTGAACAGCGCCTGCGACTCCGAAGTTGCCTTAAACCAGTGACCCCGTGCCTTGAGGTACGCCTCATAGGCTGGAAACTTGGGCTCGTAGCGTGGAGTTGCAGCTGACTGGGCGGAGAGTTTGATCCGTAGCGCCCCGACAATGGCCGCGGAAAGTTCGTCCTGAACTGCGAAGATATCATTCAATTCGCGGTCATAGCGTTCTGACCAAAGGTGGAATCCGTCGGCTGCCTTGATCAACTGGGCCGTGATTCGGACGCGACTGCCTACTTTTCGGACACTGCCTTCTAGGACGTGCTCGACACCCAATTCCTGGGCGATCTGTGCGATTTTCAAGTCCTTGCCCTTGAACGAAAAAGCCGAGGTTCTGGCGGTCACCTTGAGCCCCGGCACGTGGGCCAGCATGTTGATGATCTCTTCGGCGAGGCCGTCTGAGAAGTACTCCTGCTCCTTCTCTGAACTCATGTTGGCGAACGAGAGCACAGCAATGGAGGGCTGCAGGTCAGCTGGCTTGACGGTGTCGATTTGTTCGAGTGCGCCGCGAAGCTCAGCCATATTCGCAAAGCGTTCCCGAGGCTGCTTTGCGAGACATTTATTGACGATGCGCTGAACTTCGGCGGGTGCCTGAAGAGGCGTAGGGTCATCGCGTAGAACGGCGCTCAGTACCTGGGCGGTGGACTTTCCAGCAAAGGCCCGTTTCCCCGAAAGCATCTCGTACAGCACTGCGCCGAAGCTGAAAATATCGGAACGTTCGTCGAGCGTCTTTCCTTCCGCCTGCTCTGGCGCCATGTACGCAGGGGTCCCCAGAAGAGTGCCTTCGACGGTCTGCGTGGTGTCGGAATCAGAATACTTCAACAGTTTGGCGAGTCCAAAATCGAGCAGCTTGGCAGAACCTTTATGAGTTACAAGGATGTTTGCGGGCTTGAGATCGCGATGAAGAATGCCGTTGCCATGCGCTTCCTCAACTGCACTGGCGATTTGCAGAGCCAACTTCACGGCTTCTTTAACGCGCAGAGGTCCAGATAACGGCGAGCCCTCCACATACTCCATGACCAGGTAATTCGGACCGACGTCGTAGATCTGGCAAATGTTGGGATGGTTGAGAGCGGCGATCGCCTGAGCCTCCCGAGCAAATCGTGAAGTGTGCTGGCCCTTCAACTGCTTGATGGCAACGATCCGATTCAGACGCGTGTCGTGCGCCTTGTACACTTCTCCCATGCCACCTGCGCCAATCGGAGCGAGGATTTCGTACGGGCCGAGCTTGTCGCCGACGGAAAGCTGCATAGAGGGAACTCAGCTAAGCTTAGCCGATCAGACAACGGATTGTGTGCGGGGCACACTGCACGGATGGATAGCCTGGCGTGCTCATCGAGACCGTGAACGGAGCGCGACGCCCTCACGCCATGATATTCCAACCCAAGGTAGCAAATACTCACTACCGGAAAGCGTCCTCTGCAATTCAGGCTGAACCAACGAATGCGGCTGAATCGGCTGGAATCGAGGCAACGACTGCTCCGATCTTGAGAACCCAAACCAGCAGATCCAAGTTACGCCGGAACTCCATTCTTGTCCTATGGGGTCGAACCAATCGGTTCGTCGATTGAATAGGTTTGGTGCCAGCCGCTTTGATGGCCGACTCGGACGCTACCGGTAAGGATTGCCCAGCTTGTCCGTCGCAAAGGTCAAAACCGATCGAATCTCAAGCCGTGGAATGAACGGCAACACCGTCTGCTGCAGCCCTCCCCCAAGCCCGCCGTGCATTGTCGCTTGATGCACAATCCCAGGCAGCGGGTTACCAAACATGCGTGGACTATCAAAGCGCATCTTAGGCAATCCAATCGCCTGCACGGCAGGCACTTCGCTCAACCCAGTGAGTTCGATCTTCACAATTCGATCGCACTTACTCCAGTCGTAACAAACAGCCAGTCGCTGATGCAGCCAGTGGATGCGCTTTGAATCAGAAACTCCTGCCTCACGCTGGCACTGCTTCCAGATATCCTCGGTGAACCACCAAATCCCGCCGGGGCTGCCTGGTCCTGCCGAATTTGCCGCGCGATACAAGGTCTGATTCTTCAATGCAACATATTGCAGCGTGCTGCCTTCTACTGCCATCTTCGACTTGAGATCCCCAATAAACAAGCTCATCCGCAACTTCGCCACATTCTTCAAATCCCTGCTTTGCGCCGCACTTAGCTTCGCAAAATCGAGATCCTGCGCCGGGCGGATGCCAGCCTCTTTCAGAAGCTCCGTATACGCTTTGTCGTAGTAAAGTCTTAAAAAAAACTTCGTCGCGAGCGCGGTCTCAAGTTCGGTTTGTACTTTCGTCCACATGGCTTCTACCTGCATTGAGCTTAACAGCGGCCGGAAATTTCAAATATACTCGCAGTCAAATGCCCAAGCGCTTTCTCAAGACCCGCCGCGACTTTGTTGCGACCGGTGCCGCGGCCACTCTCTTTCACATCGTCCCCCCTCACTGTCTGAGTCTGCAAGGTCAAACCCCACCAAGCGACATCATCAACTTCGGCCATATCGGAATCGGTGGCCGTGGGCGCGGCTTTCTGCGTCCCGAAGTGAACCTCGACAAGCCCGGCCCTGCTGCGGGCAATCTCGGCGGCGATGGTTCACGAACTCAGCGCCCCGTGCGCTCGCTCGCCCTTTGCGATGTCGACCTCAAGCGTCTCGACGACGCCGCTTCTCGCGTCGGCGGCAAGCCGCGCCTCTACAAAGATTTCCGAAAGCTGCTCGACGACAAAGACGTCGACGCCGTCGTCATCGCATCTCCCGACCACTGGCACGCGCTCATGACCATCCTCGCTTGCCAGGCAGGCAAAGATGTCTATTGCGAAAAGCCCGCCTGCAACACCATCGAAGAAGGCCGCGCCATGGTCACAGCCGCCGAACGCTATGCCCGTGTGGTTCAGATCGGTTCGCAGGGACGCTCACAAATGGCATCCTTCCACGCCAAAAACTACATCCGCAATGGCCAGCTTGGCAAGATCAGCAAAGTCCTCTGCTGGCACTACGCCAGTCCTGATGGCGACTGGACTCCCGACGAGCCAGCCCCGCCCGAGATCGACTACGAACTTTGGCTCGGTCCAGCCCGCTCCATGCCCTACAACAAGAAGCACACGCATGGTCAGTTCCGCTGGCTAATCGACTTCGGTGGCGGTCAAATTCGTGATCGGGGCGCGCATGTAATGTCGATCGCCAACTGGATCATGGAATGCGATGCCAAGGGCCCTGTTTCCATTGATGCAAGCGGCGATCCACCTCGAGACGGCATGTACGATTCCGCCGTCACCATGCAGGTGACTTACGAATTCAAAGACCCCGACTGGACCCTCGTCTGGGCCCAGCCCGGTGAGACATCGAAGGAACTCGACGCCCGTTACGGTGCCGTCTACCACGGCGACAAGGGCAAGCTCACTGTCACCCTCGGTGACGGGCAGGGAACCAGCACGGAACAAAAAGCCAAGGACTACAAAGCTTCAATCGATGGCGTAAAAGTCTTCCAAAGCCCCGGCCATATGGAGAATTTCGAAGACTGCATTCGCACTCGCCAAAAGCCCATCATGCACATGGAAGCAGGTCATCGCGTCGCCAGCCTTTGTGTTCTCGGCAATGTCGCTTTCCAGCTCCGCCGCAAGCTCGAATGGGATTGGAAGACCGAACGTGTTGTGAACGACGACGAAGCCAACCGCATGCTCAGCCGCCCCGGACGCGGCCCCTGGAGTCTGTAAAGGAGCCCCCATGCAAGACCAATCCGAATTCCTCAAAGCAATTGCCGGCGATGACATCGAAGCGCGATTCAATGCCTGGCGCGGCGCTGCTGCGCAAGATTCAAATGTCGTCGCACCACTTCTGGGTTTGGCCGAATCCCCCAAGCCAGGGGTTGCCAAAGCTGCGGCAGAGGCCCTCACGACGATGGTCCATTCCGCTGGACAGGACCCCAAAGATCCACGTCGCGCTCCCCTCGTCAAGGCTCTGCTCCTCAGGCCCAAGCCGCTCACATTTAGACTGCTCTCGCTGATTGCAGACGATTTTCACGCACCTCTGATCGCTCACAATCTCCGCTCGCCAGAACTCCGCGAAGAAGTCGTCTATTGCCTCGAACGAATTCCCGGCGCAGCCGCCGAAAAGGCTCTCATCGCTGGCTATGCCGATGCCGCGAACGACTTCAAGCCCCGTATCCTCGCCGCTCTCGGTCATCGCAAATCCGCAGACGCTCTACCGCTCTGCCTCGAAGCGATGAAGAGTACAAATCCGGATATCGCCTGGGCCGCTTCGCGCGCCTTCGGACGCATCGGCAAACAAGTCAACCACCGCTTTCCAAGTCTCGATACCTGGAACGAATGGCAGAAGACCGACGTGCTCGACGCACAACTCCGCTATGCCGATTCACAAGCCGCAAGCGGCAACGCGGTGGAAGCGGTGAATATCTACAAACAATTCCTCGACCGCCCGGAAGAACACTGGCAATGCGCCGCCATCGTTGGCCTCGGCAAGATCTCCAACGCCGAAGCCGCCACTGCCATCTATCCAAAGCTCAAGAGCCCCAACCGCAAAGTGCAAATCACCGCGCGTCAGGTTTGGCAGGAACTCGCCAAGGCCTGACATCATTCTGCAACCAAGCCTCGCTAAGCTAAAGTCGTGAAGTTTCAACTCATCGCTTTTGCCTGGTTCACCACTTCCGCCTTCTCGCAACGAATGACGGAAGTCCAGATCATCGGCAGCCACAACAGCTACCACGCGGGCCTTGCGCCCGTAGAAATGGCCAATTTGAAAAAGGCCAATCCAAAGCTCGCCGACTCGCTCGATTACTCTCATCCTTCCATCACCGAACAACTCAACATGGGTGTGCGCAAGCTGGAACTCGATATCTTTAGCGACACTAAAGGCGGCCTTTTTGCAAAGCCAAAAACAGCAGTCCCCGATCCTCCCTTCGACCCCAACGGCCTGATGCTGAAGCCCGGCTTCAAGGTGATTCACGTTCAGGATCTCGACTTCCGCAGCACCTGCCAGCCTTTCATTGCCTGTCTCTCCGAATTGCGCTCATGGTCCAAGGCCCACCCGCGACACTTGCCCATCTACGTGCTGATTGAAACCAAAACCGGCAATCCGCGCCCGGAATTCATGGTCACTCCCGAGCCGATCAGTGGCGACACTCTAGACCTCCTCGATGCAGAGATCCGCAGCGTGTTCAACCCGCAACAAATGCTCACTCCCGACGATGTCCGTGGCACAGCTAAATCGCTCGAAGCAGTCGTCCTCAGCAAAGGTTGGCCCAGTCTTGAAACTGCAAGAGGCAAGATCGTGTTCCTCTTCGATCAGGAAAGCGTCACGCCGCTCTACACCAAAGGCCACCCTTCACTCGAAGGCCGCGTGATCTTCACCAACGCCACCCCAGGCACGCCCGATGCAGCCTTCGTCAAAGAGAACAACGCCCTCTCTCCCCGCATCCCGGAACTCGTTAAACAGGGCTATCTCGTGCGCACGATGAGCGACGGCGGCCTGGCCAGCGTCCGCGCGAACGACACTCAAAAGAGAGACGCCGCTCTTGCAAGCGGCGCCCAGATTGTCAGTACCGATTACTACTTCTCGAAACACGCCGACTCCGGCTACCACGTCGAATTCGTCCAAGGCATCGCCCGTTGTAACCCGGTAAGTGCAAAATCCTGCAAGCCAGATTCGCTCCGCGAGTAACTTACTCGACGATCCTCGCCGACAGCACCAGGATCAAAGCACCATCTTTGCCCGTCGCATTCGTCTTTCCTACTACAACCTGTTGGCCAGGCTTAACATCAAAGGAGGAACTCACGCCCACCTCCCTCGAATTATAAAGATTTTCCCCAGCTTTGTATGGGACCCTGGTTCCGAATTTTAGATCCTCCAGCCGGATATTTGGCCCCGGCACGGATACATTCGCTGTGAAGTTATAGAGCGGTGTCGCAGAGTCGGGCACATCCGCCCAGTTCAAAACACCGGAGGACTCCACCCGCTTCCCCTCTCTCACCCGCACGATTTGCGTTTCCAGATTTCGAAAGCTTGTCAAGGTTGTGACCTGCTTCAACCTAAAAACGGCGGTTTGAAGTCTCAAGCGATAGCGGGAAGGCGGACTTTAGGGCCCATTCTTTCGTAGAAGCGTTTGAAGATGAGTCTTAACAGCAGAGCCCATCGCTTGGGCTGGACAAACTGCTCCGCATCTTGTCGAAAGCCCTTGAGTAACTCGCTGATGTTGGCCAGAGTGCGCATTACTGCTTCGGCCTTGCCATGGTTACTCGTGATGGTGAGCTTGGTCTGGCCGCCGTGGGAAGTCTTTCGCGCCACCCCATGTAAGAACAGCGGTCTGGACGTTGTGGCCTCGGCGTGTTTGTCCGGCAGAGCCAATCGCGAGTAGAGGCTCCACCAGTTAAAGACCAACGCCACGATGCGCGCCATCAATTGGCTGCGTTTCAGATCCTGAGTCGTGTAACCCGTCCAGCCCCATTGGTTCTTCAATTCGTCGAAGATATTCTCGGCCTCCGCCCGGTCGCGGTACAACTGCGAGATCATGAGAAAATCCTTGCTCTGGAGCGAGGTCACTAGTACCGCGTATTCGTAGAACTCCTTGCCCTTGCCCGGCTCCACGCCACTCAGCCAGCACTGGCCGGAGCCGGAATCTTTCTCCTCCACTACCACCTTTTCCCGCAGCCGCCGACGCAGCACCAGAATGCGCCGCGCCCGGGTCCAACCTTCCTACTGCAAGTGTCCTTCGAGCCCTTCCCACCCGTCCCCGGCACTGCGCCAGTCCTTTTGCTGAGCCAGCTTCGCAATCTTGTCGCGCACTCCCTGCGACTGCCTCAACTTAAACAAATACGCCAATTTACGCGACTCCGCCTCCACCATCGTCGCTTCCGAACCCCAAGCCAGGTCGCCACGCAACAAGCGCGGCCACTGCTCCCGTTCCCGCGCATCCAGCCAACCCCATAAACCCGCCCGCGCATAGCAAGGCGCTGTTTGATCTCCGGCCGTCACATCAACGTTTAATACCATCCGTAGCGAAGCGATGAACATTGCTTGATAAGCATGCGACGGTCGTCCAGGCTTGGCTGGGTTATAACCCACGCGGGCTTCTTCTTGATGCCCGTAAAGTGGCTTCACGGTCGCATCCACGTCGAGGATCCAAGGCTCGGCCAACAAGGGCGCGAAGCTCGCGTCCAGATGCAGATCCATCCATGTGGTCAACTGCTCTTCGTTGGCGTGCGTGAATGCCCGGCGCACGGAATCCTCGCTGCGCAATTGTTCCACGCCCAGCAGCCTGGGCATTACGCTATCCCCGCGTAGCGCCGTGATATGGGCATAGCGTTTGTGTCCCGCTAGTACACTCAGCACCACCGTCGCCAAGATCTCTTCCTTCTTCGGCGAGTTGCGGCTCTTGTACTCCAGCGGACAATCCGATACCCATTGCTCCCAAAGTCCGCTCGTCTTCAGAAACTCAATAAAAAAGGTCAGTGGCCCCAACGCTGTAACTTGCGCGTTTGGATCCCAGAACACATGTATCTTGCCCCCAAACGTGTCCACTTCGCTCTTGGGCATCTCTGCTTCC
>JANXLY010000191.1 GCA_025354885.1 Acidobacteriota bacterium | reverse complement strand
CCGTGGGCAATCGCCTGTTCGATCGCGTCAGCGGCATCTGCATTGCGGTCGAGCAGCAACAAAACTCGGCCCTTTTCACGCCAGGCCTGACCAAAGAAGGGTTGTTTGCGTAAGACCTGATTTAGCTGCCAGAGTGAAGCCTCGAACTTTTTCTGGCGAATCAGAAACTCGCTATAGCGGTACTGGATGTCAGCGGAATTCTTTGGGCGCAAAGCGCTTTCGGCCAAGGCAGCGCGATAGGCCTGATCAGCCTCTGGAAGATTATTCATGGCCTCGTAGCTTTGCGCTTTGGCGGTCAGGAGTGAGGAGTCTTCGCCGTTTTTTCCAGCAGACTGAAAGGCAACGATGGACTCTGCAAATCGATTCGACATTTGCAACATGCGGCCGTACTGGTAGCAGGAGCGAGGCGGGCGCGGCTGAGAGGCACAGGCCATGCGCAACGGTTCCAGAGAAGCAGCAAGGCTACCACTGGCTGCCTGCGCGACGCCCAGAGCAAACCAATAGTCGCCGATTTGGGGTTTGTCACGAGTGAGAGGTTCGAGGAGGGCTACGGCTTCAACGAATTTCTGCTGTTGCAACAGACGGGTAGCCTCGACAAACTTGGGGTGCAAGTTCGGGTCATACTGCAAGGCCAGAAGGAGCAGCCAGAAAATCATGAGTTCCGATGGGAAGAAGCAGCCTGGCCGTGCAACCCGGCTTGCCACTGTTGTTCTTCAACTCTAGAGTACCGCCATGAGCTTCCGCAATCTGACGGCAAAGCACAAGGCCAATGCCGCTGCCACCCGGCTTTGTAGTGAAGAAGGGTACGAAGAGGTTATTCGTATTGGCGAGGCCCGGGCCTTCATCTTCGACCCAGATTTCGAGCCTTGGCCCAGCGAGCACTGCAGTGCGTCCCCAACCGACGCGCACAGCAGCGCTAGAGGATTGAGCAGCCTCCACTGCGTTCTTGATCAGATTGATGAGAAGTTGTTCGAGCTGATCGGAATCGGCTTCGATGGTGATTTCGGGCCCTTCAAGTATCTCGATCTTCATGCGCAGTTCCATTGCGGCTGCACGTCGAATGAGCGGGCTGACTGAGGTGAGAGAGAGTGTAGGGCTGGGCAACTTGGCGAGTCGGGTATAGGCACTCAGGAAGCGTTGGAGGCTCTCGGCGCGCGAGCCAATGATGTTGAGGCCATGCTGCATGTCCTCCTTCCAGTCGTCGGGGAGCGGATCTCGTTCGAGGATGTTGCCGAGGCTGCCGGCGATCGATTTGATCGGGGCCAGCGAGTTGTTGAGCTCATGGCCAAGAACGCGAACGATGCGCTGCCAGGCTTGCAGCTCTTCTTCCCGGAGCGGTCGTGTGAGATCCGTCAAGACAAGCAACTGGTGGGGCACTCCGCCCTCACGAAAGGTGCTGCAGCCGACACCCCAGCGGCCACTACCACCGGGAAAGCTGCGAGTCAGGGTGCGCAAGTCACCGCGCAGGCAATCTTCGAGGCCGAGAGCTTCGGCCGTTTCGCCGAGCAGTCGTTCCATCGGGCGGCCGAGCAGCGCTTCACCACCGCGATTGACCAGGCGCAGTTTGTTGTCGGCATCAAAAGCAAAGATGGCAACACTGATCTCTTCCATCACTTTACGCAGCAGAGCAGTTGCTTCGAGTGCTCCGAGGCGCTGTTGCTGGAGTGTTGCCCCCATGGCGTTAACCTGCCCCAGCACTTCTCCGAGCGCGTCATCGACAGAAGAAGTGCGGCCGCGAATGGAATAGTCGCCTTCGCGAATTGCTTCGAGAAGGTTGGCGACGGTGCGCATCGGGGAAGCTACCATTTCGCGGACGGAGTTGGCGAAAGCGAGCCAGCAGATCATGATCAGCGAGGTGAGGGTCCACTGGACTTTGGAGGAATAGTCGCCGGTCCAGAGGATCCACATTGAGGTCACAACTGCAGGCAGGCCGGCGGCCAGGGCAGCGAACTGAATGCGCCGCTCATGAGCAAATTTCATGTAGTGTATCGATGGAGATTGTATCGCTGGAGACGGCGGTAGAGGGCACTTCGGCTCAGGCCAAGCGCGGTAGCGGCGGCGCTGACATTGCCGCCAAAGCGGTCGAGCGCTTTTTTGATAAGGTGGGCTTCGACCTCTTCAAGACTCATGTCTTCGAGTTTTTGTGGTGTGCCGGTGCCTGGGCGCAAAGCGAGATCATTGGCGCGGATCTGAGTGCCTGCAGACATCAATACGGCTCGCTCGACTACATGGTTTAGCTCTCGAACATTGCCAGGCCAGCGGTGTTCGAGCATCGCCTGCACGGCACCCGGGTCAAAGCCTGAGAGTGCTTTGCGATAGCGTTGGGCGTGTTTGTCGAGGAAGAAGCTGGCAAGGGCAAGAGTGTCTTCGCGGCGCTCGCGCAAGGGTGGGATATGGATCTCGATTGTGTTCAAGCGAAAGAGCAGATCCTGGCGGAAACGGCTTTCTTCGACTTCGCGGTGGAGATCGGCATTGGTTGCGCTGACCACACGTACATCGACCTTTCTGGTGCGTGAAGAGCCAACACGTTCCATCTCACCGGTCTCAAGAACTCGCAGAAGTTTTGTCTGCAAATTCATTGAAACATTGGCTATTTCATCGAGAAAAAGCGTGCCGCCATCGGCGAGCTCGAAGCGGCCAACACGGTCGGTTTTGGCATCGGTGAAGGCGCCTTTGACATGTCCGAAGAGTTCGCTTTCAAAGACGCCTTCGGCAAGGCCACCGGCGTTGACGCTGACCATTGCTTTGTTAGCACGGGTCGAAATGGCGTGGAGTTTGCGGGCTACAACTTCTTTGCCTACGCCGGGCTCACCGGTAACGAGCACGTTGGCGTCTGAGGGGCCGACCCTGGCAATGAGTTCGATGACTGGCTGCATGGAGGCAGATTTGGCGATCATCACCGGGCCCGATTCGTCGCGCAGGAGCATGTTTTCGGCTTCGAGGCGCTGCTGGCGCTTGAGGGCGTGGCTTAAGTCGAGCTGGGTGCGGATGATGGAAGCGAGACGTTCGTTTTCCCAGGGTTTGGTGAGGAAGTCGCGAGCACCGCGGCGCATGGCTTCGACGGCAAGTTTGACGCTGCCCCAGGCAGTCATGACGACTACGGGAAGCATCGGGTCGAGCTCTTGTACTTTGTTTAGAAGGTCCAGACCCTCCTGGCCGGAAGTCGTGTCGCGGGTGTAGTTGAGATCTATGAGCAGGACGTCGTATTCGCGCTTTTCGAGGGCACGGATGGCAGCTTCGGGACTCGATACGGTTTCGATGTCGTAGCCTTCGGGCTTGAGGAGAAGGCGGATCGCTTCGAGTACATCGACCTGGTCGTCGGAGATGAGGATCCTTGACTTCACTTCTCGATCCATCCATCACGAAGCTCAATGACACGGTTGCCGTAGGCGGCGTTGGCGTCGGAGTGGGTGACCTGGATGATGGTGGTGCCGGCGTCGTTCAATTTCTTGAACATCTCCATGATTTCTTTGCCCTGGCTGGTGTGGAGGTTGCCGGTGGGTTCGTCGGCTAGAATCACCTTGGGACTTGCGACCATGGCACGGGCGATGCCCACCAACTGTTGCTGGCCACCGGAGAGCTGATTCGGGAAAAGATCTTTCTTTCCGACCATCTGAAAACGGTCAAGGACATCGGCGACGATTGCCTCGCGCTCGCTCTTTTTGATGTTGCGATAGGTGAGTGGCATCTCGATGTTTTCTGCGACGGTGAGGCTATCGAGCAGATGGTAGCTCTGAAACACAAAGCCGAAGTTTTGTTTGTAGACTTCGTTGCGTTCTTTGCGGTTCATCTTGTGGACGGGCTGGCCCATGAGGAAGTATTCCCCGGTCCAGTCGCTGTCGTGCATGCCGATTACATAAAGGAGGGTGCTCTTGCCGGCACCGCTCGGCCCCATGATGGAGACGAATTCCCCTTCTTTGATCGTGGCGTCGACGCGTCGAAGAACAAAGCTTTTGGAAGGGCCTTGCTGGTAGAACTTTTCGATATTGCGGAGTTCAATCATTCTTATCAATCATGCCGCAATGCGGTTGCGGGGTCCATTTGAATTGCACGGCGGGCAGGAATATAAAGAGCGAGGCCGGCGACGAGGGCAAGCAAAATGGAGACGCTCGAGAGGCTCCAGAAATCGTTTGGACTCACACCAAAGAGCAGGCCGCTGAAGATCTGGGCCATTGCGTAACCGATGGTGAGGCCAAGCGCCATGCCAGCGCCACACATAATCAGGGCCTGTTTACCGAGCAGCTGGAAGACATCTGATGGTTGAGCACCCATGGCGATGCGCATGCCAATTTCGCTGGTTCGCTCAGAGACGGTGTAGGACATGACGCTGTAGATGCCGAGGCAGGCGAGGACGAGCGCAACGATGCCGATGCCGGACATCAAGATTGCGATCATTTTGAGACCAGCAAGAGTGTTGTCGATCAGTTCCTGGTAGTGAAAGGCCTGGCGAACGGGCTGGTCAGGATCTACAGCGAAGACGGCCTGTTTGATGGCGGCCAGCATGGGCTTTACAGGGCCACTGGCGCGGACCAGAATTGAAACGGAGGCCTGACCGATCTGGGAGACAGGACGGTAGAGGGTTTGCCTTGCGCCATTCTCCCAGGCGAAATGCTTTTCGGAACCAACCACTCCAACGATGCGGCAGGGAGTCTTCACGGGACCGGAGGTGGGCACGATGCGGCGGCCGAGTGGATCTTGCCCGGCGAAGCTCGAAGCAAGCAGAATGTCGTCTATGAGGCAGACAGATTCCCGCTCTTCGCTGTCCTGATCGTTCAGCAGACGACCACTGCGCAAAGGGATTCTCATCAATGAAAAGTAGCCTGGGCTTACGAGTTGATTGATGGCGGTGTTGCGCAAGGCAATGGGCGGCTCGGGCTGGCCTTCCAGATAGAAGTAAGTGGAAGTACCGTTATCGGATAGAGGTATGTAATTGGCAAGCGCGAAGGATTGAGCGCCTGGGAGTCGGCTGAGTTCCTGCTGGATACGGCGGCTGAATTCGAGGCGCTTCTCTTGTGTGTCGTACTTCCTGGCTGGCAGTATGACTTGCATCGTCGCGACTTGCTCCGGCTGTTTGTTGGCAAACTGCGAAATCGAGGCGTGTGCGCCGCGCACCATGAGGCCTGCACCAATAAGAAGGACGAGGGCAAGAGTCATCTGAAAGGCAACGAGTGCAGCACGGAACCATTGGCGGCCTGTGCCGGACGACATAGATCTTCCACCTTCACGCAGACTCTGCTGGGCGTCGGCTTTTGAAGACTGGAAAGCCGGGGCAACACCCGCGATCAGACCACTCGCCAAAGCCATCAGGGAGGTAATCGCGACAGCATTGGCGTTGACATGGACGTAGGGCCACATCGGGATGAACTGCCAGATCTCTACAGGCAGCAACTTCTTGATGAAATCGACACACCAGACTGAGAGCAGCGCACCAAAGAGAGCGCCCGAGCCAGACAGTATGAGGCTCTCGATCAGAACCTGGCGGGCGATCGGACAGCGGCCTGCCCCGAGGGCACTGAGGATGGCGAATTCTCTCGTTCGACCCGACACACGAGCCAACTGAAGATTGGCGACATTGGCACAGGCGATGAGTAAAGCAAAGCTGGCGGCAAAGATGAGCATCATCATGTAGCGGCTGGCAATGTCGTTCGAGCCCGCGACACGTTCGGCCAGAGGAACAAGATGCATCTGACGGCCTTCATGGGAGCTTTTGAATCGGTCTACAATTCCAGCCTGAAGCGAGTTGAGCTCGGCTTGAGCAACTGCGAGGCTTACTCCATCCTTGAGATGGCCAATCGCCGTCCACTCAAAATCGTTGCGCCGCTGTTCGAATTCCGGAGTGCGAGGGTAAGGAGAAAAAACCTGGATGTAACCCGGGAAACGGCTAGTCTGCTTCACAATGCCGACGACTTGGAACTCCTCATTGTTGAGGAGGATGTTTCGGCCAATGAGTTTGGGATCGGCAGCGTAGCGACTGGTCCAGAGAGCGTGTGAGAGGACCACGACGCGGTTGTTGCCCGGCTGGTCTTCTCCAGCGCGAAAGCCACGGCCTTCGATGATTGTTGCCCCGAGGGTGTCCAGCCAATTTGCGGTGACACGTGCGCCTCTCAACTGTTCTGGCTCGGCATCGCGGGTGATGTTGGCATCCCAGTGCCGCAACAATGCGAGCGACGAAAAGCTTTTCAGCGAAGACTGATAGTCGATAAAATCGGCGGGAGAGATGTCATCAATTCCAAGTTGTTTGCCGCGCGAAGTGGCGTCGAAAATCAGTAGCCGATGGAGCTCGGGTAATTCGAGCGGATGAAAGAGCAGCGCATCGGCCAGAGAAAACATGGCCGTATTGATGCCGATGCCGAGCATGAAGGCGAGGATGCCGGCAGACAACTGCAGTGGGCTCTTGAGGAGTCGGCGGATGGCGAATTTGATTTCTCTCACAGGCGGCTTTTTTCCTATTCGTGACGCAACGCTTCAAGCGGGCTGATGCGCAAGGCTCTTCGGGCGGGCCCGAATATTGCGGCAGCGACAACAAGAGCAAAGCCAAGAGCCAGACTCAGGAAAAGGAGCGGGTCGCGGGGGTTCATTCCGAAGAGGAACTCCTTCAACTGCCCCGCCAGCAGAAGCGAAACGGCAAAGCCGATCACAGCAGCGAAGATTGCAGAACGAGCACCGCGCCAGACCGTCTCGCGCAAGATCACTTTGTTGTCGGCACCGAGTGCCATCGTGAGGCCGATCTCGCGAATGCGGCGGGTCACAGTCCAGGCGATGAGACCGAAGAGGCCTACGATTGCGATGAGTGCAGCGAGGCTACCAGCAATGACTGCGACGATGCTCATCGCCCGCCAAGGCCAGGCGGCGGTATCGAGTTGCGCCTGCATCGTCCTGATGTCGTAAATCGGCAGGTTGGGGTCGAATTCAGCAATCGCCTTTTTGACGGGTTCGAGAAGAGCCATTGGTTCGCCTTTGGTCCGAACCAGGAAATTTTGCCTCGAGCTGTCCTGTTGCTGCGCGGGAACAAAAAACATCGAACGCTTTTCTTCGCCGAGCGTACGATAGGCCGAGTCTCTTGCCAAGCCAACGACGAGGAGTGGACGCGATTTCCCTTCGTCCATCAGAAAAATGGAGCGGCCTACCGGCTCCGCATCGCCAAAGATCCTGCGGGCAATCGTTTCATTGAGAACAGTGACTTGTTGAGAATTTGCAGTGTCGGAATCTTTGATATCGCGACCACGAAGAATGGGGATGCCCAGGGTCTCCAAGTATCGTGGGCCAACGATGCTGACGTCACTCGACAATGGGTTTTTCTTCTCAATGTTTCCTCCATGAAGCGCGCCAATCCCGATGCCGCCGCCACTCAGGGGCAGCATCATCGTGGAGGTGGCAGAAACTACACCTGGCATCGCTGCAAGGCGCTCCGTAATGCGGCGGAAGAGGTCTTTGGCGGCTACTGTTTTGTAGCCATTCAAGCCTGGATGCACAGCGACACTCAGCAGATGATCCGGCAACATGCGAAGGTCGACCTGATTCAAATTCCAGAGGGTCTTGCCGAGCAGTGCCGCACCACTGAGAAGAATTACACAAACGAAAACCTGGACAAAGACCAGGCCTTCGCGCGCCCAGCTTCTTTGCGAAGCGACTGAGCCTTCGCCGCCCTTGAGCACAATCTGCAGGTTAAGGCGAGTGGTCTGCCAGACAGGAAGCGCAACAAAGCTCAGTACCGAAAAGGTGCAGAGGGCCGCGAGCATGAGCAGTGCGCGCCAGTCTGGGGTGAGGTTGAGCGAGACCATGAAGCCGTCGATCGGCAGGGAGGACAGGAAAATGTCGCCTACCCAGATGGCGATCATCATTCCCAGCGCCGCACCAGGGAAGGTGAGCAACGAAGCTTCGACGAGCATCTGGCGAATAATCTGCCAACGGCCCGCACCGAGGGAGAGGCGGATGGCAAACTCGCGCTGGCGAGCGAGAGCGCGAGCAAGAACGACTCCGCCGAGATTGGCGCATACGCTTAAGAGCACAAGGGAACACAGGACACCGAAGACACTGAAAACCTGGATTGCGACCTCGCGAATGTCTGCTTGCCCAAGGGGATGATAGGGCGTGACACGCATGCCCTGATTTTCGAGTTCGCGAGGAAAACGCCTTTGCACACCACCAAAGATCGCCTTGATTTCCTGCTGGCTCGCCTTGACGTCGACTCCCGGTTGGAGACGCCCCACCATCACGATTTGAGAATAGTCATATCTGCGCATGAACTCGTCGCTGCCAGAGAACAGAGCGGTTGTTGGCAGGAGTACCCACATGTCGCCCTGCCGGATTTCATGCCCACGAAAACCCGCTTCGGCAATGCCAATGATTGTGAAGGGATGACCGTTGACTACGACGGATTTTCCCACCAGGCTGCGGTCGCCGCCAAACTGGCTTTGCCAATAGGAGTAACTCAAAATGGCGACGGTATCTTCTTTGGCCTTTTGGCCCTCGTCGCGGCGGAAGAGCCGCCCAAGAGCAGGCTTGACGCCAAGAGTTTCGAAGTAATTCTCACTCACCTGGCCGCCCATCAGACGCTCCGTGCGCCCATCGACGGCAAGGCTGAATGGACGCATATCGTAAGCGGCAAGGTCGGCAAAGAGATGGCTGCCTTTGCGGAGTTCCGCATAGGTTGCCCATGAGGTGTTATCGAAGCCTTGACCGTTTTGCGTTCGACCGACCAGGGCGAGTGTTTCAGGATCTTTGACGCCCTGCATGGGCCGGAACAGGGCGCAGTTCGCAATGGCGAAAATGCTCATGTTCATGCCGATGCCGAAGGCGAGCAGCAGGATGGAGACCAGTGAAAAGCCTTTGCTTTTCATCAGCAGACGCAGCGATACTTTCACGTCGTCATAGAGATGACCCATGGTAGTGCTCCTCAGAATCTTTGTAGGGACTAACGCAAGATCAGGCGCGGCATCTGGACGTCGATGGCCGGGGCATTCACTTCAAAACCAGAACGTTCAGACTCAACCATTTGGGGAGCCGCCTGCCGATGGTCATTGGCGATGAGAATGAGGATGATGGCGAGAAGCGGCAAGAGTTCGAAATAGCGCTCGAATTGCTGTTTCATTTGTCAGCCTCAGAAGTGGTTAGGAGTTGCTCGCTGGACTCTTCGACGATGCGCCCGTCAAAGAGCTTGATGGTGCGATCGGCGTATTTGGCGTAGCGGGCATCGTGGGTGACCATACAAATGGTGGCACCACCGCGATGGAGCTCACGCATGAGTTCCATGACAGCTTCGCCGTTGGCGGAATCGAGGTTGCCGGTGGGTTCGTCGGCAAGCAGAATGGCTGGGTCGCCGGCGAGAGCGCGGGCTACGGCGACGCGCTGCTGCTGACCACCGGAGAGTTGTGACGGATAGTGTTTGACACGATGGCCCATGCCGACGCGTTCGAGAGCATCGTGCACACGCTTCTTGCGTTCTGTGCCCGACATGCCGCGATAGGTGAGAGGTAGCTCGACGTTTTCATATACATTGAGGTCGCCAATGAGATTGAAGGCCTGAAAGATAAAGCCGATTTCGCGATTGCGGATGCGTGCGCGCTCACTCATCTTGAGGCTCTGGACGGGGCGGCCATTCAAAACATAAGTACCGCCGGAGGGAGAATCGAGCAGGCCGAGGATGGCGAGAAGAGTGGACTTGCCGCAGCCCGAGGGCCCGGAGATCGAAACATACTCGCCCTTTTTGATGTTTACGTGGATGCCGCTGAGAGCGTGGGTCTCTACCTCGTCGGTGAGAAACACCTTGGTCACGCCGTCCATTGTCAAAAGATCCTGCTGTGTTGCGCTCATTCTCTCTGGCTCCTCTAGTTCAGTCTTACTCTGTTGTGTGCATCCCATTGACTCATGTCGGAAAGCACTACCTTGTCGCCCAATTTCAGGCCACTTACCACTTCAATCGTGTTCACCGAGCTGCGGCCAAATTTCACCTGTACACGTTCGGCTTCTTTGCCATCCGGATTTACCCGAAACAGCCCCACTGTTGCATTGGCCTGACCGATGACGGGTCGCTCGACATAGAGCACGTCGGTCAGCTTCTCAATTTCGATGGTGCCGTCGACGCTCAGGTCGGGACGAGCGCCTTGCGGCAATTCTCCTAATAGACGTACGTCAACCGTTACCGTTCCGTTCACTGCAGCAGGATCTATTCTAGATACTTGTCCTTTAATGATTCCGTTACGGGTGTCGATGTCGGCTGGCATGCCGATGCGGATCTCGTTCATCTGCGTTTCGGGAATTTTGAGTTCGGTTTTGAGGCGCCAGGGCTGGCTGACTTTGGCGAGAACGGTGCCCATCGTGACGCGCTGACCGACTTGAACGGGAAGATCCTGAAGGACCCCGTCCACACCGGCGCGGACACGAAGGTCGGCGACTTGTTTCTTTTTGAGTGTGTAGGCAGCCCGAAGTTTTTCAATATTGACGCGCTTGGCTTCTACCTGGGCGCTGATCATGTCGTCGTTTGAGGCGAGGCGTTCCTGCTCGATTTCGAGACGATGGGAGAGCTCTTCGGCTTTGGCCTTGGAGAGCTTGACGGTGAGGTCGGCGGTGAGACCTTCTTTGAAAAGCTTCGAGTCGCGATCATAGCTGAGCTGAGCCTGTACCTGTTCGCTCTGCACTTGAGCAGTTTTTGATTTTTGCTCCAGTTTTTCGCGATTCAAGCGAACTTTGAGATCGAGCATTTCGGCCTGGGCAGCCTTGATGGCCCATTCCGCATCGCTCAAAGCGGTCATCAATTCCTGGTTGGACAATTCGACGATTACGGTGCCGGCTGAAACGGTTGTACCGGGGAGCATGAGGCGCTTTTCGACACGGCCTTCGCTGGTGGCTGGGACGAAGAGGATTTCCTGAGGGACTAAAGTGCCTAGGCCACGAACCTGGCGTAGCATCGAACCTCGTTTGGCACTGCCAAACCAAAGGGTGGCGGATTCGACATTGGGAGCAGCGGGCTTGAGGCGGCTTAAGCCAAAGGTTGTTGCGGCCAGTGCGGCGACGGCGACAACTCCGAGGACAACACGACGGATGAGTTTTTTTCGTCCAATACCTTCGCGCTTGATATCCATGATTCCTGACTTTAGCAGATGCACGCGCTTCGCCAAGCCAGGGCTAATCAAACAACTGCATTAGATTGAATGCGATAGGTACTTTTTTGTAGCTGGAAGCAGAAGACAGTTAGTGTCCGCTTGTGGGACTGTGGCTGCAATTGCGAACAGTAGCGAAATGTGAACAGGGAAAGTTTCTGACAGAATAGCGACAAGGATGCAAGCACTCACACAGCTCAGCGAAGAAGAAGTGATGTTTCGCGATGTTGTACGTCGCTTTTCGAAACTTGAGATTGCGCCGCTGGTGCGGCAGATGGACGAGCACGCCAAGCTAGATCCGGCGCTGTTGCGTAAGATCTTTGAGCAGGGTTTTATGGGAATCGATATTCCTGAGGAATACGGTGGGCAGGGCGGATCGTTTTTTCAGAGTGTGTTGATGATTGAGGAACTGGCGGCGGTGGACCCGGCGGTGAGTGTTTGTGTGGATGTGCAGAACACGCTTGTGAACAATGCGGTCCGGCGCTGGGGAAGCGCGGAGCAGAAGCAGCGTTATCTTCCGAAGCTGGCGACGGAGATGGTGGGCAGCTATGCATTGAGCGAAGCTGGTGCGGGGAGCGATGCGTTTGGCCTGGTGGCAGGTGCGAAACAGGATGGGAGTGATTGGGTGATTGATGGCCAGAAGCTGTGGATCACGAATGCGGCTGAGGCGGGTGTGTTTCTGGTGTTTGCCAGCGTGGATGCGACGCTTGGGTATAAGGGGATTACTTGCTTTCTGGTAGATCGCGAGACGGCAGGGCTGAAGGTGGGAAAGAAGGAAGACAAGCTGGGGATTCGGGCTTCTTCTACTTGTGAAGTGGTGTTGAGCGGGGTGCGAGTGGGGCAGAGTGCAGTGCTTGGTGAGATTGGGAAAGGGTATAAGGTCGCTATTGAGACGCTGAATGAAGGCCGGATCGGGATAGGAGCGCAGATGCTGGGACTGGCCCAAGGTGCACTGGATCATGCAGTCGCTTATGCCAAGCAGCGGAAGCAGTTTGGAAAAGCGATTGGGGAGTTTCAGGGTGTGCAGTTTACGCTCGCTGAGTGTGCGGTTGAGGTTGAAGCGGCCCGGTTGCTGGTTTATAACGCGGCACGGCTACGGGATGCTGGACAAGAATTTGTGCAGCAGGCGGCGATGGCGAAATACTACGCCTCGACGATTGCCGAGAATGTGGCCAGCCGGGCAATTGAAGTTTTTGGTGGTGTAGGCTTTTCAAAGGAATATCCTGTAGAGAAGCTGTACCGTGATGCAAAGATCGGCCGCATCTATGAAGGCACCAGTAACATGCAACGAGTCGTGATCGCCAAACATCTGTTGAGGTAAAGACAAAATGAAAACTCTAGTTCTGCTCTTGTCGATGGGACTTGCCCTCGGAGCCGCTGTAAATCTGAAGGATCCGACGCCGGCTGAGATCGAGACAATCATCAAGCGATTCGCCCAGAAGGAGAGTGATTTCTCGCGAGCACGGCAGAATTACATCTACCGCCAGATCACCAAGATGAACGAGATGGACCCTTCGCGCAAGAAGGTGATCGGAAAGTATGAGACGACCAGCGACTGGGTTTTTGTCGATGGCAAGCGCACCGAGCGCCTGGTTTACGCGCCGCCCCAAACCCTGCAAAACCTGCTTCTCGAACCGGAAGACTTGCAGGACATGCGCGATACCTTGCCCTTTGTGCTTACCGCTGAAGAAGTGGATTCCTACTACGTCCGCTACCTTGGACACGAACTGGTAGACGAAGTTCCGTGCTATGTATTTGCGATCAAGCCGAAGCGCAACGAGCCGGGCAAGCGCTACTTTGCCGGAACGGCCTGGGTGGATGATCAGGAGTTGCAGATCGTCAAGACTTATGGGCGTCCGATGGGCAAGAAGCGCAATGCCGGATCGCAATATCCGAAGTTTGAAACCTATCGCGAACAGATCGACGGCAAGTACTGGTTCCCGACTTATACTGTCTCGACCGATACACTCGTTTTCGATTCCAGTATCGTTCCGATCAAAATGATGATAAAGTATCAGGATTACAAGCGTTTTGGCGCAGAGTCGGACATCAAGTTCGGCGACGTGGTGGAAGCTCCGTCCGACAAGGACAAGCCGAAGCCTCCCAAGCCCTAACACATCTGAAAGGACATAGCCCTATGTCAATGTTGGATGAATTTAAGACATTCGCCGTCTCCGGCAACGTGATGGACCTGGCGGTAGGTGTCGTCATAGGCGGAGCGTTTGGAAAGATTACAGCCTCACTGGTCAGCGACATCATCATGCCGCCGATCAGCCTGCTCACAGCAAAGGTCGCCTTCAAGGACCTGTTTATCAATTTGAGTGACAAAGATGTGAAGAGCTTGGCAGAGGCGCAAAAGGATGGCATTCCCGTGCTTGCGTACGGCAACTTCATTCAAACCAGCATTGAATTTTTGATCATTGCGTTCACTATTTTTATCGTGGTGAAACAGATCAACCGGCTCAAAGGGAAGCCGATCGTCGAAGCTGGCAAGTAGAAATCAATTTAACCTGACTGAAACACTATCGGGCGTACCTCTTACGCCCGATATATTATTTTTGGTATGATTCCATGGTGATGACGCGTCCGGCAGTAACCGCACTCGTAGTTTGTCTGGTTGGAGCTTGTGGCCTGCTTGCAAAGCCGGTGGCAACTCAAGCCAAGCAGCCTGCGCCCAAGGCTAGAACGGCGACGAAGGTTTCTTCGGCAAGAACGATTGCCGCGAGGAAGTCTGCGCAAACTGCGCGTACGCCGTATCGTAAGCCCGCGCCAAGGCAATCTGTTGCTCCTGTGAGCCCTGGATCGAGCCGCATTCGTGAAGTGCAACAGGCACTGCTCGAACGTGGATATCTGCAGAGTGAAGTTACCGGAACCTGGAATGCCGCGAGCATAGAAGCTCTGAAGCGCTTTGAAGCAGACCAAAAGGTGAAAGTCGACGGTAAAATCGATTCCAAAACCCTGATCGCGCTTGGACTTGGTCCCAAGTACGACAACAACTTGAATCTGCCAGTTCCCGGGGCAAGCGGAACTGTTGTTGCCGCCGACCAAGCTACAAACAACGAACCACAACGCAACTAGCGCTTTTTTTTTACTTTTTTGAAGAGGCTTTGGGGGAAACTTGCCTTTTTTTGATATAGGACTAAATTAGTCCTTGACGGAATGAGTCTTTGGTGTTGGAATGATGTTATTGCAATTGGTTTGCACCATTTCCATATACTCTAATAAAAGGCTTATAAATCATGGTTCCCATAACTGTTTTTTGGCAAATCGCCATCAACAATATCTTTCTCTGTATATGCTGTGGCCTTCTTTCGGCCCAAACACCAAGCTCAAAACTTTCCGGAAGAGTGGTAGATCAGACAGGGGCCAGGCTTAGCGGAGCCCAAGTGGCTTTGACTAACCCTGGCCGCGAAGCTTTGACGAGCAAGACGGATGATCTGGGGAATTTCGAGTTTTCGCTCGCAGGATATCTGGCCGGGAGCTACCAGTTGCGGATTGAAGCGGATGGTTTTATTGCAAGCACTCGCACGATCCGTTTGCAGGAGATTGGTGGAGAGATGATCGAAATCACGCTGGCGGTAACAGGCCCTGTACACACGATTACAGTGACCGAGAAGGCGGGGTACAGGACAAGCGCGACGACGACAGCAACAAAGACAGCGACGGAATTGCTGAACATTCCACAATCCATCAGCGTGATCAACCTCGAACAGATGCGCGATCAGGGAATGATGAGCATGGCAGACGTGGTGCGCTACATTCCTGGGATAGGCATGGCGCAAGGGGAAGGCCATCGCGATGCTCCGATCCTGCGCGGCAATGCTTCGACAGCAGATTTTTTTGTGAATGGCGTGCGCGACGATGTGCAGTATTATCGAGACCTTTACAATCTCGAAAGAGTAGAGGCACTGAAGGGGCCGAATGCAATGATGTTTGGCCGCGGTGGGGGCGGTGGTGTGTTGAACCGGGTGACAAAGGAAGCAGGCTTTACACCGTTTCGGGAGCTTACTTTGCAAGGGGGATCTTTTGGCAACAAGCGTGTGATGGCGGACTTTGATCAGCCGCTCAACCGTATTGCAGCATTCCGGCTGAATTCCATGTTTGAAGATTCAGACAGCTTCAGGCAGTATGGCAATCTTCGCAGATATGGCGTGAGCCCGACACTGACATTGCTCCCGACCCAGAGCACGAAAGTGCGACTGAGCTATGAGTTCTTTCATGATGGCCGTGTGGTGGACCGGGGTGTTCCGTCGTATCGAGGAGTACCTTCCACAGCGGAGCGGAGCGTGTTCTTCGGCAACCCGGACCAGAGCAGGGCACATGCGGACGTGCATCTTGGGTCGGCAATTGTGGAGCAGCAGCTTGGCGGCTGGAACTTGCGAAATCAAACGCTGTTTGGCGCTTACGACAAGTTCTACGGCAATGTGTTACCGGGCGCGGTGAATGGGGACCAAAGCCTGGTGAGCCTATCGGGGTATGACAATTCGACGCAGCGAAACAATCTCTTTAACCAGACAGATGTGGTGAGGAACCTGAAGACCGGGTCGATGCGCCACACGCTGCTGATCGGCGCTGAACTGGGACGCCAGACGACGGATAACTTCCGGAACACGGGCTACTTCAACAACGCGACCACACTGAACGTGCCCTTTCTGAACCCGACGATCTTTACGCCATTCCAATTTCGCCAGAGTGCGACAGATGCGAATAATTCCGTACGCAATACGGTGAGTGCAGCCTATGTGCAAGATCAGCTGGAGCTCTCGCGTTATGTGCAGATCGTGACGGGTTTGCGTGTGGATCGATTTGATCTGAATTTTCTAAATCATCGCAACGATGGGCGTCTGAGGCGGGTAGACAACATGGTGTCGCCTCGGGCTGGGGTTGTCATCAAGCCGGTCACTTCGGTCTCGCTGTATGGGAACTATAGCGTTTCATTCCTGCCCAGTGCGGGAGATCAGTTTGCATCGCTCACGGCGAGCAGTCAGACATTGAAACCGGAGAAATTCACCAACTACGAAATTGGGGCGAAGTGGGATCTGGCACGAGGACTATCGCTGAGTTCGGCAGTCTATTTACTGGATCGCACGAACACGAGTGCTGTGGATCCAAACAACCCGGCGCTGATCGTGCAGACCGGGACGCAGCGGAGCAAGGGGCTGGAGCTTGGGTTTAACGGCAAGCTGTCGAAGATATGGACGATTGCCGGAGGCTATGCGCGGCAGGATGCCGTATTGCGCAGTGCGACCACTTCCGGGCTGGCCGGAGCGAGAGTGCCGCAGGTGCCCGAACACACCTTCTCTTTGTGGAATCACTACCGTATTCTGCCTCGGCTTGGTGCCGGACTCGGCTTGATCCATCAGGCCGATATGTTTGCCGCAATCGACAACAGCGTCCGACTGCCGGCGTTCACGCGGGTGGATGCGGCTGTGTTTTACAGTCTCACGGAGAAACTGCGGATGCAGGCCAACCTTGAGAACCTGTTTGACGCGCGTTATTACGCAAGTGCGAATGGCAATAACAACATCTCTCCTGGCGCTAAACGGGCGATCCGCATTGGTTTGAACGTACGCTTCTAACGAGTTTGGATAGTCTGTTAGAGAGGGAATCTAACAGTACACATGATCATTGGCGTACCCAAAGAAATCAAAGATAACGAGACCCGAGTCGGGCTCGTACCAAGCGGCGTAACCGGACTGGTCGAACATGGCCACATCGTTTACGTTGAGAGCGGTGCCGGACTGGGCAGTTCGATCACAGACGAGGAATATGTCGAAGCAGGCGCAGCAGTGCTTCCGAGAGCGGCTGATGTCTGGTCGAAGGCTGAAATGGTGGTGAAGGTAAAGGAGCCGCAGCCAAGCGAGACGGGCTACTTTCGAGCTGGGCTGAATCTGTTCACTTATCTGCATCTGGCCCCGCTACCGGAGCTGACGAAGCAATTGCTGGCGAGCCGGGTGAATGCGATTGCATACGAGACGATCCGGGAACCGGATGGTTCCCTGCCCCTGCTGACCCCGATGAGTGAGGTAGCGGGACGTATGGGCGTGCAGATTGGGGCGCAGTATCTGGAGGGGCCGAATGGAGGGCGTGGCATTTTGCTGGGCGGCATTCCTGGTGTGGCACCGGCGAATGTAGTGATCATCGGAGGCGGTGTTGTGGGGCACAATGCGGCGAAGATTGCCGTTGGGCTGGGTGCGCATGTCACGATCATTGACAAGAATCTGAATCGGCTGCGCGAGATCGACGATATTTATTCGAGTCAGGTGGTTACGCTTGCTTCGAATATATACACGGTGAGAGAGGCATTGCGGCTGGCGGATCTGGTGATTGGCGCGGTGCTGGTGCCTGGTGCGAGTGCGCCGAAGATCGTGCGCCGGGATATGGTTAGTGCGATGAAAAAGGGCAGCGTTCTGGTGGATGTGGCGATCGATCAGGGCGGTTGTTTTGAGACGAGTCGGCCGACGACACACACGAATCCGATTTTTTATGTCGATGGAGTATTGCACTATTGTGTGACAAACATGCCTGCCGCTGTGCCGCACACGTCGACATTTGGGCTGACGAACGCCACGATTCCTTACTTGATGCAGATCGCGGATAAGGGGCTACAGCAGGCGTGCCAGGATTCGAAGCCGATCTCGGAGGGTGTGAATACTTATCAGGGGGAGCTGGTATATCCGGGGGTGGCTGAGTCGCAGGGAAGAGCCTGGCGAGAATTGAGCACAGTTCTTTAGAGGGATGCCAGAGTGTCTCGTAGCTTTGCCTAAAATTCCAAGTTCAAGCCCTTGGCTTGGCAACCGATATGCTTTGTGTGGAATACCCGCACAACGGCAACTGGCGATGCCTTATTCGAACTTTTTTGGCCGCAATGATTGCGGCTGGAGCCGTTTTTGCTCAAACGCCTCAGGTTACGCCAACTAAGGATGTGCCCGAAGACCTATCCGTTGAAGAGATTCTGGGGCTTCAGGTCACCAGTGTTGGACGTAAGGCGCAGCAGGTGGCCAAAGCGCCGGCTGCTGTATATGTAATAACGCAAGAAGACATCCGGCGTAGTGGGGCAATGAACATTCCCGACATATTGCGCATTGTTCCTGGATTGATGGTGGCCCGGATCAATGGCAATAACTGGGCAATCTCCTCGCGAGGCGGCACGCGCCAGTTCGCCAACAAGATGCAGGTGATGATCGATGGGCGTCCAGTATACAATCGTCTCTTTTCTGGCGTTTATTGGGATTCGCAGGACCTGCTGCTCGAGGATATAGACCGCATCGAGGTGGTGCGGGGGACGGGATCGGTGATGTGGGGATCGAACGCAGTCAATGGGGTGATCCACATCATTACGAAGGCGGCGCGGGACACGCAGGGATCGCTTGGAACGGTTGGTACGGGAAATGAGGAGCGAGCATTTTCGGGATATCGATATGGCGGCAAACTGGGAGAAAAGTTCTTTTACCGGGTTTGGGGCAAACAGAATTATAGGCAGTATTACGCGCCAGGATCAGCGCTGATCCGTCGCAATCTGGTTGAGACACCTGGGCTTCCGAGAAACAGTAACGATGGATCGGCGGACGATCAACACGGGTCCAGTCTGCGGGCAGGCTTTCGCCTGGATTGGCAAAAATCTTCACGCGACCTGATCCAGGTGAGCGGCATGATCTATCAGAATGCATTTTCGGTGGAAGGCTGGATGCTCGAGGCGGGTGCTATTGCGAGCCGCCGTAGAATCGAAGATGATTCCCCAGGCGGAAACTTGTTGGCGCGCTGGGTGAGATCCAGTTCGAGCACTGCGGAGACCTCTGTTCAGTTCTGGGCCGACCGATCGAGTCGCAGCAGCCAGCTTTATTCGATTCGTCTCGATGCGATCGACTTTGATGTGCAGCACAGGCGGCTGATTTCGGAAAATAACGAAATTCATTTGGGGGCGGGCTATCGTCTGACGACGGATAGTCTGATCGGCAATCAGACCTTTCGATTTCGGGAACAATCCCGAACCGATTCCCTTTCCAATCTCATGATTCGCGACGAGCAGCAATGGTTTTCCCGACGGGTTAGCTTGTCGGCAGGCATTCGAGTGGAACACAACGCCTATACCGGATTCGAGTGGCAGCCTGCGATCAAGCTCTTGTATACGCCATCGAAATCGCATAGTTTTTGGTCGGGCTGGTCGCGCGCGGTGCGCACGCCTTCGCGAGCCGAGCACGATACGGACACGTTGCCGATCAGCAGTACGCAAATACAGGGCGTGCCTGTTTTGATCGATCTAACCGGGAATCTGGCACTTCAGGCCGAGCGTGTGCAGGAGTGGTCGGCCGGGTACCGCTATCAGCGCAGACAGCGCTGGTCGATCGACCTGAACCTGTTTCATAACCATCTCACGCGGCTCGCATCGCTCGAGCTTGGGGCAATCAGCGCCGAATTCAAACCCCGCCTGAGTCTTCGTCAAACTGTCTTCGCGGGGAACGGGCGCGAAGGAGTGACGCGTGGCTTTGAGTTCGCGGGATCGGCAAGTGTTCGATCCTGGTGGAAAATCCATGGGTCCTATTCCTATTTGTCAGAGTATCGGCAAGTAGTAGCTGGATCGAAAGACCCATTGATGTATATCAGCGGAGAAGAAGCCCGCCACCAGTTGAAAATGCGTTCGCTTTGGAATTTATCGCAACACTGGCAGTTTGATGTTTCGGGCTACGCGATCGACAAGATTCCGGCATATCAGGTGCAAGGCCATTTGAGAATTGATTCGCGACTCGGCTGGAGGCCAACGAGGGCCCATGATCTGAGCTTTATCGTGCAGGATTGGCTGAACCAGCGGCGTCTGGAGTTTCAGTCTGAGCTGTATGTTTATGCAGTGTCGGTTCGCCGTTCGATGATCCTACGCTGGACCGTACGGTTTTAGGAGAAACAGCTTCATTGATTTTGTGCAACCAACGCATTCGGAAGCGGGATAAGTGGAGGCTCCCACTCGCGGCATCTCTTCTGATCTGCGGAGCATTGAGCGCGCCGGTTCTGACACCACAGATGACGCAGGAAGAAGACCTGAAAGCGGCGTTGCTGCTGAGTTTTGTACGTTTCACGGAGTGGCCGAGTGCCAGCGCAGATACACCAATAACGATCGGAGTCTGGAATCAGAGTTCCCTTCAATCCGCACTCGAAAAGTTGGTGGCGAACAAGACTGTAAACGGAAGACCGATTCTGATTCGTGGTCTCAAAAACTCAGTGGATCTGAAGCTTTGCCAGATGGCATATTTCGGCTCATTGAGCGGCAAAAAGCTTCAGGAAGTTTTGCTAGCCACTGCAAACTCCGGGTTGCTTACGGTTGGAGAAGACGAACGCTTCCTTCAATCGGGCGGTACGATCCATCTTTTTGAAGATGACGGACGGATGAGCTTTGAAGTCCAGATGTCGACGCTCAGTCAGATCAAGCTGAATATCAGCTCAAAGCTATTGCGGCTTGGCTACACGGTCGGCAATGACCGACGCGGGAGGGTGAAACAGTGAAGTTTCTGTTCAGCTCCCATTTCTCGAATCGCTTTGCGGATCTGCCGCTGGCGCGCAAACTGAGCTTCATCATCCTTGGAAGCGCGACGGTTGCGCTCACGCTGGCGGGGACCGCGTTCTCTGGCTATGAAATCTACTCGGCCCGCAGCATTGCAACGACCGAACTATCGACGCTTGCCAATGTTCTGGCGGAGAGTTCCATTGCGGCGTTGAGTCTGGGAGACCAGCGTGCGGTGAAAGAAATACTACTTTCGCTGAATCCTGATGCGAGGATCGTTTCGGCACGGGTAGTGGATCTCAATGGAGAGTTAGTAGCGAGCTTTGTGCGACCTCGGGATGTCGAGGGTGGAGGCTGGCGAGGGGCACAACTGAGCGTTTCGGGAATGATTGAAGTGGAAGGGGAGAAACTGGGCAGTCTCGAAATTGAGGCCCATCTCGAAAGCTGGATCTCACTGGCCGTCCGGTTCTTTTCTATCTCCATTCTTGTACTATTCGCTTCACTGCTGGCCGCGTGGTTCTTTTCGTTGCGATTACAGCGACTGATTTCGCAGCCCGTTCTGGAACTGGCAAATTTGGCGGCACGAATTACAGCATCAGAGAATTTTACGCTTCGCGTAAAGCATCAACGGAGCGATGAGATCGGGCAATTGATGTCCGCCTTCAATGGAATGCTGGATCAAATCAGTCGGCGCGATGAGGAGTTGTCGAGACATCGGGAAATACTGGAACAGGAAGTTGCAGCCCAAACCAGCAAGCTGCGGTCGGCAAACGATGAATTGCGGATTGCAAAGGATCGAGCCGAGCAAACGGCACGGCTCAAGAGCGAATTCCTTGCCAATATGAGCCATGAGATCCGTACTCCGATGAATGGAGTCTCCGGCATGATCCAACTGGCGCTTGATACAAATCTTACTCGGGAGCAGGAAGAGTATCTGACGACGGCCCGCACTTCGGCTGATTCATTGCTGGTCGTGATTAACGACATTCTCGATTTCTCAAAAATCGAAGCAGGAAAAATGCGGTTGGACAATGTTCCTTTTCTGATTCGCGAAGTAGTGGGGGCAACTGTGCGAAGCATTGCGCTGCAGGCAAGCCAAAAACGTCTGGAACTGCTGTGCGAGGTGGATCCAGCGGTAGCTGTAGCTTATGTAGGCGACCCGTTGCGGCTGCGACAGGTGTTACTCAACCTTCTGAGCAATGCTCTCAAGTTCACGCTCGAGGGACGGGTTACGTTGCGGGTAACAAAGCATGGAGAAGCCCTTCGATTTGAGGTTCAGGATACTGGAATCGGTATACCTGAAGACAAGCAACGCAGTGTATTTGAATCATTCGAGCAGGCAGACGGGTCTCATACCCGGCGCTTTGGGGGTACCGGACTTGGCCTTGCGATTTCGCGGCAGCTTGTTGAATTGATGGGTGGTGCGATGGCGCTTTCGAGCAAGCCTGGGGTCGGCAGCCGATTCTGGTTTGTGGTCTCGCTCGATCCAGCAGAAGCACCACCTGAAGCTCTCGTCAGGCCAAACTCCAATTGGCGTGTTCTCGTATTGAAGCAGAGCACAGCTGGGCGAGAGATGATGGGCCGCGCGCTCAAAGCTCAGGGAGTACAGGTTGTCCTGGCCTCAAACCTCGATCAGGCCCGACGAGAAATCGCAAGCCAGGGTTCGTTCGAGGTTTTGCTGCTTGACCCTGCATATGGGTTGTCAGCCTGCGCCTCTCTCTGGGATCTGCAAGATCGAAAAGGCCAGCCTGTGTTGCTGCTCGATTCCTTGCGTCTCGGCGAGATTTTGAGCGAAGGGAAGAAAATAGGAATCGAACAATATCTTCTGGAGCCTGTCCTTGAAGGGGACCTCACGAGATTGCTTGCACAAACTGGAAGTTCTCCACAAGCTCAAGCAACTCAAGCCAAACCGACAGTCTCAGTCAAGAAATCATTACTGATCCTGCTGGCAGAAGATAACCCGGTGAACCAACTTGTGGCTCGAGGAATTCTCGAAAAGCAGGGCCATCACATCACAGTTGCGAATAACGGACTTGAAGCAATCGACTTGTTCAACCGGAGCTATTTTGATTTGATACTGATGGACGTCCAGATGCCCGGGATGGATGGCTACGAGGCGACAGGTAGAATTCGACAATGGGAGCTGGCTCGCGGCACGCACACCCCCATCATTGCGCTTACTGCTCATGCCATGGCTGGGGACAGGGATCTGTGCTTTTCTGCTGGCATGGACGACTACATCACCAAGCCGATTGATGCACGGGCACTCATTGCCAAAATCGAAGCGCTTCTCGAACAGCTTGCAAATCGGCGCTAACTCGTAAAAGATAGTTCTCATGTCTCCAAATATGCTTGGTGCTTATGGTGAATGGGCTGCGCAGTCGATGGCAGACCCACCCCGGCTTTCTTTTCGCCAGCCTGGATTCAGCAATGTAGAGTCCTGGCGTTCTATTGCCCGTGCAAGGTTCCGCGAATGTCTCGCTAGCCCTGCACCCTCTTTAACGCCGATTCCGATTGTGCAGCATAAGCTCGAATTCGACGGTCTTGCCATTGAGCACCTGCAGTGGCAGTTGCCCTATGGTCCGCCGACGGAGGCATTGCTGCTGAAACCGGCAGGAGCTAACGGCAAGCTACCAGGAATCGTTGGTTTGCACGACCATGGCGGTAACAAGTATTTCGGCTTGCGCAAGATAACTCGCATGTCGAAAGACCCACATCCGGCGATGATCCGCCATCAGGCGCAGTATTATGGCGGCTTCGCCTGGGCGAACGAACTGGCTCGCCGCGGTTACGCAGTTCTGGTGCATGACACTTTTACTTTTGGGAGCAGAAGAGTGCGACTTGCGGATGTGCCAGCCAACATTCGGAACAATCAGGTGGAAGCAAACCCGGAGGCGGAAGATGAGATCCAGCGCTATAACCAGTTCGCAGGGGCGCATGAGCACCTGGTCGCCAAAAGCCTGTTCAGCGCTGGCATGACCTGGCCGGGAGTGTTTGTGAACGATGACCAGCGCGCTCTTGATTACCTCTGCTCTCGCCCGGACGTAGACGCCACGCGCGTTGGATGCGCAGGGCTATCGGGTGGAGGATTGCGGACGGTAATGCTGAGTGGTGCCGATGAGCGCATACGATGCTCCTGTGCTGTGGGCATGATGACAACCTGGCGAGATTACTTATTGAACAAATGCTACACGCATACATGGATGTGTTATGTGCCGGGATTGCCGCGAGAATTGGATTATCCGGAAATCCTAGGCCTTGCCGCACCGAACCCTGTGCTGGTACTGAATAATCGGCAAGACGCGTTGTTCACTTTGTCAGAAATGGAGAGGGCAGATCGAATGCTCGCCGAAGTCTACAAAAAAGCAGGAGCCCCGGAGCATTACAAAGGTAGTTTTTACGATGGCCCACACAAGTTTGACAGGGAGATGCAGCAGGAAGCTTTTGCGTGGTTTGACCGGTGGTTAAAGGCTTAGGTCAACTGGCGGCTGACGCCGGGAAAGCGGAGAGGGCTTTGGTCTCGGCCTTGAGGGCTCTTGCGTAAGGAATACAATACTATGGTTCCCGACGTTTCGAGCAATTCGTAGCTCAAGTGAGAAATGCCGAGCGCGGAGGCAAAGCAGAACAAGAGCAGCAGCAAGTCGGTGACCCACCAGTTGAAAGCAGCCGGCACCAAATAGACTGCAAAAAACAGGATCGCTTTGGTGGTGGCCCCATGTAAGAGATAAAAAGAGTAGCCGCGTTTGCCAATGAAATTGAGAAGTTTACCGAACAAGGTGGATGCCGAAAAGCGGATGAACCTGCTGGAGAAAATGGAGAACAAGGTAAAACTGGAGACCGCCGTCAGTCCGAACAAAAAGTAGACCAATGGCTTGAAAGTAGGCGCAAGAAACGAATCGGCAAGATGCAATTCAATCCCGAAACGACAAAGCAGTGCTACGGATCCGATGCCAATCATTGGTAAAAGATGTCTCGGTCCAGACAGGCGAACACGATCCTGGCGCAATAATTCAGCAAGGATGCAGCCTGCGGGAATGTAACTCAAACGAATGGAAGGTGCACCGTAAGCGAAGAAGACCCCAAGGCACACGAGCAGACTGGCAATCCAGATTCCCAGGTAACCTGTCCGTTCGGGGAAAAGTCTTCGATATGCCGAGGCGAGGAACGGGAGTACGCAATAGCCGGCAAAGATGTAACTCAAGGTCCAGGTGACTGTGAGGAAAGGCCGGTCTGGAAACAGCCCGGGGACAAGCAGCAGCTGGCTTAAGAAGTATTCCAGATCGTTCTGATCTGGGTGAGGCTTGCTAAATGCAGGAAACACTGCGGCAAACACAGAAGCAAGCAATAAGATCACAATATAAGGGAAATAGAGGCGGATTGAGCGCTTGACAACGAATTCGCGGTAGGAGAAGTCTTTGTGCGAAACACTTTTTCCGATGAGCAGACCGCAAAGCAGGAGGAGCAGGTTGGTTCCGACGCTTCCCAGCAGTAAGGATGTTGACTCCAATGCTTCCCAGGCAGGATTGCTGGCCGTTCGACCCGCTGTCATACCGGCGTAGTGAAAGAGAAAAACAAGAATCGCGGCAGAGCCGCGCACCAAGTCGAGGCCAATCCAGCGGGATGGACCAAGCTTCGACCAAACGGTCGATGTCACTGCCTTTGGGGAATCCACACGCGTGGATGTTGGCTCAAATATAGGTGGTGCCGTTAATGTCATTCGCGTGCTAAAAAAATTGGAGAGGAGCGCAAATACAACTGCCAAGTTGATGTTACGGCATAGCCATCCGGCATTCAATGGAGCGGAACCTGATTTTGTACTGGGCTTTTACCCAGTACTATCCCGAGAAAAGACACAGAGAATCAGGCGCGGGCAATCACCGGACGGATATGTATGAAAAATAGTGGCTAAACATTGATGTTTCTCTCAGTGTTTTGCAAACTAAGGGTTCTACTGTTTTAGGATCGGTACTTTTGTACATGGAACTTTTTCGACTTCTGGATAGACCTTGGCCCGTATTTGCTAGCCCCTTCGATACCCTTACAGTGCCGAAAGGGCTGCATCATGCACGGTTGAGTGTGCTGACTCAAAAACTGCAATCGCAGAAGTTTAGCCATGCGCTTGTCTACGCTGACAAGGAACATTTTGCCAATCTGCACTTTTTGACCAATTTTGATCCCAGGTTTGAGGAGGCGCTGTTGCTTCTTTCGCCGACAGCCGAGCCTTTAATACTGGTTGGCAATGAATGCAAAGCCTATCTCCCGATCAGCCCTGTTTGGCGCGAAGGTGGACTGCGCCACGAGGTTTACCAGCCCTTTTCACTGCCGGACCAGCCAAGATCTACTTCACGCTCCATCGAAGAAATCTTCCGCTCCGAGGGCATCGGCTCAAGTTCGCGAATCGCCGTAATTGGGTCAAAGTGTTACGAACACAAACATCAATCCGACCTCCCGTCCTATCTGATGGATACTTTGCGGGATCTGGCCGGTTTTGATGGTGTTGAAAATGTTACGCACTGGTTGATCCACCCTGGGGGCGGCTTTCGAATCATTGCTTCTGCCTACGACATTGCGGTGTTTGAACAAAACAATGTGAAGGCTTCTGAGGCCATGCGACGCATGCACTTCGCGATGCGAAGCGGAATCACCGATCACGAGTTGATGGCTGAAGCGGTGCATTATGATGGAACGCCGCTTAGTTGCCACATGACGTGTAAGACGGGCCCGAAGAGGGTGAGTCTGGCAAGCCCCTCGGGTAACCTGATCGAAGTCGGACACACCTGGTCAGCGAATGTTGCTTATTGGGGCGCAAACGTCTGCCGTGCGAACTGGATTGCACACGACGAGCGCGATCTTCCGACGGCTGGGCAAGGTTACGTGAAAGACTTTGCAGGCCCTTACTTCGCAGCTGTTGCGGATTGGCTGGAAGCTCTCGATCTGGGGGCGTCCTGCGGGCCCATTCACGACAGAATCCTCGAAAAGCTGCCGTTTGACACCTTTCACATTGAACTCAATCCAGGCCACCACATTGGCTACGACGAATGGCCGAGTTCGTCGTTCTATCCCGGGTCTACGATTCTGCTTCGATCGGGCATGGTGCTGCAATCGGATGTAATTCCCAGCCACCCAAATTATTTTTCTACGCGAATGGAAGACGGTTATGCGCTGGCAGATCACACGCTTCGCAAAGAGCTTGCCAGGCAATATCCACATGCATGGCAGAGGATTGAAGCTCGGCGCAGCTTTCTCGAAGCAACGCTGGGAATTGAGTTGAAGGAATGCGTTTTGCCGTTGTCCAACATGGCTGGAATCATTGCGCCGTATGGACTTTCCCCAACAAAAATCCTGGCACGTTAGCTGCGAGCGGTCTCGAGGTTAGGGCAGTCTATCTCGGCAGTAGTAGGAATTTCATCCTCCACAATCAGCTTGTGTCGAGCTTCACTTTCTGGAAGATTGCTGATCCACCATCCGGCGGCGGCATCCTCACACCAACGTGGCAAATCAGTAAGACTGCGCAATTTACGATGTAACTCACCGGCATCAGAAATTCGTTTTTTCGGGTCTTTCTCCAGCAGATTCATGATAATTGATTCGAGGCCCGGGGGCACATAGACTCCTCGTTCGCTTGGCTTTACAGGAGTTTTCTGCACATGCGCCAGCGCCATCGCAGTGAGAGTTGGCTCATCAAATACTAAC
>JANXLY010000174.1 GCA_025354885.1 Acidobacteriota bacterium | reverse complement strand
GGAGTTCTTTCCAGGGCATACCTTCCATCTTGCCTGCCCTTACGGCTTTCAAGCTCCTTACCCTCCTGTTACCTATGTCTTCGGAACGTTTTGTTACCTATGTCTTCGGATTGAACCCAGAAGAATCCGCTCCTTTCGGGTATCAAAAACCTTCTGAACTTCATTCAAAGTTCCTGACTCCATCACCGGCCCGACAGGCGCTAGGGGGATCGGAATCACAATCTGGAAACGCGATCCACGTCCCAACTCACTCTCAAAACTGATTCTTCCGTTCATCACTCGGATCAGTTCTTTCACGATCGAAAGCCCAAGCCCTGTCCCGCCAAAGCGGCGTGAGATGGATGTATCTGCCTGGTAAAATTTCTCAAAGAGCCGCGCCCTTGCATCCTCAGCGATTCCAATCCCTGTGTCTTCAATCGCAAGATGCAGCATGCTCTCAGACTTGCCCGCAAAATACTCGACTCGGACACTCACACGAATTGAGATTTGGCCCTGTTTCGTGAATTTGATTGCGTTGCCTGCCAGATTGATCAGGATCTGCCGCAACCGGACAGGATCACCCAACAATCCACGCGGCAAATCTTGCGTGCCACCAATCCGGAATTCCAGCCCCTTCTCCCGCGCTTCTACCTCAAAGGGCTTCAATGTTTCCTCGATCAGTTCCGCTGGGTCAAACACCTCAAGCTGAACTTCAAATTCCCCTCTTGCGACACGAGCAAGGTCGAGCACGTCATTGGCGATGCAAAGCAGATTCTTTCCCGAACTTCGAATCATCGCCAGCAGATCTTTCTGCTCCGGAGCAAGCGAACTACGCGAAAGCACTTCGGCCAAACCAAGAATTCCGTTCAGTGGGGTCCGAATTTCATGGCTCATGTTGGCAAGAAATGCAGATTTCGCAGCGTCGGCAGCGAGTGCTTTGCGACTTGCGATTCTCAATCGAAGGAATAGAATCAGCATTGTAAAAGCCAGCAACGCAAGCACAGCCACGAGAATCATCGACATACCCTTCGCCCGCCGCGCACTCGCTTCCCGGTAGATCAAATCCACCTCGCTGCTCGAATAAAACGCCCAGTCCTTCAACAGCACGGTCGCCGTTCCATCCTCCACCATCGCGTCGATTTCATCTCGCAACCTCGCGGCTACCGGAGAAGCCTCTATCGTCGAACCGATTCCAAGTTCGATGGGCGCAACATCAATGCCCGAAAGATAGAAATGCACATCAAGGCAAGCGGCGGGACGGTTCAGCATCAAAGCCTGCAATGGCTTGGCTTCTACCAGAAAGAGCTCCGCCTTTCCTGAACAAAGTTCAGACAATGCCTCAGCCCGATCCAGAATCCCAACAACCTCTGCCTGCGGAAACTGCGGGCGAACAATGCCTCGTACCCATCCACCCCGAACCAGCACCCGTTTGACAATAGGCCAGGATCGCTGATTCCCCAACTCAGCCCGGGCAGAAACAACCACATAGGAATGCCTCACAAAAGGTCGGGTTACCCGTAATTTTGCGTTACGGGAACTACCCGAATTCAAAGGCCACAGATCCACTTTCCCCTCCGACAGTGCACTCGCAGGCATCACCTGCCAAGCCAACTTTACCCCGGTCCGCTGCGCCGCCGCCGCAACCAGTTCCCCGGCGATCCCCTTCGGCACCAGGCCAACCCCAGGTACGTCCACCAGCGCATGATACGGCAGCGTGTTGTCGGTTCCAATTGTCCACACCTTGCTCTCATCAAAACCTGAAGGCATCGAGCAAGTCGCAAGCAGCAGCACCAGCAAGCAGAGGCAAACAACAGCCGCCACCTGCTTTGAACCTTTTCCGGAAAAGAGGAACACTGCCATATTGCTCCGGCCCATTGCCCGTTGAGCAAATGAGTCGCAACAATCCATATCGACTCAGTGGCTTAAAGTGTGAAATTTGGCCAGAAGCCAAAGCCTGTCGCGCTAGCGTTTCACAGGCAAAAACAGCGTCTGTGCAATCGGCTGATTGTTCTGCGTCAACTCAAGCGCAAGATCACCGCTCGGCGCATCCGGAGGCACCACAACATTGAATTGATAGAGGCCTACATATCCAGGGATTAGTCCCTGAAATGCAACCGCCGCGTCAATGCCGCCGAACTTGAAGGTCACAGGGTAAGCCAGCGTCCCAAGCGCCTGCACGACCTGCCCGGCAGCCGGAATACTAAACGGCGTCATACCACCAAATCCCGACCCGTAAAACAGCAGTGTCTCTCCCGGCAAGGCAGGCCCATTCGCCACCCCAACAATCGAACCATTACTCACAGGCAAATTGTTCGACGCCTTCACTGCATAGACGTACTGCTTTCCCCCTACGTTAAACGACGCAGGCGCAAGCAATCCACCCGACAACAACTTCACCCCAATCGGCACAGCTCCCGTAGTCTGGCCCAGGTATGTCAACACCACCGACAAGCTGGGATTCAGCGAGACCGTCGCTGGCACCTGCACATTCACCTGCGTTGGACTCACAAAATTCACAAAGGCCCGTTGCCCGCCTACCGTCACACTCACACCATCCAGGTTTGTCGGTGCAATGTTGTTCGTAAAATCACTTTCGGTCCACCCTCGCGTGGATTCCGACAGATTCGATCCATAGATCTCCAGAAACGAACCCGGCGCAGCAACTTTATACCCGCCAAATGCACCAGCCGTCTGGATCCCGTTCTCGCTAATTGTAGGCGCAGGCGCAGTCGGCACCACTGTGATCGAATTCACCACGATCAGGTTCGCCGTAGTAAGAGTTCCCGTGTAATTCTGCAACGGTATCTCATTAAACGGTGATGCAATCGGTCCCGGACTCGGCACGGGCACCGCCGCCAGTTTATCCATCACCGCCAGACTTGCACTATCTACAATGCGGCCAAACACCGTGAACCCGCCATTCTGCCCATTCAGGATGCCAGCATTTTTGTCTGACAAGTTAAAAAACCATTGATTCGTCGCACTGTTCGGATCGTCGCCCAGCTTCGCCATCGCCACAGTGCCGCGGAGATTCGACTCGCGATACTCATTGAGCACAGGAGGATCTGCCGCAATCGCAGGCAAGTTGGGGAGGGTAGCCTGAAATCCACCGCTCTGCACAATAAAGCCCGCTACTGACCGGTGAAAGACCGAATTATCATATGCCTTTTTGTTCATGTACTTGAGAAAGTTCTCAACAGTCTTCGGAGCAGAACCAGGCAGCAATAATACGTCGATATCGCCAACGGTCGTCTTGATGCGCACCGTTGGCGCAGGAGTAGTCTGGCCGGACAAAGCGGCGGCCAATATCGATAGGAAAAGGATGGAACGAAAAATCATGAAGCTATTTGAAGTCTAACGCAGCAGACGCAAGAGCCTCTGCAAACAGGTACAGTTCAAAGGAAGGCTTCAACACTCCCCTGCCCCAGCGGTTCGCCTTCCAGCTGGCCCGCACAAACGCAATTTCCGGATGCGCCCCAAGCTGGCAGACAATCACAGAATTCCCCACATAGAACTTCTGGGGAAACGCAGCCAGTGGCTTCTCAATCCAGGTCTCGCCATCGACAGACCCCTCAAGATGCACTTCCACAGACTGCTGCTCCTTCACCTTTTCAATACCAAGCGTCAGTTGTAACAACCCACCTTGAGACGCGCCGAGTGCCATTCCCACACCAGCCCCGTTGCCTGCAATCACGATCTTCGGAATCAGAAACTGGGCAAACATCAACGCGTACCACCGAGCTTGTGCAATCGACCCCGAGCGGACTCCAGCGTCTCCCGTTTCTTGCAGAAACAGAAGCGGATCCATTGATCTCCCATTCCTGGTGTCTCATAAAAACTCGACCCCGGCACAGCCGACACCCCAATCGTCTCCACTAGATGCCGCGCAAAATCCTGGTCGTTGGCAAATCCAAACTGCGAGATGTCGGCCATCACGTAATAGGCCCCCTGAGGTCGCAAAGGCCGAAAACCAGCCTCGGTCAAGATCTCTAGAATCAGATCGCGGCGCTCCGCATAATGTACCGCCAGTCCCGAATAATAGGATTCATCAGAAGCCAACGCATGCACCCCCGCCTGTTGCATTGGAGAGGCAGCCCCCACGGTAAGAAAGTCATGCACCTTGCGTATCGATTCCGACAAATCAGGCGCTGCCAGGGTCCAGCCCACGCGCCAGCCCGTCACCGAATAGGTCTTCGACATCGAATTGATCAACACCGTACGATCCCGCATCCCTGGCAGCGTCATCAGCGGCACATGCTCCAGCCCGTCGTATAGGATGTGTTCGTAAATTTCGTCCGTGATCGCGATTGTATTGAATTCCTGACACAACTCCGCGATAACGGTCAACTCTTCACGGCTAAAGACTCGCCCGGTCGGGTTGTTGGGAGTGTTGATGATAATCGCCTTCGTCTTCGAATTGAAGGCCCTGCGCAACTCATCCGGGTCAAAAGTCCAATGCGGTGGTTGCAGTGTCACGAGCCGCCGCGTTGCTCCGCACAACTGTGTATCCGGAAAGTAATTTTCGTAAAAGGGCTCAAAAACGATCACTTCATCGCCCGGATTGGTAGTCGCCAGTAAAGTCGCAACCATCGCTTCCG
>JANXLY010000170.1 GCA_025354885.1 Acidobacteriota bacterium | reverse complement strand
GTCCGCATAGCGCGTGCCGGGTTCGGCCAGGGCAATGCGTTCGCTGCCCGTGGTGATGGCGGCCGGAGCGATAACGGTGCCAGCGGCGCAACCAGCGCAATCCGCCGAATACCGCGCCGCACTCGTGATGTCCCAGTTCAGATATTTGAAATCTTCCGGGGAGCTCTGCACGATTGCGCTGCCTTCAATACCCCACTTGATGGGCATCGTCGCGATGACCTTCAGTTCATGACGGAAAGGCAATTTGCCCCGCTCGTCACAGAACCGCAGGCTGTTCGGATCGTTGTAAGTGGTGTTGCTGGAGTTGCTGCCATGGATCTGTACCAGGCCGATGAGGCTGAGCCCGATCGGCATGTCGCAGGTTACGTCCGTGACGCGGTCAACCGTCCAGGCGGTCATCAAATGGCCGCGGTGGGGGAGTTTACCCGTGAATGACGTTTCAAACCCGGTGTAGACGTTCTTGCGCTTTGCCGGATCTGCGTTGGTCTGATAGAGATCTGACACGCGCGCCCGGGCGGCGGCGGTCAGATTGTAGGCCGTAATTGAGGTGCCATCGAGCGGATTGGTAACCGTGAACGGTGTCCAGTCCTTAACCGGATCAACTGCACGGTTCACAATGAGCGCCTGATTGTGGGCGTCGCGGCGGAACCAGTTAAAGCTGATTCCATATCCCGGCATCAGTTGACGGGTAAACCCGGCGCTGAGCTGACGGGCAAATTCGCGCTTGAAGTTCGGATCGAGCGCGGGTGTGCTCGAAGGAAGCCCGAAGCTCGGGCTGCCTGCCACGATTTCGTTGTCCTGCGGAATGCCGTCTTTGTACCCGGGGAGTGTGGCAGCGTTGGCGACAACGACACCGTTCAAGCGGGTTTCATCCGTCCAGGTGCGCGATTCGGTCGCGCCAGCCATCGGATTGAAGTTCGTCAGATAGCCGGTAACCTGCGGAATGTTGTACTGTCCGAACGACGCTTTCACCACCGTTTTGCCATCGCCAAGCAAGTCATAGACGACGCCAATGCGGGGTGACCAGGTCTTCCAGCAGCCAAGGCCTTTGATCGTGGTGCAGTCGATCTGATTGAATGACCGCGCCGGAACGAAACGACCGGCAGGAGCGGCAGATGCCATAATTGCCGACTTCTCGTATTCAAAACGCAGACCAGCGGTCAGTGCCAGCCGTTTGTAGTGCCACGTATCGGTGATGAATGCGCCGATATCAGCATTCTGACGCACACGAACTGCCACGGGATTATTGGTGACCGTTACAGTCTGGGCCACGCCGTTAGCGAAGTTCGCCGTGAGGTCGCCATTCATGGAAGCGACGCGATCATTCTTGCCCCAGCCGTCCTGAACACCGACTTTGATTGTGTGGTTGTGGGTGATGTAGGTGGTGTTGATGGCGAAGTTGCGTTTGTCCGACAGCAGATAGGACTGTGCGGGAGGCGCATTGGTGCGCTGTGCCAGGAATGAATCCACCTTCGTGACATGCGCGTACCATGCCGGGGTGAAAGGAATTTCTTCCTGGCCGGGCTGATAAATAACACTGAAATGCAGAATGTCGGTCGAGAAACCGGCATCGAACAGAAGGTTGGAACTCTGGATCCGGGTCCACTTGCCCTGTGCGACGTAGTAGAGGGGCGGGCCGCGGCGGGATGCGGAAATTTCCGGGTCGCTGGGAAGTGTTGCAAGGCCGCTCAGCTCATGACCCTTCTGTTTCTGAATCCGGTCATAGGTGCCCGAAAACTTGTCTTTGGAACTGATCTGCCAGGAAAGGCGCAACACGCCTTGGGCGATATGCTGGTCTTCCACTGCGGGGGTCACTTTGTCGGCCTTGAAAACGCCGGCGGGTGAATCAAACGTACTCTGGTACCGGTAAGAGCTGAGGAACCAAAGTTTGTTTTTGATGATGGGGCCACCAACTGTTACGTTGTAGTCCTTGATGAACACAATCGCGTTCACGCTGGGCTTCGCATTGAAGGCAATGAAGCGATCTTCCAGAGCTTTCGAGAGATTACTGGCCTGCCAGGGCGAACCCTGACCGGTGTAGCTGGCAAAGACATCACCGTGAAACGTGTTGCCGCCATCTTTCGGAATCTGATTGACCAGTGCGCCGCCTGCCGAGTATTCAGCAGAAACGCCGCTGGTCTGGTAGGTGGCTTCCTGAATGATGCCGTTGTCGACGTAGTTCTGAATGGTGCCGTCCAGATAATTCGTGTTGATGTTCAAGCCATCAAGAAGAACAGTGGTCTGGTTGGCACCGCTTCCGTGACCCGTGATATAGGTCTGTTCCATCTGCTGTGAGCCACCAACGTCAGGGTTTGCGCCCGCGCCGTTGCGAAGCACAATACCCGGCGTCAGCGCGCCCAGGGCCTGCATGTTGCGCGGAACCGGAATTGCATCGACCAGTTCGCGAGTCAGGACCTGATGGTTTGCTGCATTTTCTGTATCAACCACGGCGGCTGATGCTTCAACCTGAATGGTTTCACCGGTTGAACCGACCGTCATTTCGACGTTCACAGGAACTGCGGTGTTGGAAGGAACTTCCACGCCGTCACGCTGCTGGCCCTGGAATCCCTGCAATGCGAATTTGATGGAATACGTACCGGGGCGGACATCAATGATGTCGTACCGGCCTTCTCCGTTGGTGGTTGCGGTTCGCGAACCTTCAATCAGCGCCGGACTGGACGCTGTGACGGTCACGTTGGGCATAACTGCGCCCGAAGTATCTTTTACTGTTCCTTGAATAGTGCTTTGTGCGGATGCTGTGCTCGGCGAGAGCACAAGAAGTGCCACCCCGGCGCATATGCACGCGAGTATCCCACGGTTCATTTATTCTCTTTCTCCTCAAAGTGCGAAAGAAAGTTCCTCGACGCGAGTCTTCAACGAGGAAACCCCTGACGTTCTAAAACAAATTTATACCTTATGACAACTAGGTGTCAATGTTGCTACTGTTACCGAAAAGTGGTAGATGTGTTTCGTCTGGGGCTGGATATAGGAGCGGATGATACCTTTATCGTGTTTGTTTTGTTGTTGTTAATGGTAACTTTACATGACTAAATCGTTACAAAATCTACACCCTGCAACTGGAGGCGTAAAAAGCAAAAAGGGGGGTACAGGGTCTTTCAACCCTGTACCCCCCTCCGGTATTGCTTATCTGACAGTTCCTTTTAGAAGTGGAACTGAACCGCGAGCCGCATCAAACGCGCCTGCAGGATGCTGGTCGGGCGTCCGCCCGAGCCTCCCACAACAAACGGAGCGATTGAATATGTTGCCGCAGTGGCCGTGGCCGATTTCGCTGTTACACCCAAAGCTTGGGTTTCAACCAGTACAGTCGAAGAGTTCATGACATTGAACACATCGAGCTGAGCCTGAATCCGCAGTTTTTCCTTGATTTTGAAGGTTTTCTTCAGGCCCACATCCATCTGATTCAGCCGGTCTGCGTAACGCGTACCGGGTTCTGCCAGTTGGATTCTCTCGCTTCCGTTGAGGATGGTCCCAGTGGGGTTGTTTATGGTCACAAGACCCCCTGCGGCGCAACCGACGCAGTCCGCCGAATAGCGGGACGCCGCCGTGATGTCCCAGTTCAGGTATTTGAAGTCTTCCGGCGAACTCTGCAGAATCGCACTGCCTTCAATTCCCCACTTGAGGGGCATCGTCGCGATGACCTTCAGCTCGTGGCGGAACGGAAGCTTGCCCCGTTCATCACAAAACCGAAGGCTGTTCGGGTTGTTGTAGGTCGAGTTGATGGTGTTGTTGCCATGGATGACCAGCAAGCCAAGCAGGCTGGCTCCGATGGGTGCATCGCAGGTCACATCCGTGACACGGTCGACCGTCCACGCGGTCATAAGGTGGCCGCGATGGGGCAGTTTGGCATTGAAAGCGGTTTCGTAGCCCGTATACACATTGCTGCGTTTTTCCGGATCCACGTTCGTCTGATAAAGATCAGATACGCGCGCTTTTGCCGCCGCATTGATTGTGTAAGCCGTGATTGGGGTGCCATCCAGCGGATTTGTGATCTGGAAAGGAGTCCAGTCTTTTACCGGGTCAACAGCTCTGTTCACAATCAGTGAGGCATTGTGATCAGTACGCCGAAACCAGTTAAAGCTGATTCCGTAGCCCTGTTTGATTTCGCGTGTGAAACCGGCGCTATACTGCTTGGCAAATTCACGCTTGAAATTCGGGTCGAGCGACGGAGTGCTCGAAGCAAGCCCGAAGCTCGGGCTGCCGGGAGCAATTTCATTGTCCTGCGGTGTACCATCACGGTAGCCGGGGAGCGAAGCTGCGTTGGGAAGAACGACACCCTTGGCGTCGCGTGCTTCATCCGTCCACGCTCGGCCTTCGGTTACGCCCGTCATTGGATTGAAGCTTCCAAGGTAGCCGGTAACCTGCGGAATATTGTAGGTACCGAAAGAGGCTTTGACCACTGTCTTGCCATTGCCGAGGAGATCATAGACCATCCCGATTCGGGGTGACCATGTTTTCCAGCATCCAAGGCCCTTGATCGTGGTGCAGTCGATCTTGTTGAAGGACCGTGCAGGCACGAACCGGCCAGCGGAAACTGAGGATGCACCGATGGACGATTTTTCGTATTCGTAACGAAGACCAGCCGTCAACACCAGCCGTTTGTAATGCCAGGTGTCGGTAACGAAAATACCAAGATCCACATCCTGACGAACACGCACGGCCACAGGGTTATTGGTAACCGTCACGCTCTGAGCAACGCCGTTCGAGAAATTCGCCGTCAAGTCTCCGTTCATCGAGGCTACGCGGTCATTCTTGCCCCACGCATCCGTGATTCCCGTTCGGATCGTGTGGTTGTGAGTGATATAGGTTGTGTTGAACGCCACATTCCGCTTATCCGACAGCAGGTATGACTGGGCTCCGGGAGCATTGGAGCGCAGGGAGAAAAACGAATCAACCTTCGTCACGTGGGTATACCAGGCGGGGCTGAAAGGGACTTCTTCCTGGCCGGGCTGATAGATCACACTGAAATGCAGAATGTCGGTTGAGAACCCGCCGTCGAACAGCAAATTTGAGCTCTGAATGCGTGTCCACTTGCCCTGGGCAACATAATAAAGGGGCGGACCGCGCCGCTGGGCCGAGATTTCCGGATCGTCGGGCAGGATCGTTAGATTGCTGAGTTCATGACCCTTCTGTTTCTGAATGCGGTCATAAGTTCCCGAGAATTTGTCTTTGGAAGAAATCTGCCAGGACAGGCGCATGACGCCTTGTGCAATATGCTGATCTTCCACGGCAGGTGTGACTTTATCTGCCTTGAAGACATTAGCGGGCGAGTCGAACGTGCTCTGGTAGCGATAGGAAGCCAGGAACCAAAGCTTGTTCTTGAGGATCGGCCCGCCAACCGTCACATTGTAATCCTTAATGAAGACGATCGCGTTGACGCTCGGCCTGGTGTTATAGGCAGCAAAGCGGTCCTCAAGTTTCTTGGATAGATTGCTTGCTTGCCATGGTGTCCCCTGTCCGGTATAGCCAAGGAACGCATCGCCATGAAATTGGTTGCCGCCGTCTTTCGGAATCTGGTTGACCAGTACGCCGCCAGCCGAATATTCGGCACTGACGCCGCTCGTCTGATAAGTCGCTTCCTGAACAATGCCATTGTCGACATAATTCTGAATCGTCCCGTCCAGATAATTGGTGTTGATGTTCATACCATCAAGCAGCACCGTGGTCTGGTTGGCGTTG
>JANXLY010000150.1 GCA_025354885.1 Acidobacteriota bacterium | reverse complement strand
CCAGAATTTTATGATAATTTTGCTGATTATCTAGATTCAAGTCGATTCACGAAATCTTGAATGGCTTCTCTCCTGAAACGCCATTGTCTGCCGCAACGGATTGCGGGTAAATCCCCCACTTCAGCCCACAATCTAATTGTTCTGACCGACAGCCCGAGTAGCGCTGCGACCTCTTTGGGATTCAAAAGCGAACAATTGAATTCACGCGCTTGCCTAAAATGCGTCATACAAAATTTTTCACACTTCGGACGTTAGATTTAACTTCACACTATTGCGTTACACGCTGATACCAATTATTTGAGAAATCTTGCTCAATTACTGGAGTGACGTAAAATGTCGAAATGTTGGAGCCCTATCAGGCCTTGCTTAATATGAAACGAAGCACATTGTGCTTTTTCTTCACGTGCCCTTAGAGTTAGTGGGATTTTGGGCGAGTTTTTCCTGGCTGGCACGGATGGAATCGAGCACTCCATTCACAAAGCCAACGCTCTCGTGGCCACTGTAGCGGCGGGCGAGCTCCAGGGCTTCGTCAATGATGACGGCGTAAGGCAACTTGCCATCGAGCAATTCAAAAGCTGCCAGGCGCAGGATGTTGCGATCGACCGACGGCATGCGATCGATTCTCCAGTGTTCGCTGGCCTTGCCAATTTGCTCGTCAAGGCTTTCGCGCTTTGCCATGGCACCACGCACCAGCTCTTCCATGAAGCGATCCTTGGGCAATTGCGAGAAGTCTTCATCATCGCTGTGCAGTGTGTAGTAATACGCTTCGATCGCTTCGTCTATTTCGTACTTGCCGAGGTCGCACAAAAACAGGACCTGAAGCGCACGTTCGCGCGATTTTCTCCGACTGGCCATTTCCCCGTTATCCCTTCGTGCTCTTCAGATCCCGAAGGAGTTGCGCCATCTCCACCGCGCACATCGCGGCCTCTGCGCCTTTGTTACCCAGCTTGCCACCAGCGCGATCGAGAGCCTGTTCCATGGTGTTGGTAGTCAACACTCCGTTGGCTACAGGAATACCCGAATCGACAGCGACAGCACCGATCCCTTTGGCGCTTTCTCCGGCCACGTAATCAAAGTGGGGAGTATCGCCACGAACCACACAACCAAGACAAACAATCGCATCGGTTTTGGCGAGGCGAGCGAGTTCAGCAACCACTACAGGCAATTCCCATGCTCCCGGCACCTTGATCACTTCGAGGTCACTCGAAGTGGCACCCGCGCGAGCAAGAGCATCGAGTGCTCCGTCGAGCAGACGGTCGGTGACGAGATTGTTGAAACGGCTCACCACGATCGCGATGCGCAGGCCCTGGGGGTTGCCAGATCCTTCGCGCACTTTGATTTCATGGGGATGGAATGACGACATATGGGATACTGAAGAGGAACCCTCAGTTTAGCGCATGGATCCAGCATTTATTAGGAACTTCTCGATCATTGCGCACATTGACCATGGCAAATCCACGCTGGCCGATCGCCTTCTGGAAGTAACCGGCGCCTTGAGTCAGCGTGAAATGATGGAACAGGTTCTCGACTCGATGGACCTCGAGCGGGAACGTGGCATCACCATCAAATCCCACGCGGTGCGCTTGAATTATAAGGCTAAAGACGGCCTTCTCTATCAGCTCAATCTGATCGACACGCCGGGGCACGTCGATTTTACCTACGAAGTTTCGCGCAGCCTGCAGGCCTGTGAAGGAGCGCTGCTCGTCGTAGACGCTTCACAGGGTGTAGAAGCGCAGACACTCGCCAATACGTATCTGGCTCTCGGCCAGAACCTTGAAATTATTCCGATCATCAACAAGATCGACCTGCCTAGTGCGGAGCCTGAGCGCATTCGCGAACAGATCGAAACGCTGGTTGGGCTCGACGCTTCGGAAGCAGTGCTTGCGAGTGCGAAAAACGGCATCGGTATCGACGATATTCTCGAAGCAGTTGTAAAGAAAGTGCCGCCTCCGAGAGGGGATCCCAATGCCCCGTTGCGAGCTTTGATTTTTGATAGCTGGTTTGATTCCTATCGCGGCGTAATCGTGCTCATGCGTGTTGTGGACGGCAAAGTCCGCAAGGGCATGAAAGTGCAATTGAATGCCAACGGCAAAGTTTACGAAGTAGATGGGGTAGGCTACCAGTCCCCCAAGCCCATTCCAACGGATGAATTGAGTGCGGGAGAAGTTGGCTATCTTTTCGCCAACATCAAGACTGTTGCCGACGCGCAAATTGGCGACACCATCATGGAGGTGGGCAACCGCGCACCCGAGCCGCTACCGGGCTTTCAGGTGATCAAGCCGATGGTCTTTGCCGGCCTTTATCCGGTGGAGAGTCACGAGCATACTTTGCTTCGCGATGCACTCGAGAAGTTGCGGCTGAACGACAGTGCTTTGAGTTATGAAGCGGAGAGTTCTGCGGCCCTTGGGTTTGGTTTCCGTTGCGGATTTCTTGGCTTGCTGCATCTTGAAATCGTGCAGGAACGCCTGGAGCGCGAATTCGACATCAACCTGATTACAACTGCGCCAGGTGTGCGGTATACGATCACGCTGATGAACGGAGAAGTGATAACGGTAGACAATCCGCAGCGCTTTCCGAATCCGACAGAGATTGACAAAGTCGAAGAGCCCATCATTGAGGCAACGATTATCACGCGGGAAGAATACATCGGCGAAGTGCTGGCTCTTGTAGAAGAGAAGCGTGGATTGCAACGCAAGTTTGAATTCATCGGCAGCTCGCGCGTGATGCTGGTCTACGAATTGCCACTCAACGAAGTGGTCCTCGATTTCTATGATCGATTGAAGAGTTGTTCGAAGGGTTATGCTTCCCTCGACTACCAGCTTTCGGGCACGCGTGTTTCGCCGATGGTGAAACTGGACGTCATGGTAGCGGGCGAACCAGTGGATGCGCTTTCGCTGATCGTGCATAAGGACTTCGCTTATGAGCGTGGCCGCACACTGATCGAACGCTTGCGCAAGCTGATCCCGAGGCAGATGTTTGAGGTGGCGTTGCAAGCGGCCATCGGCGCGAAGGTGATTGCCCGTGAGACGATTTCGGCAATCCGCAAGAACGTGATCGCCAAATGCTACGGCGGCGATATCAGCCGCAAGCGCAAGTTGCTCGATAAACAAAAAGAAGGCAAGAAGCGCATGAAGCGCGTGGGCCGGGTGGAGATCCCGCAAGAAGCCTTTCTTGCGGTTCTCAAAGTTACTTCCGCATCCGACGACGACGATTAAGCTAGACTTGCGGGCATGGCATTTTGCCCCAATTGCGGTACTCAATATGAAGTTCTCCCGGCACGTTGTCAGTGCGGGAATCTGTTTGGCTCACCAACCGCTGAGCCGCTGCATCCTCCAATTGCTGAAATTCCTGCGCCTGGCGCGGCCCGTTTCGAATTCAGCGGCGAGGGCGGAACGCTGCTATTGCTCTATTTCAAGCTGGTTGTTTACAGCATCTTTACCCTCGGCATTTACAGCTTTTGGGGACGGACTGAGATTCGCCGTTATCTATGGTCGAATTTGAAGTTTTCCGGAAAGCCCTTCGAATACCATGGCACGGGCAAGGAACTGCTGCTCGGCTGGCTGATGCTGATTGCGCTGCTTGGGGTGCTTTATGGCTCAAGCTTTGCAGCCATCTTTTATCTGGGCAAGAGTGCGGGGCCGGAGATCTCCATACTCTTTGCTCTGCTGCTTGCGCTGCTTGTCCCTTTTGCCATCCACGGAGCACTACGCTATCGCTGGAGCCGCACGAGCTGGCAAGGCCGACGCTTTGCCTATCGGGGCGACCTGATGCGTCTGGCGATTGTCTTTTGGTCAGGATTATTACTCACGGTGGTTACGCTCAGTATCTACCTGCCATTCTTTCTCGCCAACATGCGCCGGCAGGTGGTGGACAATACCTGGTACGGTGGGCAACAGTTCCGCTTTAGCGGCGACGGAAAAGAGCTGCTTTGGCCGTACGTGAAATTCCTGCTGCTCTTTTTGCCGACCTTTACGCTCTACCGCTTCTGGTTCCAGGCGAAGCTGGGCAATTACAGCTGGAATGAGACGAGTTTTGCAGGGAGCCCATTTCGGTCCACGCTGAGTGGCGATGGGCTGCTGATCCTTACTATCACGAATGCGATTCTCACTTTCTGCACGCTGGGTATTGGCTATCCGTGGGCGGTCTGCCGGCAGGTAAGTTATGTTGCAGAGAATCTACAACTCACGGCACTTCCGCGAGTGCAACTGGTGGAGCAGCCTGGGGGAGCAGATTCCGCGTTTGGAGATACGCTAGGGAACGTGCTTGGCACAGACGCCGGCATCGACGCGGGGTTTGGGCTGTAGTTGATGAAAGTTAAAATCGCTTCGCTTGCCATTGGATTGCTATGTATGATCGGCCTTGCGATATATCTGATCTGGCAAGGAATTCCACTCTTGCTGGCGGGTGCGGTTCGCCTGGTGCCAGTCAGTTGGGAGGACAAGCTGGGGCAAGCGGTTGTTGCGGGAATTACAAGGACCGATCCCGTCTGTACGGACGAGCCAACCAGAGAACTGATGACGAAGGTGCTGGCAAGGCTTGAAGCATCCATGCCGAGGACACCCTACCGCTTTGAGGCACAGGTGGTGCGCAATCCGCTGGTGAATGCGATGGCTGCACCGGGAGGCCACATCATTGTTTACAGCGGCCTGATTGAGCGGATGGACAACGCAGAGCAGGTTGCGGCAGTGCTGGCGCATGAGATGCAGCATGTGGTGCAGCGGCATTCGATGAAGGGGATGGTGCGGGCAATCGGGCTGCAAGCCATTTTGTCTCTCGTGCTGGGAGATGCCGGAATACTGGGTGATCTCGCTGGCAATTTAACAGCGCTGCAGTTCATCAGATCGGATGAGGAGAGTGCGGATGATGCGGCGCTGCAGACGCTGTTGCGCGCAAGGATCGCGCCGTCAGAGATGCAGAAAGCATTTGGGAATCTGGCCAGGTCAGAGAAGGGTGGCTCGCTTGAGGGGTCGCTGAAGTACTTGTCGACTCACCCTCCGCTGGCTGAAAGAATGGAGCGGGTGAGGGTGAACTCTGCCGGCTGGAGTGGTGTGGCCCAACCGATTGGGGTAAATATGAGTGTGCCTTGCTCGACGACGCGCCCGGCATCAGGCGAGCTTCCTTAGCGGCCATATCACGACCTGGATTTCTTTGGCGAAATGCAGCAGGGGCGGCGTTGTTGGCAATTCGATACCACAGGCTCTGGCCATGGTGTTGATTATGAGGTTTGCCTCGGCATCTTCGAGCGGCCAGGCCTGGTGATGGATGTCACCCTGATAGAGGCAGCCTTTGGGATCGGTTGTGTAGAGGCAATAGCGTTCGGTGAGCCAGCGAACGAGATCCGTTTTATTGGTGAGGCCGCAGGGGCGGTAACTGGCTTTGAATTCAGCGGGCGGCTCTCCGCGATGTGTGCGCCGCGACTCATATTGAATCCAGCCTTGCCTGGATTCACAACTCATGTGTGCATTCATGTAGGGCAAATGGAAGAAGCCGCGAGCCGCCGCCACCGCAACCGGATTCGAAGCTTCGAGACTCCAGAAATAGACACCAGCCTGATCTTTTGGGCCATGCTTGGGCCGCACATAGGTACGTACATTGAGCTCGGCAAAATGGGATAACCAAGGGAGAGGCGGCGTAAGTCTGGGCCGCACGCCGGTCATCCGAAAGGGCACAACCGCTACCCAGGCTTTTCCATCGAGGACATCCACTTCAAGTGAGTCAGGCAGCAGAGCTTGAATTGCTGCAGCATCCATGGGCCAGTGAGCGAAGAGCAGATCGCACCAACACTGCGTCATTACCCATGGACCTTTGGGCAGCGGCCAAGGGCGATGTTCCTGCAAATCGAGCACAGCGCTGAGTCCCATGATAGTAGGCTAGCTCTTGTGAAGGGTTTAGAAATTGAAGTCAAAATAAAGATTGCCTCGCCGCAACTGTTTCGCCGAAAATTGCGCGAAGCGGGGTTCCGTATCCATCGTCGGCGGGTGTTTGAGCGCAACGCGATGTTTGAGACCGAGCCACCGTCGCTGCGGCCCTGCGGGTGTGTTGTCCGGTTGAGAGAAGCGGGGAAGCGGTTCACGATCACCTATAAGGGTCCGGCCAGTGTGGGCAAACACAAATCAAGGGAAGAAATTGAATTTACGGTGTCTGATGCAGCGGCGGCACAGGAATTTTTTGGACGGCTCGGCTATCAGTCGAAATTCATTTATGAAAAATATCGCACAGAGTATAAGGAGCAGGAGCCGAGCGGAATCGTAACGCTCGATGAAACTCCCATCGGGATCTATGCAGAGCTGGAGGGTACAGAAAAATGGATAGATTCTACTGCAAGAATCCTTGGAATTGCCGATAAGGATTACATCACCTTGAGTTATGGTGCTCTCTACCTGCAATGGTGTGAGCGAGAGGGGCTGGAACCTGGGCACATGCGTTTCAAATAAGGGCGCTTCAGGTGAAAGCCTTAGTCATTTGGTTTGGTCGTAGTACTTTAGAAAATCTTTACTTAGTACCCTATTGAATCTTGGTCTGTTAGTTTGTTGGTGGTATTCTTACCTTGAAGACAAAATGAGTTTCAGCTTAATACTCATCGGATTATCGCTAGCGCTGTTTGCGTATTGGTTTCGCTACAGCTGCATTCTGATTCTCCGAACACAAACCGCCGAAGACTACTCTGGCGAAGTATGCCGTGCCAACGGCCTGAGTTTTGATTTGGTCAAGGGACAAATTGAAGCAAACACCGATCCAAACCTGATTGAGCTTTATCGCTCGCTGGAACGTGATTATCGTATTGTGAGTCAGTTGCTCGATCAAGTATCGGGATCTGCTCAGAATGAAAACATGCTCGAAACCAAACTGTTGCGGGCAAACTTTCGGGTAACCCAAACCTGGTTCCGCGTGAGCCATGCTTTGGGACTGCGTGCTTCGGTTTCTGCGCTGGAAGAGATGGCTGAGACAATTGGCCACTTTGCAAACACTTTTGGTCAGCAGAGCGCCGGAATCTGACGCAGAACTCCATTAAAATTACGAATCGGGATTATCCCGGGCTGAAAGGAGAGGCATTGCCTCTCCTTTTTGCATAAGATTACATAGTGAGCGAACTCTCGGCGGCGACACAACGCCTCAATTCCGTAAAAGACGAAATCGGCAAAATTATTGTCGGTCAAGATGAAGTTGTCCAAGGTGTGCTGATCTGCCTTCTGGGCGGCGGGCATGTACTTCTAGAAGGAGTACCGGGTCTCGGGAAGACCACCCTGCTGCGGACACTGTCTCGGGTGCTGCACCTAAATTACAGCCGTATCCAATTCACGCCCGACCTCATGCCGGCCGACATTGTTGGGAGCATGATCATGGACGCAGATGATCGGGGGCACAAGAGTTTCCGGTTTCAGTGTGGCCCGATTTTCTCAAATCTGGTGCTGGCGGACGAAATCAACCGGGCAACTCCAAAGACGCAGAGCGCTTTGCTCGAAGCGATGCAAGAGCGCACGGTGACCAGCGGCACGACGACGCATCAGTTGGACAGTCCGTTTCTCGTGATGGCCACCCAGAATCCAATCGAGATGGAAGGGACCTATCCGTTGCCGGAAGCGCAGCTGGATCGGTTTCTCATGAAGATTCTGGTGAAGTATCCGAATCGTGCCGACCTGGCGACGATTGTGGAGCGCACGATCACCCGGGATGACGTTCAGTTGGAAACCAAGCTCGATGGAGAAGGCATCCTTTCGATGCGCAAGCTTTGCCGTGCCGTGCTTGTCGCACCGCATGTGCAGGATTTTGCCATTGATCTGGTGATGGCGACCCAGCCGGATCAGAACCAGGCTCATCCGCTGGCCAAAAAGTATATCCGTTACGGCAGCTCTCCGCGCGGAGCACAATCGCTCGTAGAATGCGGCCGCGTGCTCGCGATGATGAAGGGACGCGCGCATTTGAGCATCGACGACATTGCGGAAGTTGCTGCGCCCGTTTTGCGCCATCGCATCATTCTCAACTTCGACGCGCATGCCGATGGCCAAAGCGCGGAGACGATCATTCCTGAAATCCTGAAGGGTGTCGCCCGACAAGCGGCCGCTACCCGCTAGTCGGGGCATACTAAGTACAAAACGTGGCCCGTAGCGAATTCAAGATCGAAAGAGCCTTTCTCGAAAGGCTGGAACGGCTTACCATTCATTGGCAGAAGTCCTTTCCTGGAGTTGTGGGTGGACACAATGCGAGCCGCTTTTCAGGACCCGGCCAGGAGTTTCTGGATCATCGCAATTTTTCGAGTGGTGACGACTTGCGTGCAGTGAACTGGCGCGCCTATATGCGGCTGGAAAAGTTGTTTCTGAAACTTTTTCAGATTGAGCCCAGAGTACCGATTCGAATTTTTCTGGACGCAAGCGAGAGCATGTCGCTCGGCAACAAATGGGATTACGCAAGGCGCCTGGCAGCCGCGATCACCTATGTGGGCCTGGTACGTCTTGATGCAATGCAATTGATTCCTTTTCGCGAAGAACTCGAAGAGGGCCTCGCTTGCGGTGGAGGGCGACATCGCTTCTCACCCGTAGCCGACTTTCTTGGGCCGCTCGAAGCCCAGGGCAAGACGGATTTCAGCCGGGTGGTGCGCGAGTTTCTGGGCAGCGGTCGGCAACGTGGACTGGTGATTGTGATCTCCGATTTTCTCGGAGAAGAAGACTGGCTCAAGCCACTTCAATATCTGGCTGATTTCGGACACGAGCTAACGCTGATACAGATCTGGGACGACGACGAACGGACGCCAAGCGCAGAAGGCGATCTTGAGATCACGGAAGTAGAATCGGGCAAACAAGTGAAGCTTACTTTTGATGCCAAGGCACGCGAGCAATATACGGTCAGCTTTGATGAGTATTGCGAATCGTTGCGACGACTGGCCCTGCGGAATCAGGGACGCTATACGGGGTTGCCGACCAGCACCAGCGTCGAGGATGCTGTCTTTGGCTCTCTGGTAGCGACACAGGGGTTGCGTTAAATGGAGTTTCTCAATCTCAGCTTTCTCGAATTTTCGGCGCTTTTTGCATTGGCCAGCGCTGCAATTGTTGCGCTCTATTTGCTGGATCGATCGCGAGTACGGATCAAAGCGGCAACACTGCGCTTCTGGCAGGCTGCGCAAATTCCACCCAGCCAACAGAGGCGGCGGCGCATTCAGCAGCCCTGGAGCCTGCTGTTGCAGCTTTTGGCACTTGCACTGTTGTTGTTGGCCGCATCGCAAATTCGTTGGAGTACGGATCGATACACGCCCCACAACCACGTCCTGATCCTGGATGTTTCTGCAGCGAGTGGAGCGCCGTCACGGGCGGATGCGCGAAGCGATGTATTAACCGTTTCGAAGCGTAAGGCTTTGCAATGGCTGAAGACGATACCGTCGCAGGACAAAGTGAGTGTGATCGAGGCCGGGACACTGCTCACGCCTCGCACATCGCTCGAGACGAAGCGTTCTCAAACGATCAAAGCGATTCAGGAATTGAAAACGAGTTCGGGCAGCACCCGGATTGAAGATGCATTTGAGTTTGCAGGCAATCTGCAGCGGCGTGCGGGTGGAATTGCTGGCGAGATTGTTTATGCGGGGCCGGCCCGGCTTGCGAGTGGAGAGGAAGGAGTCGGCAAGGTTCCGCAGAACCTTCGCTTACTCGTAACCGATGCGTCGTTGAACAATGTCGGCATTCGCCGAGCCGGTGTGCGCCGCAGTCTCGAAGACTTGAGTGTGTGGGATATTCTGGTCACAGTAAAAAACTACGCAGCTCAGGCAAGGCCGCTTGCGATTGGTCTTTACTATGGCGGGGTGCCGGTGGCGAGTACGAATACTTCGCTGCTCGCAGGCGCGGAGCAGACGCTGACTCTGACGCATCGTACAAAGGCGTCTGGCATTCTTGAGATCCGTCTACTTGGCAGCGATGATGTGGCCCTCGACAATCGCGTTGAACTGGAGCTTCCCGCGTTGCCGAGCGTCAAAGCAAAGGTGTATTCGAGAGAGCCGCAGCTCTGGCGGCCGATGCTGGCAGCAAACGCGTTGGTTGAGGCAAGCTACTTGAGTCCGGATCAGTATGTGGCCGACGCCAAGGATGACAGCCTGTTGATCTTTGATGGTTTTGAGCCGGCCAAACCCGAAAAGAGCCCTGCGCTTTATGTGCTGGGTGGTGCACAGGATCTGGTGTTGAAAGGCTGGCGTACGGAACATCCGATCGCGAGTGGCTTGCGAAGTCGCGACTTCCGTCTGAGCAACTCGAAAGTGTTGACGCTGAAGACGGGCGAAATCAATGTGCTGGACGGCGAGACCGGACCGCTGCTGGTGGCGGGCAAGGGCATCGTGCGCATGGGGTTTCAGCCTGCGAAAACGGCGATGCGTCAAGAGGTGACGGGGCCGTTGTTGATCGCTAATGTTCTTCGCTATCTTGCCCCGGACAGTTACAAGCAGTGGGAGAGTGTTGCCGCAAGCCCGGGTGGAATTCAGTTGCCCGTTGGTGATGTGGAAGCAAAGACGCTGCAGGTGCTGACCGGTGATGGCAAAGCGCTGCCCTTCTCGGTTGAGAACGGGATGCTGCGCAGCTTTATGCCCTATCCGGGTACAGTTCGCGTGCTGGATGGAAGTCGTGAAGTGGTGTATTCGCTCACACTGCCAGATCTGCCCGACAAGAGCTGGGATGCCCCCTCTACCGTTGCGAGTGGGATTCCTGCCGATGGTACGAGTTCACCTGAAGTGAAGGAACTGTGGCGCTGGCTGGCGCTGGCTGGCGGCATCGTGCTGCTGATCGAGTGGTGGCTGTTTGCGAAGCGGCAGAGACTCTGGCTGAAGATTGCAGCGCTCGCCGCAATTGCGATCGCACTGTTTGGCCCTTCGATTTCGTTGTTTGAGACCAAGCTCGCTGTCACGATCCTTGCGGACACTTCGCAGAGTCTGACACAGCAGGACATGGATACACTTGCGGACCGGATCAGCCAGATCCAGCAGGCTCGGGGACGCCATCTGGTGCGCGTGTTGCCCTTTGCGCGAAGCGTGAGGCCCATTGCTGCGGATGAGGCGGCTACCCGATTGAAACCGACTGCGGGTGACCTTGGACGGGGTACGAATCTAGAAGCGGCAATCCGTGATGCGATTGCATCGACGCCAGCCGATCTGGTGCCGCACCTGGTCCTGGTTAGCGACGGCATGGAAACAGAAGGCAATGCGATGCAAGCCTTATGGCAGGCACAGCAGCTCAACATTCCCATCGATACTTTTTCTCTGCGGGGCCGTCAGAAGCCATTGCTCTCGATCAATGTCGTGAAGATGCCGCCACAGGCTTTTGCTGGCGAAAAGTTTCCGGTCGAGATCAGCCTGCGTTCTCCGCGAGAGGCAACGGCGCGGCTTGAGCTCAAGGCTGAAGGCAAGACAATTGGCGCAGGTGATTTGAAGTTGAAGGCAGGAGTGAATGAGCTCACGATCACTTCGTCGGTTACGACGTCGGGAGTGATTCACCTTTCAGGGAGCGTGTCTGCGGCAGATCTTGGCGAGACCACATTCGATCAGGCAGTATACATCAAGAAGCCGCGCATGCTTTATGTTTCACAGGATCCTGCCGGGAGCGATGTGAACTTCATGCGGGCTGTGGATGCGTACCAGTTTGAAGTAACCAAGCTTGGCGAATTGCCGCGCGATGCAATGCAGAATTACGAAGTGGTTGTGCTGAACAATCAGGATCTCGAAGGCTATTCGCCAGCCAGCAAAGCGGCAATCGAAAACTATGTCAAACGCGGTGGAGGACTCTTGACGATTGGTGGAGAGCGCAACCAGTACATCGACAAGAAGCCTGGAACACCCGAAGATGCCCTGGAGCGCACCTTGCCTGCAAAGCTCGCTCCGCCGCGCAGCCCCGAGGGTACTTGCGTTGTTCTGATCGTCGACAAGAGTTCTTCGATGGAAGGGCGCAAGATGGAGCTGGCCCGAATCGCCACGATCGGTGTGATCGAGAATCTGCGGCCAATCGATTTGGTGGGTGTGCTCATCTTCGACAATTCTCACCAATGGGCAGTGCCGATTCGCAAGGCAGAAGACAAGGGGCTGATCAAGCGCATTGTGGCAGGCATTACGCCGGATGGTGGAACCCAAATTGCTCCGGCACTGACCGAGGCCTTCAAGAAAATCGTGCCGGTGAAGGCAACCTTCAAGCACATCGTACTGCTTACGGACGGCATTTCCGAAGAGGGTGATTCGATCACTCTAGCCCGCGAAGCTGGCGCGCAGCGGGTCACAATTTCGACCGTCGGTTTAGGGCAGGATGTGAACAAGGGCTACCTTGAAAAAATTGCACAGTTCTCGAAGGGCAAGAGTTATTTCTTGACCGACCCGACGGGGCTGGAGCAAATCCTTCTCCGTGACGTCATGGAATTTACCGGCTCGACTGCAGTTGAAAAACCCACGCAGCCGATTCTTGTTCGCGCTGCCGAAGTGCTGGAAGGCACCGGCATTGACAAGGCCCCAAATCTGAAGGGCTATGTGAAGTACGAGACGAAACCGTCGGCTGATCTTTTGTTGAGTGTGCCGGGCGAGAAGGCGAATACTCGTGATCCGCTGTTGGCCCGCTGGCAGTATGGCCTGGGACGCGTAACTGTTTTCACATCAGACGCGAAGAGCCGCTGGGCAGAGAACTGGATGGCCTGGGCGGGCTTTGACCGCTTCTGGGGAAATGTGCTTCGGGATCTGCTGCCACACTCTGCAACTGAAGATTCATCACTAACTTTTGACCCCACGAATCGGGAGCTTGAGGTTACCTATCGCCTGCCTTCGAGTGAGGATGCCAAGGCCAAAGTGCCTGCGTTGTTCGTCTTCGGGCCGAACCAGTTTCAGCAGGCGGTGCCAGTGCAGAAAGTGGCGGCTGGTGTGTTTCGTGGCCGTATCCTGATTGGTGATCGTACAGGCTTGTTCCGGGTTCGTCCGGCTGATACGACGCGCCTGTTTCCCGAGCTTGGCTTCTACCGGCAGGAAACGGAAGTTGTTGAATACGGAAATAATCCGGAGTTACTGAAGCAGGTTTCAGGCTTTAGTGGCGGGCGTTCCGAGCCCAAGCCGGCAGATGTGTTTCGTGGTGGTGGCAGGCAAATTGAGACCTCACTTGCACTTTGGCCCTTGTTGCTGGGCCTGGCTATTCTGCTCAATCTAGCAGAGTTATTCTTGCGCAAGGGAGCGCGTGAGTACTTGCAGCGTGGCCGTGCAGAAGATGCTCCAAAGCTTAGCTCAGTCGAAGCTTCGTAACTGTTTCGATGTGGTAGGTTTGCGGAAACAGGTCAATCAAAACCATCTCTTCCACCTTGTAGCCTGCGGTGAGCAGGATGGCCAAGTCGCGGACTAGTGTCGAAGGGTCGCAAGAAACGATACGTAGCTCTGGAGCCTTGATGCGTGCCAGTTGCTCTGTTGCCAGCTTGCCAAGGCCACTGCGTGGCGGATCAGCAAGGATGACATCCGGCGTCTCTGTGAAATCAGTGAGGAAGGCTTCGACATCCGCCTGGACATTGCGTATGTTTTCTACACCATACTGTTTGGAATTCGCCTGCAGATCGAACATTGCTACCTTGCCCGATTCAACTGCCGTAACGCGTTCAAACTGTTTGGAGAGGGGAAGGCTGAACAGGCCAACGCCCGCATAGAGATCGAGCGCATGAGCGCCCGAGAGATTACGAATGGAAACATTCGCAAGTGCATCCACGAGAAAGCGATTCACCTGGAAGAAACTGCGATAGCTGACTTTCCAGTCGTAACCAGCCGCGGTGTAAGGAATGGCGCCGGACTTGGTACCGGGAACCTGGTGCGCGAGCCAGTCGAAGAAATGTTTGGCAATGGGCGAGTTTGTTTCGACTACGTTGAACTGCACATCGGTTTCGTTGGTGAAGACTTCTAGAGACTTCAGAAATTTGGGGAAGCGGTGATCTTTGCTGATTCGGTTTAGAACTGCGAGGACTTCGTTAATTTTTGGGGACGACACGGGGCATTGATCCACGGGCACGAGCTTGTGGCTGGCGACCTCGAGGAATCCGACCTTACCATCGTGAAAGTGGAATTGTGTTCGGTTGCGATAGCCTAGCGGCTCGGCGCTGATCGTCTCGATCTCGACATCGAGCTTCATCTTTGCGCGGTCGAAGAGCTCGCCCAGGATGGTGCGCTTCCAGTGCAATTGCTGGTCGTAGGACAACTGCTGATAATTACAGCCACCACATTTGGCAAAGTGAGGGCAGGCAGGGGCAACCCGATCAGGCGATGGCTCGACCATGCGCTCGACTCGAGCATCTACAAAATTCGACTTGCTCTTTTTGGCAACTGCCTCCACGAGATCACCCGGGGCGACCTTGGGCAGCATGTAAACTCGCCCTTCATGACGGGCCAGGCCCGCACCGCCGTAAACAAGCTTTTCAATACGAAAAGTCTCGGAGGATGTTTCAGTGAGAGAATTAGAATTCGACATGAAAAAGAGGGTCTTATCGGGTGTGCAGCCCACCGGGAATCTGCACATTGGCAACTATCTTGGCGCGCTCAAAAACTGGACAAAGATTCAGTACGACTACGAAAGCATATTCTGCATCGTAGACTTACACGCCATTACAGTTTACCAAGCGCCAGAAGAACTGAAGGGGAAGATCCTAGAGATTGCCGCAATCTTCCTTGCTTGCGGCATTGATCCGAAGCATTCGACGGTTGTCGTGCAATCCTCTGTTTCCGGTCACGCGGAGCTCTCGTGGTTGCTCACCTGCGTCACTCCAGTGGGCTGGCTCGAGCGCATGACGCAGTACAAATCGAAGGCCATTGCGCAAGAGACGATCCTGTCGGGCCTCATGCAATATCCTGTGCTGATGGCCGCAGATATTCTGCTTTATCAGGCCTCTGTCGTGCCCGTTGGCGACGATCAGAGCCAGCACCTGGAGCTCACTCGCGATATAGCCCAGCGCTTCAATTCGCTCTATGGCGAGACTTTTGTGATGCCCGAGACCAAGCTGCCAGCGGTTGGCGCTCGCGTCATGGGACTCGACGAACCGGAGAAGAAGATGAGCAAATCGGCCACGGGCAGTGGCCACGCGATCGCCCTGCTCGATCCGCCCGATGTGATCCGCAAGAAGTTGAGCCGGGCCACGACAGATTCCAACCCCCATGTGGATTTCGAAACCATGGGGCCGGGCGTACAGAACCTGCTCGCGATCTATCAGGCCTTTAGCGAAACAACGGAAGATGCGATGCAGGCGAAATTCGCTGGCATGCGATACGGCGATCTAAAAAAAGCGGTTGCTGAAATGGTGGTCAGCCATCTGGAACCAATCCAGCAACGCTACCGTGAGATCACTGCAGACCCGGCTTACCTGGCTGGCATTCTGGAAGAGGGCCGTGCTCGCGTGGCACCCATTGCTGCAGCAACGCTTCAGCTGACCAAGCAGCGCATGGGCGTCTACACCAGCTAACCGCTTATGGCCGAGAACGCAATCTCACTCGGTAGCTATCGCCAGCTTCTTCGTTCGAATCGAAACGTGAGGTTGCTGTGGTTGGCCCAGGTGATTAGCGAAATGGGCGACTGGTTCTATGCGGTTGCAATTTATAGCCTGCTGCTAGAACTGACCGGGAGCGCCCGGAGCGTTGCACTGGCTACTGTCGCGATGGTCTTTCCGCAAGTTCTGATCTCTCCCATGGCAGGTGTAGTCAACGACCGCATGCGTCGCAAGCAGGTTATGATCGCGGCTGATATCGCGCGATTCTTTATCGTGGGCTCCATGATCTTTGCGCAATCGCTGGACCGTATCTGGCTCGTGTATGTGCTGATGTTTCTCGAAACGATGATGTGGGGATTCTTTGAACCAGGGCGCTCGAGTCTGATGCCAAATCTGTGTCGCGATGACAAAGAAGTACTTGTTGCCAATGCGCTCGGGTCTACGACCTGGGCTGTTAACTTCTTCCTTGGTTCGGCACTTGGTGGCATCGTAGCCGCGAGCTTTGGCCGCAACGCTGTCTTTGTGATCAACTCATGCACCTTTCTCGTTTCCGCATGGTTGCTGACACGCACCGAGGTACAGGAGCAACACGTTGTCGGGCAGCCCCCTATGCGCTTTCGTGAACTCTTCGACTTCTCGCCGATTCTTGACGGTTGGCGTTACATACAAGGGCATGCCAGCTTGAAGCCCATACTGCTGATCAAGGGCGGCATCGGATTGATTGGCGCAAATTGGGTTCTGTTGCCTGTACTTGGAGAAGGGCAGTTTCGACTCGACGGATGGGGACTGACGACGACGCAGGCTGGCATGCTCGGGATGAGCACACTGATGGGTGCGCGAGGGATTGGCAGTTTTATTGGGCCGATGCTGGGCGCCCCGCTGGTGACGATGCAGTTGCGCCGGCTGCGCTGGGCAATTGCGCTGGGCTTTGCGATTGCCTGTATTGGTTATCTCGGACTTGGCTTTGCGCCGAGCCTGCTTCTGGCTGCAATCGCGGTGGTGGTAGGACACGCTGGGACCTCGATGAATTATGTGTTTTCTTCGACGCTCGTGCAGACATTGAGTGAGGACAGATTTCGGGGCCGGGTGACCAGTGCGGAGTTTGCTCTGATGATGACATCGATCTCGGTTTCGAGTTTTTGCTCTGGAGAGGCGATTGATCGCGGCATACCGCCGCAACATGTTGCGATGTGGGTATCCGGGCTTACGCTCACACCAATCCTCTTATGGCTTTGGGCTACGAGGAAATGGTCCTGATGGCTGTGAAGCCTTCTTCGAGCGTGGGTGGCTGTTGCCGCTCGATCATAGAGCGGATTACGTCTTCGGGGACAACTCTCGCACGCTGGCGGTTCCGGTCCAAGGCCAACTCCAGCGGAATCCTGAAGTAAACGGCCTCCACGGGAACCTTGAATTTTTGAGCAATCTGCAGCCATACCTTGCGATCCCGCCTTCGCAGATTGGTCGCATCAATAATCGTTGGACCGACTCCGATTTCAAGTCGGGTGCGGAGCAAATGCCTGATAGCGGCAAAGACTTTGCCGTGAATCGACTGGTTAGTTTCGTCACCACTCAACAGGCCACGCATTGCGTCCGAGCTCAAAACGGTATGTCCCTGCGCGCGAGCCCAGGTGGATTTGCCTGAGCCCGGCACTCCGATCAGCACGATGACGCTCGCTTGTGTCACTCTTTGAAGTTAGAACAAGTGTGGCTCCTCGAATCAAAATCCTTTGGCTTTTGCTATTTCTTCTCCCTGTTGCCTGGCAGCTCTGGGTGCCGCCCTACACAGGGCTTGCGGACAACGGAGATTTCGCAAAGATAGCCGGTGGCTTTGCTTTGGTGGCCGCTGATCCTGGGCAGCAACCGACCTTTCACTTCTTCAATCGTCTTTGGCGAAACGAAGCCAATTCGCTTTGGGTGAGTCCGTATTGGGGGATCGAGGTCTGGCTAACCAGAGCTGCACTCTGGCTCGACAGAACGAACCCATTCGACATCCGGTGGCTCGGATTGATCCACGCCGCTCTTTTTGGTGCCGTTGCCTGGTTGATGATTTCGAGGCGTGCGATCCCCAATCTTTTCGCGCTGATCGCGCTGACCGATGCCGCTTATGTAACTTATTTTCAGAGCTTTTACTTTGATACGGCCAGCCTGTTGTTTCTTCTCCTGTTCTTCGCGGCATGGAAGGCAGAGCAGCCTTGGGTGCTTGCGATTGCAGGGTTTGGCTTCGCTTTGGCAAAGGCGCCCCATGCGCCAGCGGCGATCCTTTTGGCTGTCATTCTGGTGGCGCAACGCAGGCGAAGTTTTCTGCCTGCGGCCTTGGCGCTCCTGATCGGTGGCAGCTACATGCTAAGCCAAACGAAAGACGAATACAAAGCCACCGCCTATTACAACCTCGCTTTCTTCAAGCTTGGGCTGATCGATCCGGGCGCACTGGACGCGCTCAAGATCAAGCCCGAAGACCGGCACCTGCTTGGTACGCATGCCTTTATGCCAGACAGCCCGGCACAGAATGCGACTTGGCTCAAGAGCTTTTTGCCTGCTGGTGGCTATGGCAATGCGTTGCGCTATTACGCAAGCCATCCGGCAGTTGCATTCCAGGTGCTTTGGACCGATCTTGCGACAGAAGCGCAACAGATCCGGGCGATCAATCTCGGCAACTATGAACGTTCGACCGGCAAGCAATACTGCACACGGTCCACCAGCTTTGGCTGGTATAGCGCGGCGAAGAGCTGGTTGTTTCGAGTCGCTCCGTGGCATGTTTTCCTGTTGGTGCCGTTCGCCGTTTTCATAGTCTGGAGAGAGGCTTCCATGCGCTGGATTTTGGTTGGTGTATTGACAGTTGGTGCTTATGAATTTGGGGTGGCATCGCTGGCTGATGCCTGTGAAACGTATCGCCATCTGCTGCTCTTTCACGTGGCTTACGACCTTCTGATTTTTCTTGCGATCCACGGGTGGATTGAAACGCAATCGAAACGGCGCTCCCCGCTATGATGGGGGATTGGAACCAATAGCCGTACAAAGTAGCAGTGTTCCATCTAGGGGCCGAAAGCTGGGCTGGCAGGGGATACTGCTGCTGGTCGTGACGAACCTGGCATCGCTGGGCGTTCTGCTTTGGGTGCTGCATGATGTGAAGCTCGAAGAGATCTGGACCGAGATCAAGCAGATGCATTGGGGCTGGGTAGCGCTGGCGGCAATAAGCGACATTCTGGTTTACGTGATTCAGGGTTGGCGCTGGAGCATCCTGTTGCGCCCTGTTTCAGAGATCCCGATGATGCGCAGTGTGCGGGCCATATATGTAGGGCTTTATGCAAACGAAGTGTTGCCGTTTCGCAGCGGCGAGATCATTCGTTGCTATCTGCAATCCCGCTGGGGGCATTTGCCTTTTAGCGTTGTGCTGTCGAGCATTGCGATCGAACGGATCTTCGACGGCATCTGGCTGGTACTGACTTTGAGCGTTGTTGTTCAGTTCGTGGACCTGCCGCGCCGAATCCGTGACGGTGGCTATGCATTGATCCTTATTGTGGCGCTGTTGGCCGCAGCGCTTGGGTTCATCATTGCTTTTCAGCAGAAGGCCAAGGCTCTTGCTGCCCACTGGAAGTGGGGCGATAAGGCACGCGTCTTTATCGAAGACCTGCAGGCGATGGGTGGCTCTCGAAGCTTTTTTCAATCGTGGCTGGCAAGCCTGCCGCACTTGCTCTGCATGACGGTGCCGATCTATTGCGTGCTGCGGGCCTATGGCATGACAGGCTTTACGCTCTGGGATGCGGCGGTGATCAATGTGATTGTTCGACTGGGGACCGTTGTGCCGGGAGCGCCTGGAAATCTGGGCGTGTATCAAGGACTGATCGTGGTTGCGCTGGTTTTTTATGGAATCGACGAAAACGTGGCCAAGCGCTTTAGCCTGATTGTTTGGGGCATCGTAACGCTTCCGCTTCTGATCTCTGGACTGGTGGCCTTGTCAGTGACAGGCTTCAAATTGCGGGAGCTTCAGGAGACTGCCTCTGCGGCTGAGTCCAAAGGGTGAATAGAATAGGGTTCAATGCGACTGATTTTATTAACACTTCTTACGGGGCTTGCTCTGCCTGCCCAGATCCGTGTGATTGCCTTTGGTGCCCATCCGGATGATTGCGATATTGGAGCCGCCGGGGTTGCTGCGAAGTTTGCGGCGATGGGGCACAAGGTTAAGTTTGTCTCAGTAACAAATGGTGATGCTGGTCACCAGACCATGGGTGGCGGCTCTCTGGCCAAGCGACGACGTGCGGAGGCAATGGAATCTGCACGCCGACTTGGAATCGAATACGAGGTACTCGATAATCATGATGGCGAACTCCTGCCGACGCTTGATGTGAGACTACAAGTGATTCGGCGCATCCGTCAATGGAATGCGGATATCGTGATCTCACCCCGCACGAACGACTATCATCCAGACCATCGGAACACCGGAGTACTGCTGCAGGACGCATCCTACATGGTGGTTGTCCCGAATGTTGCTTCTGATACTCCGCCACTGAAAAAGAATCCGGTCTTCCTGCACTATCAGGATCGATTCCAGAAGCCGGATCCGTTCCGGCCTGACATTGCGATTGATATCTCCGATGTGTTTGACAAGAAGATCTCTGCACTTGATGCGCATCAGAGCCAAGTGTATGAGTGGCTGCCTTGGGTTGACGGCACCCTCGATCAAGTGCCTGTCAATCCGGCCGAGCGCATGCCGTGGCTAAGGAAGACCAGGGCTCGACCGATCAACCCAGCGGTGAGACTTGCTCTTGAGAAATGGTATGGCAAGGATAGGGCAGCCGGAGTTCAGCATGCGGAGGCTTTTCAGCTCAGCGAGTACGGCTCGCAACCGGATGAAGCAACTCTGCGCAGACTTTTCCCGATGGTAGGTAAATAGTGGACCGCGCGGCAATTCCTTCTGTAGACCTATTGCTGCGCGGTCTGATTTCGAAGCATCCTCAGATCGCGAGGGAGAGACTGGTCTCTGTTGCGAGAGCTGTTTTGCAGGCAGTTCGAGAGCTGGAGCTACCGCTCGAGGACATTGATACAGAGCTTGACGCGCGACTGCTGCGTCTGGCATCGCCCTCTTTGCGTCGGGTGATTAACGCAACAGGCGTTGTGCTGCACACCAATCTTGGCAGGGCACCTTTGCGGGCTTTTGAGCCAGTCTCGGGCTATTCGAATCTTGAATACGATCTGGCCACGGGCAAGCGGGGCAAGCGTGATGAGCACTATGTTCCACTGCTGACCGAGTTGCTGGGCGTTGCGGCGATCGCAGTCAACAACAATGCCGCAGCGACTTATCTCGTGTTGAAGGCGCTGGCTGAAGGAGGCGAGGTGCTAGTGAGCCGGGGTGAATTGGTTGAGATTGGCGATGGGTTCCGCATTCCGGACATCATGGAGCAGAGCGGGGCGCGGCTTCGAGAAGTTGGAGCAACCAATCGCACCAATCTCGAGGACTATTCGAAGGCCGCTGGACCGCAGACGCGGATGGTGATGAGAGTGCATCCGAGCAACTTTCATCAATCGGGCTTTGTTGGCAAGCCGACACTCAAAGAATTGTCGATCCTTGCAGGCGAGCTTGCGTTGCCGCTTTACGAAGATCTGGGAAGCGGATGTCTAGTGGATCTGAAGCCATATGGGGTGGAGGAGCCGCTGGTTTCGGCGAGCCTTGCTGCGGGTGTGAATCTGGTTTCGTTCTCTTGTGACAAACTGCTGGGTGGCCCGCAAGCGGGCATTATTGCTGGTGACGCGGCACTGATAGCGACGATTCGCCGCCACCCGATGTATCGCGCGCTACGACTTGACAAGCTTGCCGTGCAGGCCTTATCCGATTCCTTGCGTGCCCTCGTGGTTGGAGACTATGCGAGCCTTCCGGGGCTGAGTATGTTAATGTTGCGTGTTGCCGAGATTGAGGCCCGTGCCGAACTCATCGCTGCAAGGATTCCTGGAGCCAAAGTGATCGCCGGGGAAAGCGTACTTGGTGGCGGTTCCACACCCGACCAGAGCATTCCCACTCGGCTGATCGCAATCCCCGGGAATGCGCACAGGCTTGAAAAACAGCTTCGCGCCAACGACCCGGCGATCGTGGCGCGAATTGAAAAGGATCAGCTTTTGCTGGACTTGAGGACGGTCTTCCCGGCGGACGATGGAGTGATCGTGGAAGCGCTGAAGAACTACGCGCGCTCCATGTAGGTGCCTTCGGCAGTATTGACGCGGATCTTCTCTCCCTGGGAGATGAACTGTGGCACGGTGACCATCATGCCCGTCTCGAGCTTGGCCTGCTTACCGACATTAGAAACGCTGGCACCTTTGAGGCTGGGTTCGGTCTCGATGATCAGAAGGTCAACTGTCGGCGGCGGCTCGACACTGATGGGGCGTCCGTCGTAAAAGGTAACCGTTACGGGCAGATTATCGATGAGGTAGTTGGCGGCATCGCCAAGAAACTCGGCGGAGAGCTGCACTTGCTCGTAATCGGCAGTGTTCATGAAGTAGTAGAACTCGCCATCACGGTACATGTACTCCATCTTCTGTTCGTCCATCATTGCCTTCTCGACTTTGTCTTCGGAAGAGAAGCGGTGTTCATTCATAGATCCGTTACGCAGGTTGCGCATCTTGACCTGAACAAATCCACGCAGGTTGCCCGGCGTGCGATGGGACATCGAGAAAATGGAATAGAGTTCACCGTTGAACTTGATGACCATGCCCGGGCGAACTTGTGTTGAAGAGATCATAAGGGTTTGAATGCTTATTTTAGCATTTATGGATGTAATCCAGACGCTTGGCCCCTAGGCGGGATTGTCGTACCATGGATCAAAATGATTCCAGAGTTCATAGCCGAAGGCCTGACATTCGACGACGTACTCCTTGTCCCAGCGCGAAGTGCCGTGTTGCCAGCGCAGGTCGAAACAAAAACCAACTTCAGCCGGACCATGAGTCTGAACATTCCGCTGGTCAGTTCAGCCATGGATACAGTGACGGAAAGCCGGCTTGCTATTGCGCTTGCGCAGCAGGGTGGCATGGGGGTGATTCACAAGAATCTCTCTATCGATCTGCAGGCCGAAGAAGTGGACAAGGTGAAGCGTAGTGAAAGCGGGATGATTGTCGACCCCGTTACGATTGACCCGGATCAGCGTATCCAGGACGCACTGGATCTGATGCGGCGGTATCGCATCAGTGGTGTTCCGGTAACCAAGAATGGCAAGCTGGTTGGCATTCTCACGAATCGCGATTTACGATTCGAGACGCGCTTCGATTTGCCAATTAAAGACCTTATGACCAAGGACAATCTGATCACGGTTCCGGTTGGCACGACGCTCGAGGAAGCGGAACAAATTCTGCACCAGCACCGGGTAGAAAAGCTTCTGGTAGTGGACGATGAATACACGCTCAAGGGCTTGATCACGGTCAAGGACATACAGAAAAAGATCAAGTATCCTTACAGCGCAAAAGATGATCAGGGACGATTGCGAGTTGCAGGCGCGGTTGGTGCCGGTAAGGACTTTTTTGATCGAGCCAAGGCACTCGTTGATGCCAAAGTAGATGTGCTAGTGATTGACAGCGCTCATGGCCACTCTGAAGGTGTGATGAATGCGCTGAAGAAGATCAAGGAAAGCATGCCGCACATTCAAGTAGTCGTCGGCAATGTTGCGACTTATGAGGGGGCTCGGGACCTGATCGAACTGGGAGCTGACGGCATCAAGGTTGGTATCGGACCGGGGTCGATCTGTACGACACGCATCGTAAGCGGGGCAGGAGTACCGCAGATTACGGCAATCGCGGAATGCGCCAAGGCTACGCGCCCGGCAGGTGTTCCGTTAATCAGCGATGGCGGCATCAAGTTTTCAGGTGATTTGACCAAGGCCATTGCGGCCGGGGCAGATTGCGTGATGATCGGGAGCCTGTTCGCAGGCACGGACGAAAGCCCTGGAGAGACGATTCTCTTTCAGGGAAGAACCTTCAAGTCTTATCGCGGTATGGGTTCGCAAGGAGCAATGGCGCAGGGCTCGGGAGACCGCTATGGCCAGGAGGGCGCGAGCAAGTTAGTGCCGGAAGGCATTGAAGGCAGAGTGCCCAGCAAGGGGCCACTTGGAGAACTTGTGTTCCAACTCGTTGGCGGCTTGAGAGCAGGCATGGGCTATTGCGGGGCAGAGAACATTCGCCAACTGCAGGATAAAGCCAAGTTCCTTCGCGTAAGTTCGGCTGGCCTGCGTGAAAGCCATGTCCACGACGTGATCATCACGAAAGAAGCTTCGAACTACCGAATTGAATAACCGCCTTATTTCCTGATGGCATCGAAGGATCCCTTTGCCACGCGGATCTGGATCTGGCTGCCTTTCCTGACCTCTTTGGGATTACGCACAATGCGGCCGTCTTCGAGGCGGACGATGGCAAAGCCACGCTCGAGAATGCTGGTTGGATTCAACTGCTGCAATTGCCCTTCGAGCGATTTTTGCTTCAAGGCGTAGACACTCAGGATGGATTTGATTCTTTCGCGCATCGCCGTTCGCATGCGTACAATTTTTTCCCAGCGCTCCATGAAGATCAGTCGGTGGTCCTTGGCCATGAGTTCGAGAGTTGCTTGCTGATAGGCAAGCTTCAGCTTCCAAACGCGAATCTTCAGCAGACCTTCCATGCGCGAGTCAATTTCATCGAGCCTTTGCGCAAAGCGGTTGAGGCGTCGTTGTAACAATCCACGGGCTTGGTCTACGCCATGGCGGAATACCTGTTCCCTCCTGGTGCTGATTGCGTGGCGCACGCTGCGCGCCATCGCGCGATCGAGACCTTCGAGACGTTCCATCAAGACCGTGAGGTCGGGCGCAATGATCTCTGCGGCAGCAGATGGAGTGGGTGCCCTGAGGTCGGCAACAAAATCAGCAATGGTGAAGTCGGTTTCGTGGCCGACCGCCGAGACAACCGGGATGCTGCAAGCTGCAATTTCTCTCGCTACGGCTTCGTCATTGAAGCTCCAGAGATCTTCGAGCGAGCCGCCGCCGCGAGCAACAACAACGACATCGGGCCAGCCACTTTCGCTGAAGTAGCGCAAGCCTGCACAGATCTGCTCCACGCTACCAGCGCCCTGAACGAGAGAGGGGTAGATACGAATCTCGAGCCCGCGACTGCGGCGCTCGAAGACGTTGAGCATGTCCTGGATCACGGCACCGGTCGGGGAAGTGACGATGCCGATGCGTCGCGGGAATCTTGGCAAGGGGCGCTTGCGCGCAGATTCAAAGAGGCCCTCGCCGGCCAACTTCTTCTTTAGATCTTCGAAGGCCTGCTGGAGGGCTCCAACACCCAGCGGCTCGACGAATTCAACTAGAAACTGGTAGACGCCGCGAGGCTCATAAACGTCGATGGAGCCGCGAGCCTGTAGCATGAGTCCGTCACGCAGCTGGAATTTCATGAGCCTTGCACTCTGGCGGTAGATCACGCAAGAGAGCACCGCATCTTCTTCTTTCAGGTTGAAGTAAAGATGCCCGCTAGTGGCCACTTTCAGTGCGGATACTTCTCCTGTGACATAGAGATTTGAAAACTGTTCTCGAAGAGTGCGGCGCAGTCTGGCCGTGACTTGCTTGACGCTCAATTTTTCCGGCTGCCATGGCTGCCATTCCAATCCAATCTGTTCCACTAGTTCGATCTTACTGGACGCTATGATCGAAGAATCAGCATGAGCACTCCCACGCGGCAAGTTCCGCTTCTCGATCTGGCCGCGCAGCACTCTCAAATTCGTGAAGAAATTCTTGCGGAGCTAATCCCGCTGATCGATTCGCAGCGCTTTATTATGGGCCCGGCGGTGGGAGAGCTTGAGTGCAAGATTGCTGGTTATACGCAGTCGCGCTACGCTATCGGCTGCGCTTCGGGCAGTGATGCATTGCTGCTGGCCTGGATGGCGCTGGAACTCGGGCCAGGCGACAAGGTCATCACTACTCCATATTCGTTTTTCGCCACGGCAGGTTCCCTTGCGCGCATCGGCGTAGAGCCGGTGTTTGTGGATATTGATCCGTTGACATTCAACCTCGACCCGAATCAGGTGGAAGACGTCCTGAAGCGGAACACTGATGTTTGGGCGATCCAGCCGGTGCATCTCTTTGGTGGCTGCGCGGACATGGATCCGCTACTGGAATTAGGGCAGAAGTATGGCGCTGTGGTGGTGGAGGATGCCGCACAGGCAATTGGTGCAGAGTACAAGGGAAGGCGCTGTGGCGCGATTGGGGCGATGGGGTGTTTCAGCTTTTATCCGGGGAAGAATCTGGGTGCTTACGGGGATGCCGGACTGGTTACGACCAATGATGAAGAACTGGCGAAGTTGCTGGACAAGTTGCGCCTACATGGTGGCAGGGACAAGTATTTCCATGAAGTCGTCGGCATCAATTCGCGGATCGATACACTGCAGGCGGCAGTATTGAAGATCAAGATGAGGCACCTCGATCACTGGACGGAGCAGCGCCAGCAGAATGCTGCGAATTACATGAGACTTTTTGCTGAATTCGATCTGCCCATCACGCTGCCATCCATAGCGCCCTATCAGACGAGGCACGTGTTCAATCAATTTACGATCCAATGCGAGCAGCGCGATGCATTGAAGGCGCACCTTGCAGCTCAGGGAATCGGATCGGAAATTTACTACCCGCTGCCACTGCATCTGCAGCAGTGTTTCTCAGAGCTTGGACATGAGAAGGGTGATCTGCCGATCAGCGAGCGACTGGCCGAACAGGCGTTGAGCATACCTGTGTATCCGGAGCTAAAGATCGAGGATCAGGATTACGTGGTTCGCACCATCGCAGAATTCTACAAAGCTGCGAAGTAAGCACGCACTGCCTGTTCAATGCGCGGGGAGGCCTGTCCGTCACCGTAAGGGTTGTGAATTGTAGAGCGGCGAGCGTATTCCTCCGAGTTGTCAAGCAGCACTTCAGCTTCGCGAACGATCTTGTCTTCGTCCGTTCCAACGAGTCTGACGGTACCCGCATCCACTGCTTCAGGCCGTTCTGTAACTTCGCGGCTGACGAGTATCGGTTTGCCGAGGGATGGGCCTTCTTCCTGGACGCCGCCGGAGTCTGTAATGATCAGATAGCTTCTTCGCATCAGATCGACAAAGGGAAGGTAGTCCTGGGGCGCGATGAGGTGAATATTGCTGCAACCCCCAAGGATTGCCTCTACTGGCCCACGCACTTTGGGATTGGGATGGACAGGGTAAACGAGCTGGACATCCGGACGCATGGAAAGACGCAGAAGTGCTCTGCAAAATCTTTCAAAGCCCTCGCCAAAATTTTCACGACGGTGCCCAGTGACCAGGATCAACTTCCGATCCGGGTGCAGGAATTCCCAATGATGCGCGGGAAGCGTTTTGAGCGTGAGGAGCAAGGCATCGATTCCTGTGTTGCCTGTGACCGTGATGGAGGTCTCGGCTATACCTTCGCGTTTGAGGTTCTCAGCAGCCCACGGAGTTGCAGCGAGGTGCATCGTAGTGAGTCGGCCTACCATTTGCCTATTCGCTTCCTCAGGGAAAGGGCGCAAGAGATCCCAGGTGCGGAGGCCCGCTTCTACATGAGCGATGGGAACGCCGGCATAGAAAGCGGCAAGTGCTCCGCAGAAGGTGGTGGTGGTGTCGCCCTGGACAAAGACAAGGTCTGGCTTGACTGAAGCAAAGACGGCTTCCAGTGCACTCAGAATTCGCGATGTCGACTGAAAGAGAGTCTGACCCGGAAGCATCAAGTCGAGATCGATATCAGGAGTGAGGCCGAAGACGTCGAGGGATTGATGGACGATCTCGCGGTGTTGCCCAGTGAGACAAACCTTCACATCAAAATCGGATTTGAAGTTGCGAAAATGCAGTGCCAGAGGGCTTAGTTTGATGGCCTCGGGCCGAGTACCAAGAATGAAAAGAAGAGTATGCATGAAATTAGTGGCAGCCCAGGCAGGTGAAGCGCCTGCCGTGGCAGGACGCACAAGTGGATTTATCGAGGTTCAATTTTCCGGTCGTATGGCGATCCAGAAAGTCGGGCGCATGGTTGGCAGGCTTGAGGTTCATTGCAGATGGGTGGCACTGCGGGCAACTGAATGGCGCATCGACTTTGGTGTGGCACACGAGGCAATCTTCCATGAGGGGGAAATTTGCTTTGGTCAAGGGCCCTATTGCGATCTCAAGGCCGCGATGACATGCCTGACAGGGGTTCCGGGTAATCAGATCGGCGCGGAGTTTCAGGATATCGATCCTGGCAGGCGAGCCGAGGTATTGCTTGCGGTCAATTGCTCCGGCAATCATTGGGGCAAGGTTTCCGAGGCGCAGGTGGAGAGCATGATTGAAGTCCTTGAGGACCTTGCCTTTGTGTTTATCGCTGAGTCCGGTTGCATCCTTCTGTTGCGCATGACAAGTGAGGCACTCGAGCCTTTTTTCAAGTGCATCCTTGTGTGAAAACTGCGCTTGCTGGCCGAGCAGAAGCTGGGGAGCGAGGAGCAGAATTAGCCCTTGTAAGAAACGTGCCAAACCTTGTTCCCTACGTCGTCGGTTACGAGCAAGCTTCCATCAGGCAATTGGAGCAGGCCAACGGGGCGGCCCCAAACGTCGGTCTTGTCCGGATCCATCATCCAGCCCTGCAGAAATTCCTTGGGTGGTCCTGAAGGCTTGCCGTTTTTGAAGGGAACAAACATGACGTTATATCCGACACGGCGCGATCGATTCCAGGAACCATGCTGGGCGATGAATGCGCCGCCCTGGAATTCTTTGGGAAACTGTTTGCCGGTGTAGAAGAGAAAGTCGAGTACAGCGACGTGTGCGCCCAAGGGGAGATCGGGAGTGATTGTTTTTGCCACAAGCTCGGGCTTCTCCCCCTTGCGGCGGGGATCTTCGTTCTGACCGATGTAGGAATAAGGCCAGCCGTAGAAGCCGCCCTGTTTGATGCTGGTGAAGTAGTCGGGTACGAGATCGTCACCAAGTCCGTCACGCTCCTGCACAGCGGCCCACAACTGGTCTGAGTTGGGCAGCATGTGGAGGCCGATCGGATTGCGAGTGCCGGAAGCGTAAATTTCTTTCGACTTGCCATCGGGGCTGATCTTGATGATTGCGGCCCTCATTTCGGCTTCGCCCGCGTCGACGTTGGAGCGCGAACCGATGCCGACGAAAATATTTTCGCCCTTGCGGTCTGCTGTCAGACTGCGCGTCCAGTGGCCAGCGTTGAAGTCCTTCATATTCAAAACTTCCTCGCCTTCGCCAACAGCAAAGGTCTTCGGATTGTATTTGTAGCGTTTGACCGAAGTGGTCTCACCTACATAAAGATAGTCCTTGAGGAGGAGAAGTCCATACGGGCGATCCAGGCCTTTGAGGATTTCTTTGCGGTCATCCATTTTGCCGTCTTTGTTGGAGTCAATGAGGACGAATACAGAGCCGTTGTTCATCGAATCGCTGAGCAGTACTTCGTTCGAAGGTCCGAGCAGCATATAGCGAGGGCGCTGAAAGCCCGCCGCGAACTCTTCGATGGCAAAACCAGCAGGGAGGTTGAGCTTTGCACCCTCGGGACGCTCTACAGCCCTTGGGCGATTATTCGCAGATGGTGTCTGGTAAGGAGGGGGTAACTTGATCTGGCTCTGCCAGGCAAGAAGGCCGACTGCGCATAGTGCGACGACGACGATTGCCGCAAGGAAATTTTTGGACATACTCTTTGACTTCAATTCTAACGGGGAGTCGGGTACATTTGGATATGGGGCTAACCGACGCCAAATTGAAAGCTCGTTCGAAGGATGTGGATCGCTTCGTTCTAGCTGCATGGGAAGAGTCTGTAGCTGAAGAGCAGCGGCAGCGGAGTTGTGTGATGGCGGTAGGCGGATACGGCAGGGAAGAGCTTTTCCCGCATTCCGATATCGATTTGTTGATCCTTGAAGAACCTGCCACATTTTCGCCAGGAGAACTGGGCGAGTTTTTGCGCCGACTTTGGGATGGAGGATACAGGGCCAGCCACAGCGTACATACCGTTGCAGACTGCAAGCGTATCAGTCCAGGAAACGTGGAGTTCAGCATCAGCCTGCTGGATCGTAGGCTTCTTTCTGGTAATGAAAAGCTTTCGCGGAGCTGCGAGGATGCCTGCCGCAAACCGCCCCCGGATCTTGCCGTCGAACTCGCACGCATGACGGACAGGCGTCATGAACGATTCCAACACACGATACAACATCTTGAACCGGACATCAAAGATACGTGTGGGGGACTGCGAGACCTGAATGCGGTGCGCTGGTTTGCGAAGCTTGGCGTAGAAGCGGCGCCAGACCTGCTTGAGGAAACGGAAGTCTTGTTTGCGATTCGGTGGGCGTTACATGAACATGCGGGGCGCGACCTGAACGTTCTGAGTTTCGCCGAACAGGATGCGCTCTCCAGTCATCCCGAAGACTGGATGCGTGAGTATTTTCGCCGTGCAAGACGGATTTATGCGGCATGTCGTGAATTGAAGGAGCGAGTGCTCGACCGCAGGCCTGGATTGATGGGTAGCTTTTTCGAATCCCGATCGCGGCTGTCGAACGAAGAATTTACGGTTGCGCGTGAGCAAATTCTTTTGCGCAACCCGACTGCATTTCAAGGCGATCCTGGCGCGACCCATCGCCTGTTTCTTTTTCAGGCCAGACATGGCCTGAAGCTGGCGCGCGATACGCAGAAGCGTATCGGCCCAACCCCGCATTGGACGTGGAAAGAATGGAAGGCTTTGCTGGATTTGCCGCATGCTGCAATCGCGCTAAGAGCCATGGCCGAAACGAGCTACCTCAACTCTCAGCTGCCGGAATGGGAGCATGTGGACTGTCTCGTTGTGCGTGATTTTTACCATCGGTATACCGTAGACGAGCACACGATCATCGCGCTGGAGAATCTTGAAGCTCTTGGTTTTGAGCAGCAGCAGTATGGAGCGCTGTGGCTGAATTGTGAAACGAAGGCTGTATTGCGTTTTGCCCTTTTGCTTCACGACATCGGAAAGGGTCTCGGTGGAGACCATGATGCGCGCGCAGTGGAAATGTCAGCGCAAATCGGGGCACGGATTGCGATGCCCGCTGAAGACCTGGCAATTGTGCAGCGGCTGATTGGAGAGCACCTTTACTTGGGAACGCTGATTAGTACCCGCGATTTGAATGATCCTGATGTTGCACAGCAAGCAGCACACCGCATGGAAACCAAAGAGTATCTGGCGATGCTGGCGCTGCTTACGGTTGCCGATTCCAGTGCGGTTTTCCCTGGAGCGATGACGACCTGGAGGAGAACTCAGCTCTGGCACGCTCACACGGCGATTGAACGGCAGTTAACGAAAGAGCTTGAGGACGAACGGATTGTGGATCCTGCGTCGTTGACCGGTCCACTTGCAGAATTCGTGAAGGGTTTGCCCACGCGTTACTGGTTCCGGACCAATGATGCGGAGCGTCAACAGCATCTTTCGCTCTCAATCGCTGCCTCTCAAATCGGAGTTGCGTGTGATTTACGGAAACGCCAGGATGACTGGCAGCTTACGGTTGTCACAAAAGACCGGCCCCGGCTGCTAGCTGATCTGGCTGGCACGCTGGCGAGCTTTGGCATGAATATTCTCAAGGCGGAGGCCTTTGGCAACTCTCGCGGCGAAGTGCTAGACCTGTTTATTTTTTCTGATCCCATGCGTAGTCTGGAACTGAATCCGCCCATCGTGGATGAATTGAAAGAAGCAATCGCCAAGGTGGTAGTCGGTAAAGAGTCTGCTGAGAAACTGCTTCGCCGCAGGCCCAAGGTTACTATCCGTTACAAGATGCAAATCGATACGGTTTTGCGTTTTGATAATGAGACATCGAAAGTTGCCACACTTCTCGAACTGCAGGCGCAGGATCGTCCTGGGCTGCTTTATGATTTGGCGAGAACGATTTCATTAGAGAACTGCGAGATTGATTCCGTACTTCTGCACACGGAAGGGCAGCGGGCTGTTGATGTGTTTTATCTGAGATCGAGCGGGGCAAAGCTCGCGTCGGAGCATGTAGAGCAGCTGAGAGCAAAACTGAAAGAAGTTATGGCAAATTGAGGGTTGCCGTCGCAGAGAATTTTCGACCATCGCTGTTTACAAGGAAACCTTCTACCGAGTAGAGGCCAGGCTTGAGATTCGTGGCTTGGAGTGATTCCTGCCAGACTTCTTCGCCTCTGATCAACAGTTGACGCTGCGCCTGAAGGAATAATTTATCTGCACTCCACTGATATACAGTCTCGCCCTTGTCGTTGCGGATTGCAAAATCATAGGTTTGACTGGAGGCGAACTGTAGTTCCAATTTCTGGTCGGTGCGATTGTTCAGGACGAGGCGAGCAGCGATTTGATTGCTACCCCGTTCCGCAGTGACGGGAGTGACAGCGATGGAAAAGCTGACGCCTGCATCGTTGAGATAAGTAATGCCTCCGATTTGAGCGTAGACAAGATCGTGAGAGCGCTCACCAACGAAAGAGGTCTGGGTTCTTCGCACCATCCCCAAGTAAGGGATGAATGTTTCACTGGTCAATCCGGTGTCGGCGCAAATCCCCGGAGTGTAGCGGATCAGGCGAGCAGTCTGCGAGGATCCGATCGGGCCTTTGTAATCCATCGAACGAAGTTCGGCACGTCCTTTCTGATTACAGGAAGTGACCCGGCTCGAAAAATCCTTGCCATCAAAGAGCAAAAATGGAACTTCACTGCGGGTAGATTCATCCCAGGAGTGAAAGTTGCCCTCTTCCGTTTGGCGGATGAGTAAAGTAGAGGATGAGTAGCCTTCGAGGCGATGGTAGGTCTTTCCGTTCAGCTCAAGTGGTTCGCGCAATCGTAGGGTCAGCGGGCCTGCGTCGTTGGTAGATCTATAGACCCAAGTGCTGCCGGGTACCAAAGGGAAGTAGTCTTGAACTTGGGCCATGAGGCTGCCAAGCGAGAATAGAAACAGGATAACGGTTTGCTTCATAACGAAAAGATGTCCTTCGATTTTTTAGTCGTGGGCGCGGGTGTAGCGGGAATGAGGGCGGCAATCAGCCTGGCCGAGCAGGGAACGGTACTCGTTGTCGCCAAGGACTCGATAGAAGAGTCGTCTACTGAATACGCGCAAGGCGGGATCGCAGTAGCTCTCTCTGATGATGATAATTTTTCACTCCATTTGCAAGACACGCTACTGGCTGGAGATGGCCTTTGTTTTGAACCAGCAGTGGAAGCTCTCGTTCAAGAAGGCCCTGCGCGCATTGAGGAGTTGTTGAAGTGGGGTGCCAATTTCGATAAGGAGAATGGTCAGTTTTTGATGGCGCGTGAAGGCGCGCACAGCCGCAGCCGTGTGTTACATGCGGGTGGGGACTCGACTGGGCATGAGATTGCGAGGGCGCTTTTCGAAACGGCAACCTCTTTACCGAATCTGAGCTTTCAAAGTTTTGCGGCGGTTACTGATTTGCTGATGAACGATGGTCAAGTGACGGGAGCTGTTGCGTATGACCAGAAGACCCGGCGGCGAGTGGATGTCTATGCGAAGTCCGTTTTGCTTGCGACCGGTGGAGCGGGGCAGCTCTACCTGAATACAACGAATCCAACGGTAGCCACTGCAGACGGTATTGGCATTGCCTATCGAGTAGGGGCTGAAGTTGCAGATGTTGAGTTCGTGCAGTTTCACCCTACGGCCCTGTTTATTCCTGGACGGCCGCGCTTTCTCCTGAGCGAAGCGTTGCGCGGAGAAGGAGCGATCTTGCGTAACGTTCATGGGGATCGTTTTATGCAACGCTACCATCCGATGGAAGATCTTGCACCACGCGATGTGGTGAGTCGCTCCATCATTGCCGAGATGAGGGCAACGGGTGCAACGCACGTTCTGCTGGATTTGAGCCACAAGGATGCCGACTGGATCCGACATCGCTTTCCCACTATTTATGAGACGTGTCTTCGGTTTGGTATCGATTTGACCAAACAGGCAGCGCCAGTTCACCCGGCGGCCCACTACATCATGGGCGGTGTGCGGACGGATCTGCATGGACAGACCAGCGTGCCGGGCCTATTCGCGGCCGGCGAGGCAGCCTGTGCAGGAGTGCACGGGGCCAATCGACTCGCCAGCAATTCGTTGCTTGAAGGTGTCGTGTTTGGAGCCAGGGCTGGAGAGGCAATGATTGGCTCGAAGGAGAAATCGAAGGCAGGACGGACCTTTGGAGACGAGCAGTTCCCGATTCTCACGCGCGAACAGTTGCAGCAACTCGCGTGGGACGGATGCGGGATTGTGCGTGATGCGGCAGGGATTTCAAACGTGCTGCAGGCAATTGACAAGGGTGGACGAGAGAATATTAGTGAACCGAACCGCAAGGATTATGAGCGACGCAATCTGGCCACAGTGTTGCGGCTGGTGGCGAAAGCGGCTTTCGAGCGGAAGGAATCTCGAGGGGGGCATTACCGCACCGACTTCCCCAACAAGCAGGAGCCTCCACTTCATTCCAGCGTTCGACGTGGGCACGGAACAAAACTTATTTCCTGGCCAGTATCGACTTCAGCCACTTCGTAACTACTTCCAGTGCGACTGGCGAAATTGTTTCTTCAATGTTGCCGTACTCTTGGCCGCTTCCTGTTTTTGCAGTCTGAAATAAGTGATTTAACTTGGGCAGCGCCTTAATGGTTGTTTGCTTGTTTCCACTTTGGCGAAAGGCAAGCTCCATGGTTTCAAGATTTTCTTTCGCGTTGACCTGCATGTCGAGTTCGCCATTGAGGGCGAGAACAGGGCATGTCACTTTGCGCAGCGCGGGTGCCGGGTCGTAGTCCCAGAAGAAGGCCATCCAGGGGTCGCTTGCCTTTTGCTTTGTGATTCGGTCAAGACTCAACTTGGCATTGGCAGCGGCTTGCTCTTCGTTTAATCCTGCAGCGCGGGCCATGTCAGGAAGTTGACGAGCCAGAATGCGCTCGCCCGTTACGGAAGTGCCAGCAAGCAAGACGATGCCGGCAATTTTTGGATCTTCGCCCGCCACCATCGGAGCAATCATGCCGCCTTCGCTGTGCCCCATGACAAATATCCTGGTGGCATCGATGTCTTTTCGTGTTCGAAGATAGGCGACCGCGCTTGTTGCATCCAACGCGAAGTCTTTGCTGGTAGAGCCACGAAATGTGCCGGTGGATTTGGCCGTACCGCGATCATCGTAGCGCAGAACGGCAATGCCTGCGCGGGTGATTGTGTCAGCCCAAAGCAGGAAAGGCTTATGAAGGGCCAATTCTTCATTTCGGTCTTGCGGGCCTGAGCCAGATACGAGCACGACTGCGGCAAAGAGAGTACCTTCTTTGGGCCGAGTGAGCGTTCCCGCGAGAGTGACACCTGTTGCTCCACCCGCAAAAGTAAGGTCTTCGGATCGGTAAGGATATGGCTCTTTAGTCTCCTGTGGCCTTGGCGGCTTGGGCAATTCGGCCGTGCGCTTGAGCACCAGTGGAATTGCGATCCCCTGCGTGAAGGTGCCTGTTATGGTTTGGCCATCGTCGCTCAGGGTCCCCTCATAGCCGGCGTTGATATTGCCGAGAGTGAGTTTCAGTGTCTTCTCCACAAAGCTTGTGGCGGCGGCGGGGAGCTTCGCATATCCTTGATCGATCGAAATGATTTGACTGCTGAATTTGCCGTCAGCGCTCTTCGTGATTTCGAACGCGAGACGCAGTTTTCCCATTCCTCCGGCAATTTCTCCGAGGAACAACCCCTCGGGGGATTGACCGAACAAGGACAAGGCAACCGTGAACAGAATGAGAACGCGCATTGACTCCAATTATCAGATATCCGGTTGTTGGTAGTTGACTGGAGTCTTGTCTAATGCAGGATGAGCCTGAAGGAGGCGCTATTTCTAACACAGAATGAGCCTGAAGGAGGGATGGTGGATGCTGGGGATTGATCATCCGTATGAAGGCTGGAGAAACGCTGAGCCTGGAGCAGATCGGGGCG
>JANXLY010000238.1 GCA_025354885.1 Acidobacteriota bacterium | reverse complement strand
CGGGGAGGACGGGGGGAGGAGCCGAGTTCGGCGTCCATTTTTTGGAGGGTGTTGCGACCGACACGGCCGTCGATTTCGAAAGGCTGCTTTGGAAACACGCGTTGTTGAAACTTGATCACGGCGAGACGGGTCTCTTCGCCGTAAACGCCGTCTGGTTTGCCATCAGTACCGGCATCGAATGACTTCTGCATAGCGGAGATGCCGAGGGAGACCATGGCCCTTTGAATGCGCTGGACTGCATCGACATCATCGCGCGGCGGCGAAGGCCGGATGGGTGTTCCGCCATCAAAAACGCCTTCGAGACGCCCGTTGCCCGAGAGAATATCCGACTGTAGAGGCACATGGCAGTATTGCATGGATCGGCCTTTTTTGAGCAGCACGTTTCGCACAAACATGGGGTGGTTGCCACGAATCTTGACATACTGTACCCATGTTGAAAGTGAATCGAAGGCAGTTGGCCGAAGCCACTTTACTTGGAAGCGCGAGCTTGCAGGCACGTGCTGCGCAGAGCCCGGAAGCGACCGTTACGCACGGACCTTTTCTGGGTCATGTCGGGATGAACGAAGTGTGGATCTGGGCTCGCACTGCGAGGGCTGGCGGATTTCAGATTCGATACGGAAGCAGTCCGGACAAGATGGATCAAGTGTCGGCTCTTGCAGCGACGCGCGTGGATCATGACAATGCGGCCTGGATGAAGCTTACAGGATTGCAGCCGGGAACTCGCTATGCGTATTGCATTGAAGGAAGCAGTGCGGCAGAGCGGGCAGGGAGCTTTCAGACACTGCCTTCGGCGGAGAGTTACCGCGATGCAGAGACGAATCCCAAGGGCTTGTTCAACTTCAGTTTTCAGTTTGGATCGTGTGCCGATCAGAAGGTTGGCGGGGCGCTGGGGGCGACGCTGCCTGCCTATAAGACGATGCGGCAGCAGCACGGGAAGAAGGTGTTGTTCCAGATCATGAACGGGGACTGGGTTTATGAGGAGAAGCGGGATTTCACAGTGTCGCAATGGAGAGAGCAGTGTGGATTGAGCGAAGCCGAGACGCCCCGGCTGGCTCGGATTGCGCCGAGTATTACTGGTGTGTGGGAGAATTTCAAGCTTTATATGGAGCGCGGGAAGGCAATGGCAGCTTGGCACCGTGAAGTGCCTGGCTACTTTACTCCCGACGATCATGAAATTCTGAATGATGTTTATGGGACGGGCTCGGCTGGTGTGAAGACGCAGGAGGCCGTGTTTCGGGATATCGCGCTGCAGGGTTGGTATGACTACATTGCGGGTAGCAATCCGCTGGCGACCAAGCAGGGCCTGCATTTTGGAGAGGCGACGGTGAGTGGGGATGTGCTGAATGATCGGCAAGCGGATTTCAAGGCTATCGATCTCAAGCAGGCGACCAACCTGCATGTGCATTGGGGCGGACAAAATGCAGGAGTGCCGCCGGGGAAAAAGGCCCCTGCGGGCGATGAGAATGCGGGCGTGTACGACATTGTGGAAGTGCTGGATGCGAATCGTGTTCGGGTGACGCCTTCGTTCGCGAAAGCGGACAGCTGTTCCTATTCGATTGGGCGGCATAACTATGGGAGTTTTCGCGTTGGGAATGTCGAGATCTATCTGCTCGATACTCGCGGAATGCGTGATATGCACGATGTTCCACATCCGGAGCGTCCGGGTCCGCTGATGCTTGGCAAGGTGCAACATGCGTGGTTGAAAGAGTCTATGGCAAAGAGTGATGCTGACTTTTTCTTTCTTGCGTCTTCAGTGAATCTGATGATTCCGCATGTGGGGTCGCCGGGGTCGAGCGATCCGATTGCGGGGAAGGACGACGCGTGGACGGCGTTTCTCTATGAGCGGGAAGAGCTGCTGCAATTTTGGGAAAAGCTGGGGAAGCCTGTGATGGTGATGACGGGCGATCTGCACAATAGTTTTGCGGTGAAGGTGACGGATCGAGTGTGGGAGTTTGCGGCGGGGCCACATAATTCTCAGAATCATCCGGCGGTGAGTGAGGGGAGTCGGCCTTCGAACGGGGTCTTTGACTCACGGGGGAGGGCGTGTGAGATCCGGTGGTCGAGTTATGTACGGAATGATGTGCCTGCGAAGTTGCGCTGGAGGCCGATTTACGCGGTGGCGCAGGTGAATAATGTGTTCATGAATCCGCGGCCGGATGGGAGCAAGCGCTGGGTGGCTTACCCGAAACCGCATGTGGTGATTCAGTATTTTGACGGGGTGACGGGAGACCTGCTCTATGCAGAGCCGGTGCATGTGAAGTAGGGAGGAATGGTGCGCCCGGAGTGATTCGAACACCCGGCCTTCTGGTTCGTAGCTGTCAAACAACCCGGTAGAGGCTTTCTATAAACTTCTGAGCGTGGGAAGCTATAAATCATAGAGTGTGTATTTCTTGTGGGGTAAGAGCTCAAACGTTTCTGTTAGTATTTGTTTGGAACTTCCTACGCGCTATCGATATGCAAGTTCTGGAGAAAATTCAAGAGTTTATGAGTACTCCATACTCAAACGCGCCGATTAAAGAGGCGCTAATCGACATTAGGATCGAGCCGCTAGGGGCCGATCAACTCAATCTGATCGAGGGGATCTGTGCGCGTGTGAAGGAACAGTACCCCAAAAAGAAGGATCGGGTTCACTTTGAAGGGACCATGTCTGTAGGCACGCAGGTTGGCGCTAGCGCTGCCCAACGTCAGGTCGGTTATGTGCTTGAATCCGCAGACAGTCGATTCGTTTTCCAGAATTGCTTAGATGGCTTCACCTTCTCAATCCTACGACCATACGGAGCTTGGCAAGAGTTGCGGGATGAAGCCCGCAAGTTGTGGGCTTTGTATCGTGAAGTGCTGAATCCAGGCAGAATCTCTCGTGTATCCGTGCGGTTCATTAATCAGATCGACATTCCGCAAAACTCGATAGATTACAAAGACTATTTTCGGACCACTCCTGAGGTCTCTCAAGATCTACCTCAAAGCCTCATGGGTTTTTTTATGCAACTGTGTTTTCCGGTTGAACAGGTAAAAGGTGTTCTTGTCCTGACTCAGGCGTCAGTTCCGCCCACTGAGCTTAATTCGAACTCCGTTGTTCTGGATATCAATGTGTACACAGAAGACGCCGAGGCTTTTTCTACCGAAGAGCGCTTATGGACGGCAATTGAAATGATGCGAAATTTGAAGAATGAGTATTTCGAGCGTTCCATCACGGACAAGACCCGGGCGCTATTCGGACACAAGGAGGATTACTAGTTTGGCCACGCTCACAACCCCGCCGGCTCTGTATCAAGCTTCTTCCGATTGGCGCGAAAGCCAATTAGCGGACTGTTCAACCTGGCAATCTGCTATCGATGCGGGAACATCCCACATGCAGCTTGGCCTACAGAGCGAATTTTGGAGGAACTTGGAAACTTTCATGCAATTAGCTCAGCAATTGAACCTCTTGGTTCACCTCCCAAGCAACTGGGCAGCTTATCCGGCCGATCCTCCGAATGAACTTGCACGCCGGAATGCGGAACTGCTACTTTCTCGGCTTGAGAGATCGCGCCTTGCGCCCCGACGACTTTCGGCCATTATGGACGGAGGGGTAGGAATTCTTTTTGCCTCAGGTGCGAAACGTGCATTGATAGAAGCCTACAACAATGGCGAAATTGTTGTAGCCACCTATTCGGACGCTGCATCTTCCGATGTTTGGATGATGAGTCTTGCTGAAGGAGAAGAGCTCTCCGCGTCTGCAACCATAGACAAAATCCGTGTATATCTCGCCGACTGAAAGGCCTCAACGCATGTTTCGGAACGGGCGTGAAGTGGTTCTGGAATTTGACCAGGAAGAACTCCTGTATTTGCGCTACAGCGCCATCCATTTTGTTGACGAAAAGCTAACCCCAGAAGCAATTCGGTCTGATTTGAATCAGTCGGTAAACAGGGGCGAGTTCAGCGAGCCTGCGGATGCCCTATTTCACGAAAAAGGCTCCTACAATGGCCTCGGAGTGATTGGATTCAAGGTAGGAATACTTCCGGAGAAGATCGAACCGCTAGACGTCCCAGCCTACGCGTTCAAGGTCAATCATGTTCCTATTGAAGACAACTACTCACATAGCGAGTTGTTTTCTGATCGGATTCCCGCTACGGGTAAGCATAGTGCTCCTGGTCGAATTGTGAAAATGCAATTCAAACTAAAGATTTGTATGTCGATAACTGTCGGAAACGTGAAGATCAGGGCCGTCCGATAGGACCCGATCAAATAATAATGACGACAAACGCAAAGCGCGCCGCGCGATTTGTGCAATCCAAAACCATGAATCGGGCCGCGTTGGCTGAGATGGTGAGTCTTCTCCTGGGGTGAAGGCCGTTCAGGTCGAGAAGCTCGTACGCTACACGCTTCTTCACACTTTCCTTAACTGCTGATCTGCCTCCCAGCAATCCTATGCCCTGGCGTACTTGGCTTGACATCCAGGCATCGCCACATGGAGCGCTATGCACGCCCGCAACTCGATAACTTGAAAGTGGCAATGGAAAAAGCCCAAAGACTTCGCACAATTTTGACGCAGTGCGAAAAAAGCAGGAAAGATAGAAAAGGTTGATGTGTTTGGTGCGCCCGGAGTGATTCGAACACCCGGCCTTCTGGTTCGTAGCCAGACGCTCTATCCAGCTGAGCTACGGGCGCATAGTTTAGAGGACTTATTTAGATTAACACAGCTAACGGCTATTGTCCGCTGATCGTAACATCTCGCTTTGCATCGCCGGATTCAATGTGAAAAACGTTGGGACCGGCCACCGGTCCTAATCTGACTGACACTTCCCACAGCCCGGGATTGAAAGGATCGTACGATTTCAATGCGCCCACCCGTCCGTCACCGGAAACCAAGGTGATCTTCGGCGTCTCTGTGGTGATAGGGACACCAGTTGCATCCAGTAGTATAAAGGCAATTGACTGGTTGGTGTTGATTCGGGCCGAAGTTGGCAGGTAATTTTCTAGTACATTCACTTTCACAGGAATATAGGAAGGAGCCGCATACCAGTAGGCCATACGGCTTTCCTGAGAAGAATTTTCGCCTTTTACCTTCATAAAGCCCTGATATTGGCCATTGGTAATATCTTTGCCCTTAAAATTCAAGACTACCTTTCTGGATGCTCCGGCGGGAATTACAATAGACGCTGGTTCTACAGCTGCCTGATTGGAATCCGTGCTCGATATAGTAATGGCGAAAGTATCCGCGTCGGAACCAAGGTTAGTTATTTGAATTTCCCGGGAACGGTCTGGGTTTCGATCCCCAACGCCGAAAGTTGCCGACACCGGCGACAGTACAGTGGTGCTAGTAACCGCGGCGTCCAAATTCAGAATGCCGGCACCCGCTATCATCACCGGCGCCACTGTGCCGTCAGTGAGAATCATCGGTGACGCGCTATTCACAAGCAAGGATCGGTATTGAGCGACGGATAACCCGGGGCGCGCGCCCTTTACAACTGCCATTGCTCCAGCCATTGCCGGAGATGAAAAACTTGTCCCGTTAATTACGCCGTACCCGCTCTTCGCAAAAACTTCTCCATCGGGAAATTTACTCTGTGCGGCAGTGGATACGTCGGTGCCAACAGCCACCAGATCGGGTTTAATGCCCATATCAACGGATGGCCCACGGGAACTAAAACTAGCCATCTTTTTTGTGTCCTGAACGAAGGGCAAGGCAGCAAACTGAAGCGTAGCGACAGCAGAACTGTCTTTGACTCGGTTCTTTAACTTCACACCATCACTGTTGCTGATCCCCATCGCCGGAAGCTGCGCACCAGCCACGCCCATCCGGAAGGCATCAGGCGATGCTTCGGCAGCGTACACTAACCCACCAACCGCTCCGGAAGACTGCGCGTTGTCCAGATTTTGTTCAAAGGTACAAGTTCCACGCAGGATTAACGCAATCTTGCCTTGGAACGCTCCGCTTGTTGTGGGGCTGCACAACAAGCCCGTTGGATCACTGTCTGATGCGACATCTATTAATTCAGCCGAAATAGCTTGCGCGGGCACAGGACCATTCCCTGCGATGCCTAATAACGCCTGATCGTCCACCTGGACACCAACAGCGAAGAACCGCGCATTGTAAGAGGCTCCAGCCGAAATAGCGGAAGAAGCTACTGCCGGCGAGGCCACCGTAAATGAATCCGGCCCCGCATTACCCGCCGCCACCACAACGATGACTCCGGCCGCAGAAGCCCGATCTACCGCATCAGCAATCACGTCAAGATCAATGCGTATATCAGAACCAAAGCCCAAACTCATATTGATAATGTCCATGCCATCAGCTACAGCATCGTCAATTGCTTTGATGACGGCACTGCTGCCGCCTGTGTCGCCCAAGTCTCCGCTAAAAACACGATAGACCCCCAAATAAGCCTTTGGTGCAAAGCCCGTAATAAGTCCATAGGGCCCCTTATTGGACATTCCGGCAGCAACCATCGCTACCGCTGTCCCATGACCCATATGATCGGCAATATCAAGACTGGAAGTTACGCGATTCAACCTGTCATATTGACGACCCACGATGACTTTTTTAGAAAGCGTGGGAAGAATTGCGTCGTCACTTGCTCTTGGATATCCCGGCAATGCAGCTAAAGAATCGTCCTGAAACCCTGCATGGTCCCGATCTATCCCTGTATCAAGTATCCCGATCTTTATGCCCGCCCCAGCGTTTCCCTGACCCCCAATACGAGCCCAAGCCTCAGGAACATGATGCACTGCTGCCATTGCGTCTAAATTATGGTGCACTTGATATACAGGCAGCACGTTGGCTACCCCGGGCAATGCCCGCAATGCGTCAGGGTCCTTCGTCTCAACAATAAGCGCATTGGCTACCAACTCCACAGAATCTAGGACCGTAGCCGTTGTACCTGTCATTGTTCCAATATCCTGCCGTAGCCGGAGTTGCTGTGCATGAACAGTTAAGCGACGCGACGCCATTGTGCGTCTAACTTGCGCATGGTCCCCCGATATTGAGATGGCCGGTTCACCCGTCAGTTGAACAATGTACTGATCGGGAATAATTTGCGCAGTAAGGGGAACAATGAATGACAGTAAGAGAAAATATTTAGGATTCAATCGATGTGCCATCTTCTTATGTTATGTATCGGCAGCAATGAGAATTTACTTGCTCATTACCTTTAATTGAAACACGCCACACTACCGAATGTTTCTGTGGGCCATCAATTGTTACAGGGCATGACGCCACCTGCCTAACTAATTTAACGGCAAAAGGCTGGACTTACTTACCACACCACTGCTAG
>JANXLY010000108.1 GCA_025354885.1 Acidobacteriota bacterium | reverse complement strand
CGCGGAAGAAGCGGCCACACGAGCCATCCTGGGGCAGCTCAATCGAGAACACGCCGCAACTCATCCAGGCGACAGTTCGCTGCAAGCGCGTATGGCAGCGTATGAACTAGCCGCGAGAATGCAGGTGTCGGCTCCGGAAGTCTCGGACCTCGCAGCGGAGACTCGGCAAACTCACCAGCATTACGGTACCGATAGCGAAAATAAATTGCTGGCCGGGTATGCGAAGAATTGCCTGCTGGCGCGACGACTGCTCGAACGCGGCTCGCGATTCATCTTGATGATGCATGCATCCTGGGATCAGCACACCAATCTGAACAAGGGCCTCAAGGCAAATTGCGAGAAGACCGACCAGGGTACGGCTGCGCTCATTCAGGATCTGAAGCAGCGTGGAATGCTCGACGACACGCTCATCGTCTGGGGTGGTGAATTTGGACGCACGCCGATGCAGGAAGTGCGCAATACGCTGGACCCCGATAACGCCGGGCGCGATCATCATCCGAACGCATATTCGATGTTCGTGGCAGGTGGTGGCACAAAGCCGGGCACGGTGCTGGGCCAGACCGACGACCTCGGTTTCAGCATCACCGAAGATCCCGTTGGTGTACACGATTTGCAGGCTACGATCATGCACTGCCTCGGTTTTGACCACACCAGACTGACCTATCGTTTTATGGGCCGCGACTTCCGCCTCACAGACGTAAGTGGCGATGTGATCCAGAAAATGCTTGCCTAGTCTGCCTGGTCAAATACACGGCGTGGAGTAGTCCAGAGGATCTCGCGGCGCGTAGCTTCGTCGATAGGCAAGTCCACAATCTTGCCCATTTCAACATCCACGCTCTCAGGCAAATCAGAACCAGCCATAAGCCTCGATGCGGGCAAATACTTCAGAATGTCGAGTACCTGATGAGGCATCAGGCTTGAAACATCAAGTAACAGATTCGTACACACCTGCGCAGCCACAATAGCCTCCAGATAATAGATCGGGCTGCCGCTATGGGCAATGATGATCTGCAATTCAGGATATTGCCGAGCAGGTGAAATCAGCAGCGACGGCAATGCAAACGGCGCACCAGCACCTGTGTGGACGACAACCGGCAATCGATGTTCATTGGCAAGCCCGAAGAACCAGCTGGCTTTCGCGGACAGCGGATTCAACCCGCAGAATTGCGGCTGCAGCTTCAAGGCCCGCAGCCCAAGCTCTTCAACGCAACGCCGGATCTCATCCGCCACTTCCTGCTCAGGCAGAAATGGATTCAGGCAGATCGAACCTGTGAAGCGATCCGAGTGATCGCGCACTGCCGCAGCAATCGTGTCGTGCTCCTTGCGGTGATCCGCGACCACCGGAAAAGGAATCAACAAGGAACGATCTACCCCGTGGGCATCCATGTGCTGCAACATCGCATCTGCAGTCCAAGTCCTGCCGCTGTGGGCTGCAGAGCCAAGATGCGTGTGTGTGTCGTAAATTCGAAAACCAGACTTCATAATGCGGAGACAATCAGATCGGTCATCTCATTGGTCTTGAGACTTCCACGCAAATCGGGCGTCGCATGATTTGGATCAGTGAGCACGCGCTCCACTGCAGACCGGATTTTCTTTGCAGCAGTGATGCATTCGGCTTCCCCAAACCATTCGAGCATCATCGCTACAGAAAGTATCGTTGCTACTGGGTTTGCTTTGCCCTGCCCTGCAATGTCGGGAGCGGAACCATGCGCCGGCTGGAACACCGCGTGATGATCTCCGATATCAGCCGAAGGTGCCATGCCCATGCCACCCACCGTAGCGGCAGCAAGGTCCGAGAGAATGTCGCCAAACATGTTCTCAGTCACCATCACATCAAAGCGCTCTGGCCGTTGCACCAGATACAGCGCCATCGCATCTACGTAGATGCGTTCGGTCTCGACATCCGGATATTGCTTCGCAACTTCGTCGAATATCTCGCGAAAGAACGCCATCGACGGCAACACATTCGCCTTGTCCACAAGCGTCAGTTTGCGCCGCCTGGTTTGCGCAAGTCGAAACGAAAAATGAAAGAGCCTTTCGGAACCAGCCCGGGTCACGAGCATCTCATCTCTTACTTCGTTCGCAGTCTTGTCCCGTGGCCGGAGTCGGGTGGAGAATAATCCCTCTGTCGATTCCCTCACCAGCACGTAGTCAATCGTTGATTGCTTCAGAGGGGAATGCGCTGCGTTGTAAGTTTTCGTCGGCCGCACACCCGCATACAAGCCAAGAATCTCGCGTATGTCAATTTGCGGAGCCATCTCTCTGCCATCGGCCCAGCGCACATCTGGAATGCCCATAGCACCAAGCAATATTGCATCCGCCTTCCGGCAAGCCTCGATCGTCGCAGCTGGCAATGGATCGCCGTTACGAAGATACTCGCCGGCTCCGCAGGGATGCTCGACAAGAGTGAAGTCCAATTCTGGCAATGCCCGAATCACTGCCTCTGCCGCAGCCAGTACTTCCGGCCCGATCCCGTCTCCGGGCAACATCACAATTTGTTTTTTGACCATCAGCATCTTAGTCTATCCTTCAACCGATATCATCGATTCGTGCAGCTGAACGACTTGCAACGCGCCGTGGTGGAGAACTGGAAAAAGCCCGTGCTCGTAATGGCACCCGTTGGAACAGGCAAGACCATGGCTTTGGCCGAGCGCGCCGCAGCAGCCATTGCCGGCGGGATGAATCCCGAACGCATGCTCTGCCTGAGCTTCACCAATCGTGCAGCTCGTGAGGTACAGTCGCGTGTCGGCAGCGGCGTGCAGTGCTCTACTTTTCATGCCCTTTGCGCACTCGTTTTGCGGGCTGAAGCAGACGCACTCGGCCTGCCTACCGACTTCATCATCTATGACGAAGAAGATGCTACGGAGCTGTGTGGGCGGCTGGCAACCCGTTTCGAGCTCGATGTGCCGGGCCAATGGAATCGCGTGCGCTACGCCCTCTGGCAGGCTCTCAGCGAGGCTCGAATTGCGAAGTACGAATCGAATCCACCCAAAAAACCGCGCGACGTGTTTTTCGAGAAGCTTGCGCAGAGCGGACTTTGGCCTGCCTACAAAAAACCGGACATCAACTTTCCGGCTCTTGTCGCAGACTATGTCGGGATGTTGCGCGACTCACACGCTGTCGATTTCACAGACCTCGTCCTCGGCGTCGTCACGCTTTGGGAAGAGAATCCGGATCGGCTGCAGTGGTGGCGCCAGAAGTACGACTGGATTCAGGTGGACGAAGTGCAGGACACTTCGCGGGCGGAATACCGCATACTCGATGCGCTTGCCTCAGAGCACCGCCAGCTCAGTTTCTTTGGCGACGTCGACCAGACGATTTACGAATGGAGAGGGTCGGCGCCCTATGAAATCCTCGAGCAGTACAAGCGCGATTACAAACCGACAGTAGTACATTTTGAAGAGAATTTTCGTTCCACCCGCCGCATCCTCCAAGCCTGTGAGCGCGTCATCGTCTCGCACCCCAACGCCTTGACCAAACGCATCATTCCCAAGGTGGCAGAAGACGGCGACCCCGTTTTGCTGCGGCCCTTCGTGACGGCTCGTGAAGAATACGACTGGGTCGCTGGCGAGATTCGCGAACAGCATGATCGCGATCATCGTGGCTGGCGGGATTACGCGGTTCTCGTTCGTACCAACTTCACGGCCCGCGATGTTTCAGAAGCTCTCGAACGTGCAGGCGTCCCGCATGTGCGCGTGGAAGAAGAGAAGTTTTTCCAGCGGGCAGAAATCAAAACTGCGATCGCGCACCTGCGCATCCTTCGCAGTAATCAGGAGGCAAATTCGCTGCACCGTTTCTTGCAGGTTCCACCGAAAGGGATCGGCGAAGCAACACTGCAGAAAGTCGGAGCCTTGCCGAAAGAAGTTGGCCTGCGGCTGGGAGACCTCCTGCTCCCCGCCACACATCGGGATGCAGATCCCTTCGGTGCATTGCTACAGCATCAGGCTGTGGTGGTGGACGTGGAGACCACCGGCCTTAATGTTTTCGAAGACGAAGTGATCGAGCTGGCAGCGCTCAAGAACGGCGAGGAGTTCTATCGTGTGATTCGCCCGTCGTGCGAGAAGATGTGGGCGCGCCTCGACCAGACTGCGGCAATTCATGGAGTCAGCAGAGAGCGTGTCGTGGCCGAGGGAGTAGATGCCGATCTGGCCTACGCTGACTTTGCAAAATTCATCGAAGGTTGTGTCGTCGTCGGGCACAATCTTGAGAGTTTCGATTGGCCGCTGATCTGCCGCCAGAGTGCCTTAACCTTCTCGATCCAGGGCACCGCCGACACTCTCGAAATCAGTCGACGCATGTTGAAGTTGAGCCGCTACAAGCTAGCCAATGTTGTGGAAGCGCTCGGCTTGCCCCGTCGCGAGGCCCACCGTGCGATGGAAGATGTCCGAATGACCTCAGATGTGCTCGACCTTTTGAAAGAGCGCCTCACGGCCCACGCAGCAGAAAGACGACAAACCGTCAGCCAGGAGGGAAAGCGCTTTGTCGAATTGGCAGACCAGGTGGCAGATTGGCGAAGCCGTGCAGCAACACAGGCACCGATTGAGAACCTCGACATGATCCTTTATGAAGGACTGTTGCGCGAGCATTTCGGGCGCGATGCTGCTGGCGATGAGCGCCTCGAGCATCTAGAAGAACTGCGGCACATCGTGAGCCGCACAAGCACGCTCGATGAGGCTCTTGAGATCGCATCCCTCGGCCTCGACCTCGAACGTCAACTCGGTGACGATGACCGCGTGCGAATTCTGACGGTGCACCAGGCCAAGGGGCTTGAATTCGAAACTGTCTTCGTCGTCAAAGCAGTAGAGGGAGAATTCCCCAGTTGGCGCAGCATTAAGGAAGGCCGTCTCGATGAAGAGCACCGGCTCTTTTATGTCGCGGTCAGTCGAGCGCGCAAACACCTGAGCGTCACCTGGCAGCAACGCGATTCAAAAGGCAGGACCCAAACGCCAAGCCGCTACCTCAAGTGCTTGCGCGATTGAGGTAGCGGCTTTCTGGCGTTAACAATCCCAGGGTCTTAAAACAGGATCTTCAATCCAAATTGGATCTGGCGCATCGGAGCAACAAGGCCAGTGATTGCACCGGGGCCTTGCACGATATTGGCTTGTGAAGGATACACAACGTTTCCGGGTGTGCCTGTTGGCAGACGGTTTGTTGCCGTCTGCAGACCCGGGTTCGGTCGGGAGAACTGAGGCGTGTTGAAGAGGTTGAACATCTCGGCACGGAACTGCAGTTTGACCTTTTCGGTGATACGGAAATTCTTAAAGAGCGAGGAGTCGACGTTCTTGAAGCCAGGGCCTTCGAGAATGCCGGTTCCGCTATTGCCGTAGTGGCAGGTCTCAGGCAACGCGATGTTGATGCAGCTGGTAAGCCGGAATGCATCCGGATTAAACCACTGGTTTACAGTCGGGTTGGCGATGCTTCCGTCAGCGATACGATCCGGCCGAACCGGCGCGTTTACGGTGTTGGTGATAGCACCCTGAGTGACGGCGAAGGGGAAACCGGTCCGCAGCGTCACAATGCCATTGGTCTGCCATCCACCAAACACTGCGTTGGCGATGCCCTTTTTGAACATTTGCGGCGTGGGTACTTCATATACAAAGTTCGCTACGAAGTTATGCGTTACGTCGAAGCCGGCTCGACCCTTTTCTGCCCTGCGATTCTGCGGGTTCTGATAGGAATTGGCATTGAAGCCGTCGCCCTCATTGCGGCCATATCCTTCCATCAAGCTCTTGCTGAAGGTGTGGGCGATGGTGAAGCTGAAGCCGTTGGAGAAGCGGCGCTGCAGACTGAGTTGCAGGCCCTGATACCAGGCATTTCCGCCAGAATCGAGGAAGCGGAGGCGGGTGAGCGGGCGCAGAACGCCGTTGTCATTAATGAACTGGAAGGGGCGACGGGATTGTATCGTGCTTGTTGCAGTGTTAAACCCTGGATCAGGACTATTACGCTCCATCGTATTGTCGAGGTGGGTTGTCCTGCTGCCTACGTATCCCACATTGAGCACCATGCCACCAAACAGACGGCGCTGAAGATCCAAACTCCATTGATTCACTTTCGGTTGGAAGTTGTCGGTGTTGAGCACATTGGCCGCTACGGGGCTTGCAGGGTTCAGTGGGCCGAAGGGATTCGTATATGAGAAATAAGCCGAGTTGGGGTTGGTTAGAGCACCACCGGCAAAGCTGTTGTTGTAATTCGAACTGCCGGAAAGCGGAGGATTCAAATTCAGAATCGTGTAGTTGTTCAACTGGTGCACGTTATAGAAAATTCCGTAACCGGCACGCAAAACCGTCTTCTCGCTGAGACGGTAAGCGATGCCCAAGCGGGGCATAAAGAGAGTTTTTTCCGGTTTGTAGAAATCATAGACAGTACGGATCGCCTTGGGGGCAAACTCGATCGGCTTCCCGAGTCCATTAGTCCATTCGCCATTCCTCCACAGCCCTTGGATATCACTGGCGGCTGTGTTGTATTCCCAGCGCAAACCGAGGTTGACAGTCAACCGTTTCGTCACCTTCCAATCGTCGTTGAAATAGAAACCCATTCGCTTTTGACGAACATCGGTAAGCGGCAATCCTTCAGGACTATTAGTTGCTGTGGGAACGCCGAGCAGCAAGGCAGCGTAGGCATTGTTTGTACTGGCGTCACCAAAGGCAAAATTGCCGCGCGGCACGTTCGCGGCACCACGGAAGAGCGAGATCAAACGGAGTTCGCCACCGAACTTGAAAGCATGAGCACCGAAGTTCACCGAGACGTTGTTGCTGAACTGATGAAGGCGGTTATCATCAAATCCGTTACCTCCGTCTCGCTCAGCGAGACCTTGGAAACTGGTGACATCAATGTTGGGGAGTCCGGCTTCGCGTTTGGTCAATTTTCGATTTCCGTCAGTAATCACGCGGAAGGCATCGAGCCCGATTGCGCTGAGGTCGAAATCAGAATTGGCCCGCGGATTGAAGCTGTCGTCACGGGAAGTTGAATAGCCATAACGAAATTCGTTGATCACGCTGGGCGTAAAGATGTGAACCCACTGGCTAGCGATGTTGTTATTTCGACCGACCACTTTATACGTAAACTGGGGGGAAGCAGCAGGCGTGATCAGGTACAGCGGACTATTTGTGGCATAGCGGAACATCACCTTGTCATTGTTCGAGATATTGTGATCGATCTTGGTGAAATATTGGTTGTCGTCGATCTTGGTTGAGCCAACCCCACGGTAGTTGAAGCCTGCCAGCGGATTAGCGAGTACCGTCTGCGGCTGTTCCCAATAAGTGGTGAGGGATTTGGCAGTTGAGGTGATTCGAGTTGCCGGAATGATGTTGTTCGGGAACGGCGTGCCTGTGAAGGGGTCGACGATCGTAATCGGTGCCGGATTTCCGGCCGCATTGCGAATGCCAAGCAGTTCGCCGAAGTCGCCTCCACGCATCCGCGTCGAGGGAACAAGAGCCGTTCCCGCGATACCAGGGTTGCTTGTGCGGCGACCTTCGTAGTTAAACATGAAGAAGGTTTTGTTCTTGCCGTTGTAGATTTTTGGAATCATTACAGGACCGCTGATGACACCGCCATACTGATTCTGTCGAAGCGCTGGCTTGGGAAGTCGTGCAGCACCAGCAGGAGTGAAATAGTTTTGAAAATAATTTTCGGCGTCCAGTTTTTCATTGCGCAGGAATTCATAAGCAGAACCATGCAGTTCATTAGAGCCGGAGCGCATCACCATGATGAGCTGTGCACCAGAGTTAAATCCATACTCAGCCGAATAAGAGCCAGTGAGAACCTTCACTTCTTCCATCGCCTCAGGAGAGGGCGAGAAGGGCACAGTGTTGACGCGGGCTTCCGTCGCGACTACGCCATCGAGAGTGGCATGCTGACTGGTGTCGCGTTGACCATTCGCCACGATGGCGATCGTTTGTCCGGGGATCGGGATTCCACCACCACCACCGCCCTGTCCATCCAAACCGCCGCGTGCCCCAAACATGACGCCCGGCTGCAGCACTGCCAGGTTGCCGACATTGCGACCGTTCACGGGCAGTTCGACAAGGCGGCGTTGCTCCACAACATTACCGAGCGATGCTTCATCCGTTTTGAGTTGGGCGGCCTCCGCTGTAACCTGAATTTTCTCGCTCACCTGTCCGACTTCCATCTTGAAGTCCACGCGTACCTTTTCGTTGATCTGAACCAGCACGCCGTTGCGTGCGGCAGACTTGAAGCCGCTCATTTCCGCGCTTACCGTGTACTCGCCGATGTTGATGAGTGGAAAAGTATAGTCACCGGAGGAGGTCGAAGTGGTTTCGGCCTTGATGCCGGTTCGAGTATTCAGAAGTGTGATTTTTGCACCCGCAACCGAGGATCCAGAGCCATCAAGGACGGTTCCAAGGATTGTGGTGG
>JANXLY010000071.1 GCA_025354885.1 Acidobacteriota bacterium | reverse complement strand
CAACGCCCGGATCTCCTCCAGGCTCAACTTCTTCCCATCCGTCATCCTGATGATCACTCCCCAGCATCCACCACCCCGTCAGGCTCATCCTGTGTTGGAAACCGTCCGTTCTTCAGGCTCACTCTGTGTTAGACAAGACTGAGGGGAACACCGTTCCCTGAAAAATAGAGACAATGCTTTCCTCGCTTTTTCGCAGCAGCAATATCATCGGGTACAACTGCCTTCTCCACAGAATCGCGTAGCATGTCGGTGACATAAGTGAAGCGAGCCAGGCGCTTGATCGAGCGCAGCGGATCCTGACTCTCCTCGCCCGCATTCTGCACGATGCAGGTTAGACCGGAGGCTTTCCATGCGGCCAGGTATTCGCTGCGCTCCGACACACTGGTCAGGCAGCGGGTCATGCCCATGTCCTCTGCGCGATCCTGAATTTCGAGTTCTGAAGCGCCAGCTTCGATGGCCAGACGAATTTCGTCGCCGCTCACTGCGGCGCGCGGCGAGAATCCGTAGGCATCAATGACGATCGAATTCGCGTGCAGCTCGAGGCCATGCTCCAGGTCGCGCTTGCTCGGTTTCAGAGCATTCAGGGCTGCCTGCTGGGCAGTTTCGATCAAGCTGCTTGATGCGGCCTGCGCGACAGGTACAGCAACGATCGAAGCCTTTAATAACTGACGACGGTTCATGCTAAATCTCCATGCAGTAGTTTATCCGGGACTCAATCCGCTTGTGGTCAAAACACGAATGGCGTTCAGGCATCGTTCGATATCGCCGGAGTGATTGTAGAGATGAACTGAAATGCGTATCCGACCATCACCACCCCAAACCACCACTCCCTGCGCGGCGAGTTTTGCGGCAAGAGTTTCCGGCTGATCATAAGCGAACGAAACAATGCCAGAGGCGAAGCGGGGCTCTGAGGGCGTGAGCAAACGCAATCCACAATCAGAGAGCTCGCCCCTAAGTCTGGCCACCAAGGGACGAACAGTTTGATCGATTCGCTCGATCCCGATGGATCGCAAATAGTCGATGCTGGCACGAAGCGCGAAGATTGCAGTGAAGTTCGGCATGCCCGCTTGAAGCTGCCCCGCAGAGGACTTGGAAGTGAAAGATGCGAAGCGATCCGGGTGGAACACTTCTGAAACTGAATACCAGCCGGCCGTTCCGGAACTGAGCAGATCTCGCAAGCTGGGAGCAAGATAGACGATGCCGAGACCGTGAATCCCGAGCGTCCATTTGTAGCTGCTGGCGACCAGGAGATCCACACCGCGAACGCACACAGGCACGCGACCAAGGGCTTGTGTCGCATCCACACAAAAGATGGCCCCAGCGGCATGGGCATGGACAGAGAGTTGTTCCAGATAGGGAAACTGTGTGCCTGACTTGTAACTGACCTGACTTACAGAAAGAATTCTTGTTCGCGGAGACAGACAGGCGATCCAGTCTTGGAGTTCTACAAGACGGCACTACAACCAGCCTTACCCCACGGCTCTTCAACTGCAGCCAGGGCAGGACATTCGACGGAAACTCGAGGTCACAGATCAGAACTTCGTCACCGGGCAGCCAGTCAATGCTCTGAGCGAGGAGATTCAGTGCTACGGAGCTATTGGCGAGCGTAACAATATGTTCTGCCTGTGTGCCGAGAAGACTTGCGATCGAAGACTCGAGCAGTTCTTGCTCCTGATAGAGAAGGGTCCGGCCCGTGGTGCCCATGTACTTTGCGCGCAAGTAGGCGGCCAGCGCGGCTTGCACGGCAAGCGGTGGGATTCCTTCTGCGTCCGAGTCCAGGTAAGCGAGGCCAGAGGGAAGTACAAAATGGTCAGGGTAAATCAGGTTATGCATAGGATTCAAGTGAATTGCTTTAGAAAGTCAACATAGAAATCAAGCGCGGCGCTCACCTGATCACAATCGACGAACTCGACGGCGGCGTGAGCCTGGTCAATACTGCCCGGGCCAAAAATCATGCTGGGGATTCCTTGCCGAGCGAGCTTACTCGCATCACTGCCGAATGGAACGCCAGCCAATTCGTCGTTGCATCCCATGGAGCGGAGCACCTGCTGGGCGACGATTGCCACGCGTTCTGTGGCTTTAGTCTCGAGAGGGCCATCGGCGATCATTGGCTCGTCCATTTCGACTCGAAGACCGAGGGAGGCCAGCCGTTCGCCCGTAGCCGCCCAGACTTCATGAGCATTCTCGCCAGGGATCAAGCGACGATCAATTGCGATCTCGCAGGTATCGGGAACGAAATTGATCTGCTCTCCACCACGGATGAGACCGACATTCAAAGTCGCGTGTCCGAGCAATGGATGGGTCGTCGATGCCAGAGCGAGCGCATCCTGTTCCAGAGCAAGCAGTACCTGAGCCATGTGATTGATGGCGTTTACACCCAGATGCGGCTTTGCACTGTGTGCAGCTTTTCCGATGCTTCGCAGCTTCCAGCGCAGCACGCCCTTAGCGGCGGTGACTGCCCGCAATCCGGTAGGCTCGGCTACGATTGCGGCATCGGCCCTCAATCCCTCGCAGAGCCGCAGCACACCTCGAAACGCATGCTCCTCGTCAACCACGGCTGCCAGCCATACCTCGCAGGGCGGAACAATCTGCTGTTCCCGCAGAGAGACGAGCGCATGCATCATCGATGCCAAGCCGGCTTTGGTGTCGCAGGATCCGCGTCCGTAAAGGCAACCGTCGGCGATCACGGGATCGAAAGGATCGATGGTCATTCCTGCAGTGGACACAGTGTCCATGTGCGCTTCGAGAATGACGCGACGGCTGGGATTTTCACCTGGGAGACGGGCGATGACGTTTGAGCGTCCCGGCAAAACTTCCTGCCGAAAGGTCTCGATTCGATGGAGCGCGAAGAAGGTCTCTACGTACTGCGCGACGGCCTCTTCCGGCACACCACCCCGATAGGCTGGATTGATACTATTGATGGCGACGAGATCGGCGAGGGTGCGCAGCAGGTGGGGGTTGTGGTTGCTCATGGCATACAGCGAATATACTAGAGAGCGCAATGCCCCTCCCTGCCATAGATGCCCACGTACACCTCTGGACAGACGATGTAAAGCGTTACCCTCGAGTTGCGGGGGCCAAGGACTATCCGCCGCCGCGCTTTACCGCAGAGGACCTCTTCGCTCACTCCAAGCCCGCAGGCGTATCGCGAATAGTGCTCATCCAGATGAGCTTTTACCAGTTCGACAACTCGTACATGCTCGACTGCATGAAGGCCCACCCTGGCACTTTCAGCGGAGTGGGAATCGTCGATGAGTTCGCAGCCGATCCCGGGCTGGCCATGGAAGATCTTGCGAAGCAAGGCGTGCGCGGGTTTCGGATCGTCGGCGTAACCCCACAGCAGAATTGGCTCGATTCGCCTGGCATGAACCGGATGTGGCGCACGGCTGCTGCCAGGAATCTTTCGATTTGCGCCTTGATCAGCCCTGATTCACTTAGCTCCCTGGATCGCATGTGTGCCAAGTATCCGGATACTTCGGTCGTTATAGATCACTTTGCACGGGTAGGGGTGGATGGTGTGATCCATGACCAGGATCTGCGATCCTTATCCGCATTGGCTCGCCACAAGAGGGTCAAAGTGAAGGCTTCCGCATTTTATGCCCTCGGAAAAAAACAGGCCCCTTACACCGATCTGCAATCACTGTTTCGTAACGTGTTCGAACACTTCGGTCCAAGGCGCATGATGTGGGCTAGCGACTGTCCATTTCAACTGCAGGATGGTCATCAATACGCTCCTTCCATCGCACTTGTGAGAGAGCATCTTCCATTCCTTTCTCCGGAAGACCGCGAGTGGGTGCTGACGCGAACGGCACAGTCGGTTTTCTTCTGAGTTCATGACTGATTCGAATATGCGATTCGTCCTCATCATTTTATTCTGTTCCCTGCTATCGCAAGGCCAAACGGCCTCGCCTCAGCAGCAGGAATTTTTTGAGAAGCGTGTTCGACCCATCCTCGTCTCGCGATGCCAGACTTGCCACAATCCCAAAGCTGGAAAAGCAGGGCTCGACCTCACTAGTGCTGCGGGTTTTCGCAAGGGCACAGATACGGGGCCAGCGGTTGTACCCGGAGATGTCGAACATAGTCGAATCCTGCAAGTGGTCGGCTATCTCGAGCGGGTGAAGATGCCCCCGACGGGGAAGATCAGCGACCAGGAAATTAGCACGCTCCGTGAGTGGGTTGCGCTGGGTGCAACCTGGCCATCAGGTCCGAACGAGGCGGCGCTAGTCGACAGCAACAAGAAGGGTTATTCCCAGGCGCAAAAGGATTTCTGGTCATTTCGCCCTTTAGTGAAAGCGGCATTTCCGGCAGTGAAAAATGAGGCTTGGATTCGCTCGCCGATGGATCGCTTCATTCTCGCGAGCCTTGAAGCTCGCCAACTTTCTCCGTCAGTTCCAGCAGACAAATTTACACTGCTTCGCCGCGCCTCGCTCGATCTAACGGGTCTACCACCATCAGAAGCAGAGACCCAGGCATTTCTTTCCGACTCAACGCCAAACGCTTTCGCAAAAGTGATCGACCATCTTCTTGCCTCGCCTCGGTACGGCGAGAAATGGGGGCGTCACTGGCTCGATGTCGCCCGCTACGCAGACTCGACCGGTGCGGACGAAGACTACCGCTATCCGCACGCGTGGCGCTATCGGGACTATGTCATTGAGGCTTTCAATCACGACCTCCCTTACGATCAATTCATTCGTGAACAAATCGCTGGTGATCTGTTGCCGCCACTTCCAGGAGAGAAGGTCAATACGAGAGGCATTATTGCCACGGGCTTTCTCGCACTCGGCCCGAAACTGGTAGCCGAACAGGACAAAGTGAAGATGTTCTACGACATCGTTGATGAACAGATTGATGTCACGGGCAAAACTTTTCTCGGCCTCACGATTTCCTGCGCCCGTTGTCACGATCACAAGTTCGACCCGGTCTCGACCAAAGACTATTACTCGCTTGCTTCGATCTTCGCCAGCACGAAACAGCTTTCCCAGATTGAAGGCACGGTTTCCAAACTTTACTTTGCTCCGCTCGTAGCCAAAGACATTGCCGCTGAGTATGAAAATCACGAGAAGAAAGTTGCGGCGAAGCAGAGAGAAATCGATGATCTGATCGCGATGGAAGCACGACGCTACAGCACTGAATGTGCTCCGTCCATGGTGAAGTACATGGTGGCGGCTCAAAAGGTTTATGTTGCAAAGGAAGACCTGGCCAACGTTGCGAAGGAAGCTTCGCTCGACGTCGAACAGCTCGAACGCTGGGTAGCCTATCTCACACCGACTAAGGAAAGGCGAGCACACTTAGAGCGCTGGTACAAAGCCGACAATGATCAACTTGCAAATGTCGCCGCGCTCCATCAATCGGAGTTTGTCGCCGAGGCGGTGCGGCGCAATGCTTTGCAGGATGCCTGGCGTGCACAATCTTCGGCGGCAATCGCAAAAGGAGAAAAGCCGCCGCCAATGCCCAACTTCATGGCGGGTATCAACCGCTTCTATTCTGAAGTAGGCGGGTCAAAAGGCCCCCTCACTTTACCGGCAAAAGAGCCGGAGCGTTTTTACTCCGAAGACGTGCGGCAAAGGATGGCGGTGCTGAACACAGAGCTTGCGAAGATTAAAGCTGCTGCTCCTCCCGAGCCTCCCTTTGCCTGCGGCGTCAGCGAAGATCAGCCTGTGGCGCAGCATGTCTTTTTGCGCGGTAATCCCGACTCCAAAGGCGAGTTGGTTTCGAAACAGTTTCCAGTGATCCTGGCTGGCGAAGTACAGCAGCCGGTTCAAAAAGGCAGTGGCCGTCTGGAACTTGGCAATTGGCTCTCTGACCCAACCAATCCGTTGCCTGCCCGCGTTATGGTGAATCGTATCTGGCAAGGCCACTTCGGACAAGGTCTTGTGAGGACACCTAGCAATTTCGGACTCGCCGGGGAGCGGCCCAGCCACCGTGAATTACTAGATTGGCTAGCGGCAGAGTTCATTGCACAGGGCTGGTCCATCAAGAAGATGCATCGAATGATGATGCTCTCGAGCAGCTATCAAATGAGCGCCGACATCTCGCTGGAAAGTCGAGAGAAGGATCCCGACAACCGGCTGCTCTCCCGCTTTCCGATCCGTCGCAAGACAGTGGAGGAGATCAGAGATTCGTTGCTGTTGATCGACGGCAGTCTCGACCTCACAATGGGCGGTACGCTGCAAAGCGGTGAAGGCACGGACAAAGAATTCAGTGATGGCAGGAAGAGCGCAGATCCAGATTCGACGAAGCGGCGTACGGTCTATCTGCCGTTGCGGCGATCGAACCTGTCGTCGCTCTTCAATCTCTTTGACTTCGGCGATGCAACGACGAGCACCGAAACGCGTTCGGAGACCAACGTCGCTCCGCAGGCGCTCTATATGATGAACAGCAAATTCGTCGCTACCCTGTCTGGCGTTCTAGCAAAACAACTCCTAGGATCCGGAAATTCTGACGAGCAGCGTGTTGAGCAGGCCTGGGTCAAAGTGCTCGGCCATGGACCCAATGCAGAAGAGTTGCGCAACGGGTTGCAGTACGTCGCCGAATTCCCTGCTCCCAAGGCAAATGATGAGCGACAAATCCTGGCCTGGAGCAGCTACTGCCGCTCGCTGATTTCTTCAAACGATTTCATCTATGTTTATTGAGGGATCCACATGCTAGATCACACGCCACAGTCGCGACGCTTCCTCCTCCGACGTGCTGCCTGCGGCTTCGGAATGCTGGGCCTCAATTCCCTTCTGGCATCCGACATTTCTGCGCCGCTGGCACCGAAGCTGCCGCACTTCCCAGCCAAGGCCAAGCGTGTCATTTTCCTGTTCATGCATGGCGGCCCATCACACATGGACACCTTCGATCCGAAGCCGCGCCTCATCCGGGACCACGGCAAGCCGCTTCCTTTCAAGCGTCCGCTCACTTTCGCTGAGGGCAGCACTGGCAACCTGTTGAAGTCTCCCTGGGACTTCAAGCGTTATGGGCAAAGCGGCATCGAAATCAGCGACCTTTTTCCTGAAGTAGCCAAGCATGCCGACGACCTTTGCATCATTCGTTCGATGGTGGGCGATAGCGTAGCGCATGGCGGCGCCACGCTTCAATTGCACACTGGCTCCAATACCTTTACTCGGCCCAGCATGGGCTCCTGGGTGATCTATGGACTTGGTAGCGGGAACCAGAACCTACCTGCCTTCATCACGCTGAAACCAGGACTCTCTCATGGAGGGGCAAAAAAGTGGAGTTCCGGGTTTCTCCCTGCCTCGTACCAAGGCACTGCCGTTGGTCTTGGTGGGATGGCTTTCGACAAAATCTCGGAACCGATCGAGCACTTGCAAAATATGGGCCTGAGCGCCGAGCAGCAGCGTTACGAACTGGACATGATCCAGAAGATGAACCGGGCCAGTGTTGCCCGCAGGCAAAACGATCCCGAACTCGAAGCGCGTATCCAGAGTTTTGAACTGGCGTTTCGAATGCAAACCGAGGCCCCCGAGGCCTTTGATATTTCGAAAGAGTCTGCGGTTACTAAGAAGATGTACGGCCTCGATTCGCCCGAAACCAGCGACTTCGGCTGGCAGTGTCTGATGGCTCGCCGACTGGCGGAACGAAATGTCCGTTTCATCCAGATCAACCACGAATACGGCCCTGGAAACGAAGTCGGATGGGACGCCCACACCGAGCTGATCCGGCTGCACACGCGAACAGCTCTGCAAGTGGATCAACCCATTTCCGCGCTCCTCACAGACCTCAAGACGCGCGGACTGATGGAGGACACGCTAGTTATCTGGGGCGGTGAATTCGGGCGCACGCCGATCGCCGAAGCAGGAGATGGCCGCGACCACAATCCTTACGGCTACACGATCTGGATGGCGGGGGCAGGCGTGAAGAAAGGCTTCGTTTACGGGGCGACCGATGAGTTCGGTTATTACTCGATCGAAGACCGAATGCATATCCATGATCTGCACGCGACCATGCTGCACCTGCTTGGTCTGAGGCACGAAAGCCTGACCTTTGCTTATGGGGGCCGACCCTTCCGCCTCACCGACGTAGCAGGCAACGTGGCTACGAAACTTCTTGCCTAGGGATTAGTGATGCTCAATCGCTGATTCGGATAATCGATGGTCAGGACAAGATTCTGAAATGCGTTGGCCCCGAGTACGCCATCGACGTTCGAACCGACAGCTTGTGTAAGCCGATCAAAGAAGTCACCGGCGGCAAAGCTGAAGTCGCTAAAGCGGCGACCTCCCACTTCAAGCACTTGCACGGTGGTCATATAAGCGTTTACTGAACCAGCGGCGCCCATGACAGGGATAGGAACACCGCGCGGCAGCATGAGCCGTTCAGCGAGGGTGCGCGAGAGCACAGAATTCGTAGCGCCCGTGTCGACTGCAAAGCGATAAGGGCCGAGCCCATTGATGCGGCCTTCCACAATGGCGAGCGGCTTTTTAGGCCCGATGATAAAGGCCTGGCCTTTAGTCAGCGCCTGCTTTGAGAGCGTCATGGTTCTGGTGCCGTAGTTCAACCTGAGCGTGTAGTATTTGAGGAAAGCGTAGCCGATGTTGGCTGCGATTGGTTGACCGATAGCACGGCTGATCGGTTCAAGAGCAGTTGAGACGCCAGATTCCATTTCGCCCAGCGCAATTGAGCCAAGACGGAGAGTCAGTGGTTGGGCGCGGTAGATTGCGGGGGCAGGGCCAGAGCCGATTCCGAAGCTGCCTGCAATGCGATCCGACTCGCGGAAGCTGACGCCCAGATCGCGAGCCTGAGCCTGATTGACAAGGATGGGAGCGACACCCTGTCCGGTATCGAGTATCGCGATTAACGGGGAACTGGCGTTGATTCTGATATCGATGAGGACGAGCGGCAACTCTGGCGTCGCGAAGCGGAACGGAACAACGAGAGGTGCCTGAGCGAGAAGCGGCAGGGCAAGATATAACAAGAGCGAGAAGCGACTCATCCTTTGAGCTTAATTCCTGCGGGAGAGTTGTAGGGCCTTCATGCGTTTGTGGAGATTGGTACGTTCGAGCCCGAGGGAGCGTGCGGCTTGAGAGACATTCCAGCCAGTCTCGTCGAGAACCTTCAGCAGCGTTTCGCGTTCTGCCCCCTCACGCGCAGCATGCAGCGAGTTTTTGTTGCCAAGACTGAGCTCTCGACCCAGGGTAATTTCGACGGGAACAGCGTCTTCGTCGATGAGGTCACCGGGCGATAGAATTGCCATTCGCTCCACGATATTGCGGAGCTCGCGAGCATTGCCCGGCCAGTGATATGTTTCGAGAGTTGCGACGGCGGCGGGGCTGACGGATTTGATTCGAAAGGAATTGCGGCGACAGAAATCTTCAAGAAAGTATTCGACCATCGCCTTGATGTCTGTGGCACGCTCACGAAGGCTGGGCATGCGAATGGGCATAACGGCGAGGCGATAATAGAGGTCTTCGCGGAAGAGCTGCTTCTGTGCCAGCACAGCGAGATCTTTGTTCGTAGCACTGACGACACGCACCTGAACGCGGATGGATTGTTCGCCGCCAACGCGGTGGAACTCTCCCTCCTGAAGGACACGAAGCAGTTTGGCCTGACTGGGTGCAGCAAGGTCGCCGACCTCATCGAGAAAGAGTGTGCCGCCATCGGCGAGCTCAAACTTGCCGCGACGCATCGTGGTGGCACCGGTGAAGGCACCCTTCTCGTGGCCAAAGAGTTCGCTCTCGATCAGTTCGTTGGGGATAGCCGCACAGTTCACCTTGACGAAAGGCCCGTTCACAAAGGGACTCGACTGATGGATGTGGGCAGCAAGCAGTTCTTTACCCGTGCCCGATTCTCCAATCAGCAGGACTCGGGCATCGGTGCGGGCTGCGAGGCTGGCCTGTTCGACAACTCGTGTGAAGGCGGGAGAGTTGCCGATCATGCGCGGCCCGGCGCCGAGTTGCTCTTTGAGTCGGACATTTTCTTCTTTGAGTTTCGACTGGTCAAAGGCGTGCCGGATAGCAAGCAGAACGCGTTCGCGGGCAAGTGGCTTTTCAAGGAAATCAAAGGCACCAGCGCGGACGGCATCGACTGCATCGGCGATGGTGGCGTGACCGGAGATCATGAGAACGGGCGCGTCAGGCTGCTGCGCCATCACCTGCTTTAAGAGATCGATACCGTTGCCATCGGGCAGACGCACATCAAACAAATACAGGTCAGCGCGTGACAATTGCTGAAAGCCTGCCACAGACATTGCGGTAGAGACCGAATAGCCTTCGCGCTCCAGAATCAGACGGAGGGAACGGCCGATGTTTTCTTCGTCGTCGACGATGAGGATTCGTTTTGCCATTTTGTTTCTAGTTCCTTGAGTCGAATGCGGAAAGCGGCACCACCAAGAGAGCTGGTGACCAGTTCAAGATCGCCGCCCATGAGGACGGCACTGCGGCGGGCGATTGAGAGGCCAAGGCCCATGCCGGTGCGTTTGAAAGAGATTGTGGGTTGGAATAGAGTTTCCCTGGCGAGCAGGCTGAGGCCCGGACCAGAATCTTCAACTGTGATGCCAATGTGCGTGCCTTTGCATTCTGTGATGACACGAATCACGCCACCACGACCTGCTGCATCAGCAGCGTTCTCGAGCAGGTTGGTGAGGATGCCCTTGAGCAGGTCGGCATCGGCGAAAGCCACTGGGGCTGGCTCGGCGAGCTTTTGACGATAGCTCAGCTCGGGGTGCGCAGTGCGGAGAAAAGCAATCCGGTCTTCGGCGAGCGCATTGACGTCGAGGGCTTCCAGCAGCAGCGGCGGTTCGCTGGAAAGCTCACTGAAGGCGCGCACTCGGCGCTCCAGGCTCTGCACTTCATCGGTAACAATTTGCGAAGCCTGTTCGAGGAAAATACGTTCGGAAGGGTGGCTGCGGACGACCATTTCCTCGACAGTGAGGCGAATGGGAGTGAGTGAGTTTTTCACTTCGTGGGCCATCTTGCGTCCCAGGGTCTGCCAGGATTCGAGGCGTGTGAAATAGAGCAGACGTTCCCGACTATTCTCAATCTGCGCCGACATGTCGTTGAAGCTGGAAATGGCCTCTGCCAGTTCATCACGACCTTGCACCGGGAGCGGTGTTCGGCGACCGGCTGCAAAGTTTTTGAGTGCTCCGGTGAGTTGTTGAATCGGCAGCGTGAAGCGGTTGGTGAAGTAGAGCAAAGCGGCAAGGGCGAGAAGCCAGATGCTGCCAGCGACGGTGGCGAGAGTAAGAAAGAAACCTCGTTTGAGATCCCGGTCACGATGAGCTTCGAGCACTTGCCGGGCGTGGGCGAGATTCAGTTGGAGTTGCGGGAGTCGGACGCCTTCGATCTTCAGGCGGTAAGCGCCTTCAGGACGCAAGAGGAGGAGATCGCTACCATCGAGGACAAAGCGCTCAGCTTCGCCCGGATCGAGTCGCATCGAGGGCAGCGGCTGGGAAGTGATTTCGTGATGATCAACTCTCGCTCGCAAGAGGCTGCGAGCCGTTTGGTAAAGCGCTTTACCAGAAGCTTCGAGCTGGACAGTAGAGTCTTCGAGATCACGCAGCGGTGCTGCGTCGAGCGACTGATTGAGCAGACGGCTGGCGATGAATAGCGTTGCGCCCATCGGCACGAGTGTTGCGATGAGGAAGAGGAGCAGCAGTTTGTCGCGAAGTCTCGTCATGGGCTGGCCAATGTCCCTATCGTAAAGGGTTGGGATTGTGCAGTGAAGCGGAGTTCGCTTGGGTCTGGCGGACGGGAGAAGATTTCTACGAGTACTCCGAGATCGACGCTGCCTTGTGGCCGCAGCGGATTTGGAAGGCGATTGCCGGAACTGCGAATCTCAAGCTGCAGGGTGAGGGGTTTCGCCTTGTCCACTGCCGGGAGAGGTAGAAGCATCCGACCGAGGCACCAGCCAGCGACGGCTTCTGATTTAAGTCTTGCTGTGGAATAGAGCGGCGTGCGGGGCGAGGCTTGCGACATTTGCACGGCAGAAAAGCTTTCTTCCCAGAGGTCATAGCTGAGGACAAAGCGTTGTAGTGAACGTTTGAGTGGCTTGGCACCATCGAAGAGCTGCAGTTGAAAGTCGAAACTGACGGCTTGACCATTCCGCAGCCGATCGAGAGTTTTGCCTTTTAGAAAGTCGAGTTTCAGGGCGGTGACGGCGATATGACCGTCATTCAGACGAGGTGTGATCGTCTGCGCCGCCAGTGTGTGGAGGAGCAGTGGGAGAAGCGCGATGATCCGCGCCCGGATCAAAAATTCATCCCCACCAGAAAGATGGGTTCGACCGGGCCGGATCTTAAGGGAATTGCAATCATAGCCGTGATTCCGCTGACGACGAAGCCGATGCCCGCCGAATGCCTGAGTACTCTTGGACGTCCCACATTCCAAAGCGTTCCAGTATCGTACACTGCACGGACAAAATGATAGCGTCCGTCGGCTGAAAAGTGAATGACGCGGTCGGCACCGAGGGGAGCCAGATCGTAGCGGTTGTACCCTCGGAGGGTTCTGGTGTTGCCAAGGGTGAAGCGGTCGAGAACAGGAGCGTTGCCCTCGATCGTACCGATCATGCTACTTAGGCTCAGAGTAACAGGGTGTTTTTCGCTATTGGAAGAGGCAAAAGTGAGTCGCGTTTCAGCCAGGTGTCGGCGATAGTCAAAGTCGGAATGAAGAAAACTGGCGGCCGCGCGCAGGCTATAACCTGCCTCCAGTGTTTGAGTACCAGTAAGACCCAGCTGGTGCTGTTTTGTATAGCGCAGAGTTGAGATTACAGCGTGCGCAGCCAGGTCTCTCGCGGCCGGAACTTGATATTCGAGATTGTTGAAACTGAAGCCTGCCCGGAACTCGAGACCGGGGGCGAGATCGATTACAACAGTGGGCTCAAAGTTGGTTCGGGCCCGGTAGAAATCGGTAGACGCACCCTGCCACTGCGAACGGTAGGATTCGCCGAGTAGGGCCAGACGCACATGCTTGCCGAGCAGCGGGCTGACAGCAGCGGCGCGGATGCCAGAGTATCGTTCTACTTTTTCGTCGTTGTCGGTGACAAGTCCAAAACTGAGGCTGGATTTCGCAATGTTGAAATCCGCATTGGCAGCAAAGCTGAATTGCTGACTGGAGTGGAAGGCAAGGCGTGGAACATTGAAATCAACCATCTTTCGAGCGCGCTCCAGCAGGAAGAAAACTTTGATCTGATCCTGCTTTTCGCCCTTCAACACCTTGCGCTTGATAGCGAAACCGGGGAACTCGGCGCGGATTCTACGTTCGACCTCATCCAGAGTTTCGCTGCGAAAAGGGCGGCCGATGAGGCGGTCGAGCTCACGCTGGAGGCTCCGTGAGATAGCTTGGGCAGTGTTCTGGATCGAGATTAGCTCGATACGATAGCGAGAATTTACGTTGACGAATGAGCTGTCCTGAAAAGCCACGGCCCTCTCATAGGGGGCCAAGAGGACCGTGGAAGCCACTAGGATGGCAAAAGGGCACTTCATGCGAATTCTTTTGATGCAAGTGCTGCGCCACATCCTAAACTGTTGATTTTAATAGGCTTTTTTGAGGGCGAGGTGTGCGGAGCACACTCATGTGTCGCAACCGGGACACAGGTGATAGACCTTTACAATTTATTACAAAACAGAAGGTTTTTGATCGCAAAATTGAGCGTCAATAGTAGTTGATGAAACAGATCATTGCGTCAACCCTCCTTTGCGCTGGCATGCTGCTGGCCGCTGACTTCTGGCAGAACAAAAAGCCTGGTGAATGGTCCGAAAAGGAGGCGCGCAAGATCATCGAGAACTCGCCCTGGGTAAAGGAAACGCAACCGGGTATGGACATGGCAGCAATGAGCAAGGGCGGGCGTGGTGGTGGAAGAGGTGGAGGAGGCGGCGGTGGCATGTCAGGCGGTGGCGGCAGTATGGGCGGCGGGATGGGCGGGATGGGCGGCGGCGGTGGCGCAATGGGCGGCCCGGGTGGCGGTCCCGGTGGTGGTGGCGGTGGCGGTATGGGCGGTGGTGGCGGCGACATGGGAGCCCAGCCCGGTGGCGGAGGCATGCAGATGCCGCGTGTGAAAGTGACTTTTGAGACGGCGATGCCCGTTGCTGAAGCGAAGGCACGGATGGAGATTCAAGATGCCTTCAAGGCGGTGAGGGAAGAGTTTGTCGTAATTTCGGTGAGCGGCATGCGGATGATGGGCGGAATGGGTGGCTCTAGAGAAGGCGCTCCCAAAGGTGATGCTTCTAAGGATCGCAACAAGGACATGCAAGATCGATTGTTGCAAATGACAACGATCAAACTTCATGCAGACAAGGTGTACCAGCCGTCCGAAGCGAAGATGCAACAGACCGTGAATGGCCCGGTGATCCTGTTTGCCTTTCCGCGTAAAGAGCTGGCAATTGGGCCTGACGACAAGCAATTGCAATTCAAGACTTCGATGGGGCCCATGATCATCGAAGTGAAGTTCAACCTGAAGGACATGATTTACGACAAGCAACTGTCACTCTAAGAGTTTGACAACCAGATAGGCGGAGTTTTGGAGTCCAGTTGCAAGACGATCCCGAGCGGACGCTTGTCATCGGTGTTGCCTGTTGGGTGCTCGCACACGATGTCAAGTTTCACCAGAAGCTGATTTGAATCTAGTGGAACCCGAAGCAAACACTCTTTCGCTCCGACGCTGCGTTCCACTCTGATCGGGTTTCCATTTCGTGAAACCGAGAGCTTGTGGTGGTCGAGTAGAGACTCCGGCAGGTAGTAACGAATATAAAGGTTGCCTGGACCATTGCTCTCAAGTTTGGCCTCGATTCCAAATTTCGACTGAGTCCAGCGGTAGCTTCCGTACTCCACACGATTCAGCCCGTAGCTAATTCGAATGCCTCCGAATACGGAGTAATTGCTGGCCAGCAGCAATGCCTCGCGAGCATCCTGTCGATGGAGGTCCCCAGCATTTAGATCGCCAAAACGAACTCTCGAAACAATCGTCCAGCCGCAACGCTCCGCGAGCCGCTGCAAGCCCCTGGAATTGAAGAGCCAAAAATTAGTGTTGTCCAGCCCGAGTTCGTGATCGTCGACGAGATACGCTGCGGCTGCTTTGTCGGGTAGAACTGCGCCGTGCAGGATCCTGGTGCTAACCACGGCGAAATTGGAAAGTGTCGCGAGATCGTTCAAGAACAAAAAGAGATTTTTGAGGTGATAGATCAATCCCAGTGCAATGGCAAACGAATATGACGAATCCAGGGAGTTCAGGCCACGATCCAGATCAAGGCTTGTGACGGAGTGTTTGCCGGATAGTGCTTTGCTGAGCTCGCGAAGCATCTGCATTCGATTCTGATTGGTCTCTTCAAAGTCGAGCAAATCTACAGCGTGGCCCTCGGAGCTGAGATAGAAACCGAAATCGCCATCGCCGCAGCCGACATCGAGGATGCTGCCGGTGGAGATGATTTCCTGCAAATTTAGGGGGCTTGCGGCGAAGAGACGGTCCACAAGCTGGAGGTTGTCCAGCGTATTGAATGGATAGCGTTTGATGTCGAGCTTTTGCTCAATCGCGGTCTTTTGCGTCTCGAGATTTTGGATGAATTGGCTGGCTTGCACTGCCTGCCAATTTAGTTGACGACTTTGGAGCGCCTGGATATGTGCCACTTTTAGAATTAAGTGGCGTGCTTCTGTCAACATTATTTGGCAGGTTTGGCCTTTCTCGCTGACGGCAGCGTCCGGGCAAGAAGCCTGCTGACAGTCGCCGGGTGAATCTTGAAAAGCCGCGCGGCATCGGCGGCCGTCTTGTCGCCCTTCGACACCATCTTCCGAATCTCGGCCTGCTGCTGAGATGAAAGTTTTGGACGACGTCCGCCGATGCGCCCCTCTTCGCGGGCGGCGTCCAACCCGGCCTTGGTCCGCTCTTTGAGCATCGCCCTTTCGAACTCGGCGAAGGCGCCGACCATCTGCATCATCATCCGGCCTGCCGGTGTAGTCGTGTCGATGGCTTCGTTCAGGCTGCGGAATCCCGCCCCTGAATCGCCGAGCCGCTCCATGATGATGAGCACGTCGCGGAGGGAGCGCGATAATCGGTCGAGTTTCCATACCACGAGCACGTCCCCTTTGCGGAGTTGATCGAGGAGCCGGTGGAGTTCAGGCCGGTCCCATCGGCCGCCCGAGGCCTTCTCACGATAAATGCGTTCGCATCCGGCCGCCTTCAAAGCCGCCACTTGCGTGGCGGTCTCCTGATCGTTGGTTGAGACTCGGGCGTAGCCTATGAGCATTGCAATAATCTATTGCCATTAGTTTACATTAAGCAATACCTTTTTGCAATTCAGATATCCACAGAAACACCTGGTTTAGGATTCGTTGCAGGAACGAACATTTCTGCAAGCCACGCGGAGCAATCACCCAAGCGTTCAGCATTCCTTCCGGATGGCCCATCCCGGAAGCTAGTTCCGGTAAGCCGACCCAATCAGGACGTATCCCGCGCTCCCTGGCTCTCTCTGAGCCCTTGTCAACCGACGCGCCTACGCTGCCGCGCCAATCTGCCGCAAAAGGGTACTTAAATCGAAGTAAATCCGCCCCGCTGGAATTGTCCTGGTTCCGAGGTCATATTCGTAGAAGGAGCAGCCAGGGACCTGAACCTGTTTGCCCGTTGCCTCGACGTTAGCAAATGGGCCGGTATGTACAGCCTCGAAACTCCATTCCACTGCGACGAGGTTCTTCGCGTGGGCCAAGTTCCGAATCGCGTGTACATTGCCGGGGAACGCGGCGATGAACGGCCGCACAAAATTGTCTCGCACGGCCGGCTTCCCTTCGAGTGTTCCTGTCGGAAGGTGGATTACGACGTCATCTGAATAGTAGGCAAGAATCTTGTCCTCATCAGTGCCTTTCCAGGCATCGAAATACTCTTGAAGAAACACGCGGACGTCTTCCGGTGCTGCTTGAGTAACTGTAGCTTGCATCTTCATACTCCTTTGATGCCGCCGCGATGGCCGCGCCGTTCAAATCAGTATATACCCATAGCGCGTGCGAGTGAGCGTGTGCTGGTGCGGTGGCGCTACTATGCCTGTCCGATGACTAGGCTCTCGCGGGCGGCCTCCACGACGGCTTTGGTCACGGCTTGCAGCGAGTTGATTTCGAGAATCCGCTCCATCTGCGTAAGCAAGCGGTTCAACAGGCGGAAGTTGCCGCCGGTGATTCGGATGATCGAAGCGGCGGCGATTGAAGCGATCGCATCGCCCGGGAGTTTAACGCCGGGTGGCGTCCAGTGACGCTCCAGCAGTTGATGAATCTCGCTCGCCGACAGCGGACGGAATTCATGAACGAAGCCGATGCGAGAGTCCAACTGCGGATAGCGGGCCAGGCGCTTTTCAATGCCTGGCATACCGATCAGAATCATTCCAACCCCGCCCTGATCAAAAATGCTCCGTGTCTGCTCCAGTCCGGCGATCTTGAGCCGATGGGCTTCGTCGATGACCCACAGCGCGGTCGGATCGGGGACCAATCTTTCTAATCCCATCGTGCGATGGCGTTGTTTGAGGAAGGCGTCTTCAGCGCTCTCAGTCTCCTGGTTGCGATATTCATCCGGGTTCTTAAGGCGATCACGAAGGTCATCGAGAATACAAAGCAGCCTGCGCATTTCCGCATTCTCAACCCGACGCCGAACATCAATGGCGGCACTATGCAGCCGGTCTCGGAGATTCCCGATTTGTCGCTCAATAACGCTCGGAGCGCCGACCATTGGGGCGGTGTAGAAAACGGTGGAACTCGCAGCTATCTCCTCAACTGCTGTCGCGCCCTGGTCAGGATGATTCCAGAAGTCTTGCATCCTGTCCCAGTTGGCATAGTGCCGTGCCGACACCGTCTTGCCGACGCCCGGTGCGCCGTAGCAGAGTCCGATGTAGCGATAGCGTTTGCACGCATCGCAAAACTCGGCGAATCGGCGGTATTCGAGGGTTTCGACTATGGCGGCGCTGGGCGGGTCGCTACTCGTTTTTGTATCGCTTAAGCCGGGGGACGGCTGCGGGCGGCTTTGCGGACCCTTCTGCGGAGCCGCTTTCCTGT
>JANXLY010000036.1 GCA_025354885.1 Acidobacteriota bacterium | reverse complement strand
TTGGAGATAGCAAAGCTTAGCTCGCGACTGGGCGCAGTGCCGGCAAGGCGGGTGAGGGTTGGTTTGGGGTCGAAGAGATCGACTTGGCTTGGGCCACCATTCATGAAGAGTTGAATGACGGATTTGGCCTTGGGGGCGAAGTGGGGTTTGCGTGGTTTGAGATCGTAGACACCTGAGGCGTGTGCCTCGCTGGCGATGATGGAAGCGAGGGCTGCTCCATGGAGACCATTGGCAACCGAAGAGAAGAAGTCGCGGCGTGAGGTTGGATTCATTGGTTTGGCCTTTTAGTCGATGAAGCTGAATTCTGCGGAGTTGAGGATGACGTGACAGTAATTGGCGAGGGCGAGCCAGGCAGATTGCGTAGCGAGTGGTGCGTCGGCGTTGTCCTGTTTGAGTCGGTCGGGCCATTGTTTTTCGAAGTCGGCTATGGCCGATTTGCCTGTGGCAACTTCTTCGATGGTTGGCTTGCGGGAATAGGCGCGCAGGTAGATTTGGTCGATCTGCTTTTCGCGGCTTGTGCCTGCCTCGTCGATGATGCGGCCGGCCATGTAGCGGGCGAGATTCCAGCCCATGGAGCCGTTCATGAGGTGGAGCGCCTGAGTGGCGACGTTGGAGCGACGGCGCTCGGTGCAGTTGGGCGTCATTGAGGGTTGATCGAAGGCATCGAGGAGAGAGACAGGAGTCTGACGCCGATGGAGCGTGTAAATGCTTCGGCGGTAACCTGCTGTTGCAGTTTTGACGATGACCTCTTTATCGTCAGTGACTTCGATTGCTGCCGGAGTTCCGAAGGGAGTTGCATCGAGACGGCTCGTGACCTGCAGGAGGGAGTCGTAGAGAGTTTCGGCATCCATGCGCTGGAGCGGCATGCGGGAAAGCAGCACGTTTTCGGGGTCTGTATTGAGGAGAGCATCACTCAGGTTTGAAGATTGGCGATAAGCCTGACTGGTAACGATGAGACGGTGCATGGACTTCATACTCCAGCCACTGGAAACGAATTCGGTGGCGAGCCAGTCGAGGAGTTCGGGGTGTGAGGGAAGCACGCCGGATTTGCCAAAGTTTGAAACGCTGGGAACGATGCCGCGGCCGAAGTGGCGCATCCAGAGTTGATTCACGGCAACGCGAGCGGTTAGAGGGTGTGAAGGTTGAGTGAGCCACTGGGCGAGTGCGAGGCGACGGCCACTCGAACCCGGAAAGGGTGAAAGCGGTTCGTAAGATTTGAGGGTTGCGTTTCTGAGGACCTGGGGAACATTCGGGTCTACAGGCTCTCCGAAGCTTGCAGGGTCTCCGCGACGGAGCAGATAATTTTGCGAAGGCTGATCGTTGTCGGTAAGGACGCGTGTATGGGGCTTCTGCTTTAGTTTGCCGCGCAGGTCGTCCGACTCCTTTTGAAGAGGTGCGAGTTTTGCTTTTAGTTCAGGTTCCTGCTTCTCGAGTTCGCCGCGTTTGTAGGTAACACCGGCCTTTTTGTAGGGGGCCGAGAGCAGGTCGATCTGTTCTCGAACGCGCTTCAATTCCGCCTCGACAGGAGCGTTGGCTTTCTCGACTTCCTGGCGCTCTTCATCGAGTGCGAGATCGAGTTCACGCTTGTTCGGAGTGCGCCATTCATAGGGATCGTAGGCAGCCTGGAGGATTGCGCTCAAGCGGTAGTAATCACGCTGTGGAATGGGATCGTATTTGTGATTGTGGCAGCGAGCGCAACCCATGGTGAGGCCCATAACGGAAGAGCTAAGAACTTCCACTTCCTCGGCAACAATGTTCATGCGCTCGGAGAGAAGGCCACGTTCGGCTGAGTTGGTTGGATCGGGAGTGGTGCGTAGAAAACCGGTGGCGGCGAGGCGATCAATGAGTTGCTGGCTTGCGGGACCCTTGGAGGTTTTCCAGTCGTCTGACATTTCGTCACCGGCGATTTGTTCAGTGAGGAATTGCGTGTAGGGCTTGTCGGCGTTGAGCGAGCGGATTACGTAGTCTCGATAGCGCCATGCGTAACGGCGGACTCCATCATCCTGGCCGAAGCCTTCAGAGTCTGAGTAGCCGGCGAGATCGAGCCAGTGTTGGCCCCAGCGTTCACCATAGTGAGGCGAAGCGAGAAGCTTGTCGGCGAGGCGTTCGTAAGCGTTGGGAGCTTTGTCGTTTGTGTATTCCGAGAGTTGAGCGGGCGAGGGAGCGAGGCCGGTGAGATCGAGATAGAGGCGACGAACGAGTGTGTGTTGTGGCGCTTCTGCACTGTAGCTCAAGCCTTTTGCTTCAAGCTTTGCGAGAAGAAAGGCGTCGATCGAATTGCGCACCAGGTTTGTGTTTTTTACTTTGGGAAGACTGGGGCGCTGCGGAGACTGAAAACTCCAGAACTTCTTGTCGCTTTCGCGGACGAGATTGTCAGGGGCGTAATCCGATGCAGAGCCTTCTTTGGCTCCGGCGCTGATCCATGCGCGAATCTTTTCGACTTCAGAATCGGTGGTTAGTTCGAATGCCAATTCCTTTGCCTCTTTGGCTGGCGGCATTTCGCCCTTCACAATCCGTTGCAGAAGAAGGCTCTCATCCGGTTTGCCCGCGACCAGGGCAGGGCCAGACTTGCCGCCCTTAAGGCGAGAAGCGAGCGTTCGTAAATCGAGGCCGCCTTCTTTACGACCGCTGCCGTGACAGAGGACGCAGCGAGCCTGCAGGATGCCGCGAACCTCATATTCGGAAACATGAGCGATCGTGGTGGGTGCCTTGGCGAGGCCGGTGTTGATCCAGGAGCGAATCTGATCGATCTCTGCGTCGCTCAATTTGTCTTTACCGGGAGGCATCTGGCGAGTGACAACTTTGTCGATCAAGAGGCTCTTGGTTGCGTCACCTGGAACGATGGCAGGGCCGGATTCCCCGCCCTTCAGAGCGGCATCCGAGTTGTGAAGCGCGAGCTTGCCGAGAGCGAGTTTTTCGTTATGACAGGAGAGACATTTGGCGGCAAAGATGGGCTTGACGGTGGCGTCGAAGGACTGGGCCGTGAGGAGGGAATTTCCCAGCAGCAGGAGAGTGATTAGAAGGATGTGCATTCGGGAAAGATTTCTTCATATTCTACCCCAATTGCGGCAATTGCGATAATGAGAGAGTGAGTGTTGAAAAAGTAGAAGAACAAGATCTGTATGCGTTGATTGGGGAAGCTGGGTTTCGGAATCTGGTGGCAGCCTTTTATCGGCAAGTGGCCGAAGACGAAATTCTGAGTCCGATGTATCCGAAGCATGACATGGCAGGATCGGAAGAACGCTTGCGCGATTTTCTGCTGTTTCGATTTGGCGGACCGATGGATTATCTGGAGAAGCGTGGTCATCCGCGGTTGAAGATGCGGCATGCGCCTTTTCATGTGGATGAGCGGGCGCGGGATCGCTGGGTGGCAATGATGGATCGGGCGATGGTAGAAGCTGAGTTGCCGGTAGCTGCGGTTGAGACGCTAACAGCCTTTTTCCATTCGACTGCGACGTTCTTGCGAAACGCGTGAAGCTAGTCAGAGCGCAGCGTAATTGCGGGGTCAATTGAGGCAGCGCGGCGTGCTGGCACAAGGCCGGATAGCAGAGCGGTGAAGAGGAAAATGACGGCGATGGACACAAAGGTGAGCGGGTCCGTTGGACTCACGTTGAAGAGCAGGTTAGCTAGCGAACGAGAAACGATAATCGATCCGACGAGTCCCCCGATGATGCCGGCAGAGACGAGCAGCAATGCCTGCTTTTCTATCATCCACAAAACCTGCAGTGGGCGGGCCCCGACGGCCAGGCGAATTCCGATTTCTCTTGTGCGTTGAGCGACGGTGTAGGAGATGACGCCGCTGAGGCCGATGATGGCGAGCAGGAATGCGACTGCGGCAAAAACTGTCATTAGAAAGAGTGTGAATCTTTCGCGGGAGATGGAGTCGTTGATGGTAGTTTCCATTGTCTGAATTTCCCAGACCGGCTGGGCGTTGTCGGCTTCGAGGATTCGCTGCCGCATGGCCTGGCCATGAGAGCAGGATCGCCGTAAGTGCGGGCAATGACGCTGAAAGTAGTGGCCTGCTTCTGGATCAGGCTGGGGGTATG
>JANXLY010000032.1 GCA_025354885.1 Acidobacteriota bacterium | reverse complement strand
GCTTCCACCCGTCAACGCCACATCCACCACCCCATTGCGCACCATCCACATCGCCTGTCCCATTGCATGATTGGCCGAAGAGCAGGCCGTTGATACGGTAAACACTGGCCCATTCACGCCATGCTCCATCGCCATCAGGCTAGCTGCTGCATTCGCCATCACTTTGGGAATCGTCAACGGATGCACCCGCGATTTTTTCTCGCGATATACGTCCCAATACCCTGCGTCTTCCATATGCTTGCCGCCCACACAACAGCCCGTCACAATCGCCGCATCCACAGGTAATCGCAAGCCAGCCTGTGCAATCGCCTCGCGCCCCGCAAGCAAAGCAAATTGCGCATTGCGGTCTGCCATCAGTAGATGCTCTTTCCCCAGCCAATCCTCTGCCACAAAGCCGCCGAATTCCGCTCCCGTCTTGATCTTCATCTCTGAAGTGTCGACAGTTTTCAGGGCACCAATCGCAGCTACTCCGCTCGCCAGCCCTTCCCAAAATAAGGGCACACCCACGCCATAAGCCGTCACCGCTCCCATGCCCGTTACCCAAACTTTACGCATTCCACCACTGTACTAGCCCTGAAAAAACTGCCTCCCAATGCGTTGCGAAATAATAGAGCCATGGAAGCCCGCACCTACCTCGCCTCAGACCGCGAGGCCTGTCTAGAAATCTACGATGCGAGCGCAGCAACACTCGAGCCAACCCATCCACGCAAATCGTTCGAGGCCTTCCTGCTCAATCCCCCTTCCAGCTTCTTTGTTCTCGAGCACGAAACCAAACTCCTCGGCTGCGGAGGTTTTGAGCACGCAGAAGGAAGCGCACAGGCGCAGCTCATTTGGGGCCTAATCCATGCCGATTGGCGTCGTCAGGGTCTCGGCCGCTACCTACTGATGTTCCGCCTGCGAGAAATCACCAGGCGCAACGCAGTGCAACTCGTTCGCCTCGAAGTCCCTGCCCCGCTCGCCACCTTTTACGCGCAACAGGGTTTTCACGCAGTGGCCCGACTTGAGAATGCATACGCTCCCGGCATAGACAAGATCGAGCTCACCAAAAAACTCACAGTTTGCTCCTGAAGCTCCCACCTGGAGGTACTACCACCCAATTGGCCTCGATTCGAAAAGATATCTGATTTGCATCTTCTGAAAAGATTCTTAGCATCTCGTGATCGATTTTCGCCCGCCTTTACGCTTTATTGATCGAGTACCAAAAATGACAAGAAGAATCATCCCCGCCACCCTGATCGCCAGCTTTGCGACGGCGATCGCAGCAGCACAACCAGCCCCAACGGGAGACTGGGTCTTAAACCTGCTCCGCGCCAGCATGGAGACAAAAAAAGGCGTGACGCTGCACGTAAAGGGTGAATCCCTTTCCATGATCGTCACCGCCATCGGCGACCATTTCGTTGAGGGCCGCAACCAGCAATCGAGCCGCTTGGTCGTTCGCATCGCTTCGATCGACGCAGCAGCAATGGCCTAAGCTCTTCGGGCGGCGAAGCGCAACTTAGCCTTTGCCGCCTCAACTTCCCTGTTCTTGGCCGGACCCTTCGACTCCAGAGAACGGATCAATCTTGCTGATGCCTCGCTGATCTGGGCAATCGCCGTCACAAAGACCTCCTCGTTGGCCTTCGACGGTTTTGCAAACCCACTAATCTTCCGCACATACTGAAGCGCTGCCGCCCGAATTTCTTCGGTAGTCGTGGGCGGGTCAAAGGGGAAAAGCGTTCGTATATTCCGACACATTATCAACCCACGCTAACAGAGGCCGGTGCGATGCTCCCAAGGAGAACGCCTGGGGCCTCTCTGTATTCACAAAATTCCTCTCGCGCCCGGAAGCCCAGCGTCAACCGCACGGCCTGTGCTGATGCACGCTGGGGTTAAACGAGATCTAAAGAGTTCTTTTACTTTGCTTTAAAGGTAGAACGCTCTTGGTACTACCCCCGACGCTAAGCCCAATCAGTCACTTAAATTAAGATTTTTTAATTACGTCTCAAAACGATACGCACGTTTAGAAATAAGGCAAAACAATTATTGAAATCGGCATCTCTAATCAGGAAGTTCTTTTTTTTGCAACAACTTTTTCTTGGCAACAAACTTGCTGGTTGGAAGCAAGCTACTCAATTTGAAAGAGCTTTGACAAAACTTCGCTATTTTATTCTTAATGGGATTCATAACTCCTATCGATGACTGTTCATGCTCAGCGAACAAAAACATCACCGAATTTTTTGGACGACGTTGTTTGGCGACCGAAGTTTAGCTGGGACGATTCAACAACTTGCTCCATTAATAGTGCTCCTAGTCTCAATCTTAACTTTTGCTGGCTGGGTATTCGGAACGCAATATATGCTACGGGCTCCATACCAGCTTTCCACGCTTCACCCCCTTACCTGTCTAGGGCTCATATTCTTGGGTTTTTCGCTTCGACTTGGACGTCAAGAAAAATTGAATCGTACACTAGCTAGATTTTCAGTCTTCATGAGTCTGGGTGTAGCAGCGATGGGATTGATGTCGATAACAGGCAACCAAGGCGATTTGAGTCAGAAGATTTTGACTGCAATCTGTTCCATCGAAGGTGTCAGGTTTCTTCCCTCACAGGCCTCCGGCCTCGGCCTAATGCTGCTCGGTCTCATATCTTTTCTCCGTCAACTCAGAAGAAGTATAGTTGCCAGGCAAGCCTTGTTGTGTCTGGTCAGTCTCCTATGTTTAGCGCCCCTTCTAGAAGCTATATACGGAGCAAGTGTATCGTCTTCCCCGCCAAATACTATTGGTTGGCCGCGCTCCTCATTACTCATGGAGATACCCGTCGCCATATTAATTTTGCTTGCTACTCTCACTTTATTTATTCGACTAGCTAATCGCGGTGCACTCGCCACTCTTGATGCCAATTCAGCAAGCCGAACATTAGCTTGGCGACTGTTGCCCGCATCCATTCTCGTTCCTATTGCCCTCGGGTGGATGCGGCTGATCGCTGAAACCTGGGGTTGGATTCCGAAGCAATTTGGACTTTTGATCCACGTACTGGCCAGCATTGCTGTGATGTTGGCGATTGTTTGGGCTAGTGTACGCGCATTGGCACACAAAACTGCTTTCCTTGAGGAAATTCAACACTCCAGCCTTGACCTCGAGGCCTCATATCGGGAACTACTAAACATTTGCGATCGTCCTGTCTTTGCTTACAACAGCAAGGGAGAAATCACTTACTTGAATCCGGTAGCGAGGCTCGTTTTTGGAGTTGCTCCACCAAACGATAAGGATCTTTATGTTCATACGCTGGTTGGCCAGGAGGCATGGAGACAACATTTCGCTCCCATGCTGTTGGGAGTACATGGCAGCGACAAGATTCAAAAGGTTGCCGTTCACAATCGATGCCTCATTACCTTTTGGATTGACCTTCAAATAGTCTATTTGTACCGTTACAAAAGCAATGTTGAAATTTTGGTTTTCGTGACCCAGAGTGTGGAAATGCTTCTTCCAGCAGAGAGGTTTATTTCCAAAGACCCCTTAGTTCGTCGCCCATCGATTCCCGTCCCATTGCAGCCCGAAATATCGAACGCTTCGTTTCAAAGCGGTATCTTGTGAACAATAAGGACTTACAGATTGCAATGACCTTGGTACAAAGTCCAGGTCAGACTATATGGAAGGTTGAGGAAAAGTATTTCAACGCAGAAAACCGCTTACGGCATGGGCGTATCACCCCTGGCATCGCGCTCTGGATATCAATCGCATTTCTGTCGTCGTACATCGCAACTCAGCTGAGTGTACCCGCAAGACCGGAGCCTCCCGTTAGGGTAGAAGCGGCAAAGCTGTTAGACACAACTTCGTCGGCACCTAAGCTGTGGAAGCCAAATGACATCGTGTCAGTTTCCTCTTTGAGCTACTGCGCGGGTATCGAGAACGGTCTTCAAGAATACGGACGATGGCTCCAACACCCAAATATTTGGGAACTTGATGTAATCATCCGACGTTTTGGTGGCGAAATGATTGGACCTGGACAGCCCCTGATCATTCAAGAATCTTTGACTAACGTTTCATTGCTTCGCGCTCCGGTGGCCAGCACCTTGTGTTATTTACCCTCATCACTTCTGCAAGACCACTCTACTAGCCGGAGTCGTTTAGATATCGATAGAGTGTCGCGCGACTAATTTTAAGGGCATGCGCCGCTTGGGTTTTGCTCCCTCCCACTTCCTCAAGTACTATTTGAATGTGACGTCTCGTCACCTCCGCGAGTGAAAGTAAGCAGTTACCACTCGTTCCTTCTGAGTTCTGAACTGTGCTGTTTTGACTGCCTAACTGGTGTGCTGGTAGGTGCTCCAATTCGATCATGCCGTCATTCGACATAAGTACAGCAGATCCAATTGTGTTTTCCAATTCCCGGACATTTCCAGGCCAATGGTAATTGCATAATGCCTGCATTGCACGGGCAGATATATTTTGTTCAGTTTTGTTGAACTGTTTCGAGAAAGCCTCCACAAAAGTATTTGCCAGCAAGGGAATGTCTTCCCTCCGGTCCCTCAGTGGGGGAACCTTTAAATCAAGCATTGAAAGGTGGTAGTAAAGATCTTCGCGAAATGTCTTGTTTACAACCATTGAGCGCAAATCACACTTGGTCGCGGCTACGACTCTGATATCAACTTGCTTGGACCATGTCGCCCCAACGGGCCGAACTTCTCGTGTTTGTAACGCCCGGACCAGTTTGGCTTGCGCCACAAGCGGTAATTCCCCTATTTCGTCCAAAAACAAGGTTCCTTTGTCCGCCGCCGCAATTAGACCTACTCGATCCCGCAATGCACCCGAAAAAGCACCTCTAACGTATCCAAATAATTCGATCTCGAACAATTTATTGGAAAATGAGGCACAGTCGTATTCAATCCACGGGCCCCGTGCAACGGGGCTGAAATTGTGAATCGCATGTGCTGCCAAATTCTTTCCGGTGCCCGTTTCCCCCACGATCACAAGTGTCCGGTAATGAGGCGCCAAACTTTTGATGCGCCCAACCATATTCAGCATAGGAAGGGAGGTACCGGTCATGATTGCCACCTTACATCCTCACAATTCAGGCTAGTTGCCAGTGGATGTACGATGTTTAAATAATTGTATATTGACTGCGCGACTGGAGTGCTCAGTTCCTCCTGTGTGAACAACTCTTCTAGCTGATGGATAGAGCAAAACCGGAATGCCAAGCACCAAGAGGACGAATAGGCGTGTACAGTAATGAGAACAATCAATTCTGTAGCGTTTTCCAGCTCATGGACCGTCTTTTGACTAATTCGAGTTGGCTTGTGGCGATCCAATAAAATTAGAAGCAACGATTCAAGTGCTTCGTCCACGTTCATAATGTAATATAGACCTAATGGGAAATTCCAGACGGCTTTCCGAATTACTTGATAAAATTCCGCATTTTGACTGTTAAATAGATGCAGCCCTCGTGTAGGGGACGAGGCTTCCAATGAATTAAATCCTGGGGAGGACCATTTCAACATCCAATGCTCCTTTTGCACAACTTTTCAATTCAGTGCCTGCTTTTTAGGCTGTCAGAATTGCCTTAGAGAGATCGATCAACGTCGATCCTGCTAATTTTTGCTGGCTGAGCCGCCGCTCGCATTATCAAAACTTTATTAAATCATTCGGAACCATGAATGTTTGCCCGTGATTTTATAGGGTGAGTTAAAATAGCTCCATCCGAGGATAGAGTATAGGATTTTACAGAATTTATCAATAGAAACTTTATCCTACGCATGTGTTTTAAATGCCATGTGATCGAGTGTGTCTGCTACCTTCTCAAACGGCCCCTAAGGCCCGGACGAATTAATATTGACAAACATAAATAAACTGATATATTTAGGCCGCTCAGGTCAATCTCAAATGCGGATATTGGTGTCCGTAAAATTCAGGAGGTTTCATGTCAAGGCTCTATTTTCTTGCGACGCTCATCGCGGCGTCGTCTATTTTTTCCGCGTCCGCCCAGACTTCAAAAGCACTCATATCGGGGATCGTCACCGATGCCAGCGGTGCCGCAGTGGTGAATGCCAAGATCACCATCACAGACGTCTCGCGGAATCAGGACTTCCGTTCCGAGACCAATTCATCCGGTG
>JANXLY010000002.1 GCA_025354885.1 Acidobacteriota bacterium | reverse complement strand
CATTAGTCTTTGTTCTTCCACTCGGAGTTCTTTCCAGGGCATACCTTCCATCTTGCCTGCCCTTACGGCTTTCAAGCTCCTTACCCTCCTGTTACCTATGTCTTCGGAACGTTTTGTTACCTATGTCTTCGGATTGAACCCGCCAAGACCGACTCCCTAATGGTCGCGGTTCGGTATCGCGAAGGCAGATTCATGCACACTGGTGCTTCGACCGCCAAGACCGGCTCACTTACGGTCGCGGTTCGGTATCGCGAAGGCAGATTAATCGGCTGACGGCCCATCCGCAATTGGGATGGGCCACGATTGGGCACAGGTCGGGTGCCAGTGGTTATTTAACGAACATTCAGGATTTCAAAGAGCAGGCCCGGCGTTGTTTTGGACTGTCCCGGGCGGTGGGTTGAGGGTGGATGTTGGACGCTCGACTAGGCGGCGCAGAATAAAGGGTCCATGGCGAATTTGGTTTTGTTCCTGAGTTTTTTGTCGCAGATGGAATGGAGACGGCTGAGGATTCGCTGGAAGAGCGAACTGAGACGGAGTTCGTGGGCTTCCAGCCGCGCGAAGGAGGGTTTCTCCGCTTCGAGTTTTTCGAAGGCGAGGAGGGAGATGTGCGCGGCCATGCGGATTTCTGGTACTTCGGCGAGTGCCGGGTCTAGTGTGGCAGTTACAGTATCGATGGCCTGATTGAGGCGGAGCTGGATCAGTTCGGAAATGCGATTGCGGCGCCATGCGGCGGAGATGAGTTGTTTGAGGAGTTCGAGCTCGGACGGAGTGGAAGGCTCGAATTCATCAATGAAGGATTTTGAGAAATTCTCAAAGATTGCGGCATCTTCGGTTTTGATGATGAAGTTATGGCTGTAGAGGCCGTGCTTCAGCGCATTGAGGCTGGATTTGAATTTGCCTTCGCGGGTTTTTGGGCCGGTGCACTTTTTGGCATTGGCGCGGTTGGCGGCGAGGGCGGCTTGGGACATGGTTTTCTTGCGTGGGGTTAGCACGGTCGATGAATCGTTCTGCAAATTGTTGAGTTCTGACATAGGATTACTCCGGTCAGAAGTTAGCAGTTGGGTGGAGGGGCTTAATCTGATTTTCGTGAGGTTTTGTTCAAAACAAAGGAAATATAAATATTCGCGAGGCGTGAACGGCTTTGGGCTTAATGTTGAAGTCTAGATGGCGCTGTTCCGTGTTCGCTTCGGAGTCCTGTGAGTTGTGCACTTGCGGCTTCTGCAGGGGGCGTTGCACAGTCCAAAGTGGTTGGCAATTCGATGGGGAAGCGGGCCAAACGTGCTTTACCCGAAGATGCGTGGAGAATCCACGCCCGAGGAATGGGCCTATCTTTACCGATTCGCGCAGGCCGAAACGCAGCCTATCCCACCAGCGCCGCTTGAACGAGGCCTGCGGGTTCCGCTGATGGGGCGGTGGTTGCGGCGGTATGGAGAATTGCAAGCGAATGGGCGCGGTTGGAACACTTTAGACTTCAGTGCGCATAGCTGATTGCTTCATAGCCCAATCTATCGATAGGCCTCTTTGCGGTCGAGAACGCGCTCTATCTGAAGGTGGTCGTTGTAGTCCCGGAAAAAGACCCGGTGATTTTGGGCGCGGAGCCGGATCATGGGGGGTGACGCCCTTGAGTTGCCCGGTGGCACCTTCACCCGTCAGAACATAGCGGCCCAAGGTTTTCAGAATCTGGATGGCGATTGGTTGCTCGATTGACCGAAGGTCAGACTTGGCCTGGTCGGTCCATGCGATTCTCTTGGCCATCCTTTAGGGCTCGCGGCACATTTTTTCCCATTCCCCCACGGAGAGGCCAAATGCTGCGAGGACTTGTTCATGCGGGATTGGCTTGTTGTGCTTGCTCCACTCATCAGCCTCGGCGATGGCTCTTGCTTCTGCAGCGCTGAGGGTATCGCTGTCTTCTATGTCGTCATTGTGGACCATGACTTCGAGGAGCTGTACCACTGCGGCAAGTTTGCCGGGGTTGAGTTGGCCGAGCAGTTCGTGGGCCTTTGTTTCTAAAGTGTTCACAGCCATGGCGTTCTCCTGCCTGCATATTACCGCTCTTGGCGGTCCATGCGGGGTATCGATTCCTGAGTCGGACGGCGGCTCGGTCTTGGCGTTTTGACCGAGCACCCCGAGCGGCGAGCTTAGTTTTATCCTACACCGCAGGCATGGAGATGGCTGACTTGTCTGAAGTAGATTGACTTTGGGCGGGAGCGGGATCGCGTCGACAATAGGCTTCTGTTCAGGAGTAGACCTGTTTGCTCAGGCAGTTTTTGGATGCATTCTCGTCAATCAGTGAGCACTTCGTCTGATTTGGCAACGCAGCAGACCGGGAAAGTGGCGTCTTTCCCAAAATGACTCGGCTGCCGCCAACATTCGAAGCATACCGTCCCGTAGCTCGAAAGTGAGAGTTCTACGGAGTCTTGCTTTTGCAACAGTCGCTGTCTGATCGAGAGCGTCAGTGGTTATGGCGTCTTGACTTGCCATCAACTCCCGGGTCGTCGGTTATTCGAAAACTTTCCTCAACTTCCGAACAGAATATTGCCCTCGTATTCAATAAAGATGTTCCGTGAAATCCTTGTTTGGTCCGATTTGGTCATTGGCCCACTTGGTGCTATGCAGCAAGACGATTGGTAATCATTGCCAAGACTGATATTCTTCAAATAGGCTCAATCACAGTAGAAGGAATCATGTCATGCCAACTCGCAACGTAGATCTGACCGACGAACTCGAAGGCTTCATCCGGGAAAAAGTCGAAAGCGGACGCTACCAGAACGTGGTGAGCTTTCGGCAATAGTGCGTGACTCGCCGCCACGATGAGGCGTAAGTTGAGACATGCCCCAACAAGCGACACCGATTTCCCCTGATTTATTAGAGCTGAGCCAGCGATTAGAGCAATGGCGCAGCGAGCATCCGGC
>JANXLY010000426.1 GCA_025354885.1 Acidobacteriota bacterium | reverse complement strand
CAGTTCTACAAACTATAGTTTGGGACTTGAAAACAGGAGCGCAAATCCATGAGACGCCAATTCATCGAATTCGGATCGCTTGCCATCCTGCCCGCACCACTGGCAGAGTACTAGCAAATGTACTGGTACAAATCCCTGTTTTCCCCCTGTCAAACATACTCGTTTTCCTCTAATCTCATATCTTGACTGGCTGAACTTCTAACCGTTCGAAAGACCACTTTGAGGAGGAAACGCGATGAAAAAACTTTGGATCCTGCTTGCTCTCGGAGCACTTGGAATGTTGGCTGATGACGGCCGTGTAACGGATGGGGACGTCAGCCAGGTTCCGGAACCAGCATCGGTAGTAATGATGGCTGCCGGACTTGCCGGCGTCGCTTTCATGGGCTGGAAGCGCAACAAGAAGAAATAGAGTGTCTCCATTCCGGAGCAATTTGAGGCCAGTCTGGCTGTTTACAGCCGGACTGGCTTTTGTTTTGCTTTGCGTGCAATTCGCACTCCGTACTCAGCCGAATTCCAACGAGGCGTGGTTCGCCGACGCGGCGAGAAACTTGTGGCTGCACGGCTCTCTGGGAACAACCATCCTCGCCTCCAAGGGCACATGGCTCCAAGGAATCGACCGGCACACTTACTGGTCAATGCCCTTCCACTTGATCCTGCAGTCGCTCTGGTACAGCCTCTTCGGATTCGGCCTCTTCCAATTGCGCACCTTATCGATTGCGGCAGGATTAGGCACGATTCTTGCCTGGTATCTTGTGGCAGGACGCCTGATGAAGAGCTGGAGCTTCGCACTTGTCTTCGTGCTGCTGCTGGCGATAGATCTTCGGCTAATAACTTACTCGAGCAATGGCCGCATGGATTCTCTTTGTGCGTTCTGCGGAACGGCTGGTTTGGCGTCCTATCTGATGTTGCGCGGGCGATCTCAACCCATTGCCGTCCTGATCGCGCATTCCGCCGTCGCCCTCAGCGGACTCACTCATCCCTGCGGCATCATCTATGCCTTCGATCTTCTGCTGCTGCAGTGGTGGTTTGGCGGCTTCCGCAGAATCAGGGAGACTTGGCTTTGGTCGCTATTTCCTTACCTGGTCTTCGGTACAGCATTTGGGCTGTGGGCGCTACAGGACTGGCCATCATTTTCCCGCCAATTTGGAGGTAATGTATCGGGCCTGGCCGGGGAGTATAAAGGTGCCGGCCGCTTCTCTTCGTTGAGCCAATCATGGTTTGGCCTTGAAGCTGAATTACAAAGCCGATACCTGAAGAGTGCCAAAGGCTGGGCCGCTCAATGGACGCTGTGCTTGTATGGTGCGGGGCTGGTATGGTTGGTCACACGGTCCGGGTTGCGATCCAATCGCCGCGTGCGGCTTATGTTTGTCATGGGTGTGGCCCACTTTATATTCTTCTGGCTCTTCGAAGGCCTCAAACTCTCCAATTACCTACTGCATTTGTTGCCGCTGCTAATTTGCCTGGCGATGGTCGCAGGCCGCGATATCTTCGAAGCAAAACGCATTTGGATTGCAATCGCCTTGGCGTGTTTGCTCATTCTCGATGCCTTAGCCATGAGGCAGAATCTGACCGACTCCGTCGGCAACAAAAACTACGAACCGATAATTCCAATTCTCCAGCAAAGGCGTGGGATGGTTGTGACTGCTCCGTCCGAGTTTGCCTTCGAAATAGGCTTTGACGGAAAGCTCCAGGATGACCACCGTCTTGGCTTTTACACGGGCCGCAGCCCGGACCTCTTCATCACAAATTCATGGCAAAGGCAATGGCTCGAGCAGGCAAAGAAATCAGAACCTCAACTTGCATCGTGGATTCAGCAGAAGCTCGACAACCGGTACCGCGAGATTTACCGAAATGAAGCTTTCGTCGTTTGGCGCAAAATCCCATAGGCAGAGACGCTTTCGTGCATTCAGACGGCTACCATTCTAGTTCTAGGCTGAGTAGGAAGAACTCCGATCGGCTTGGGCTTGTGCCGGAGGGATAGAAAGAGCTGATCCTGATGAAAACAATTTGTCGATTCCTGCTCGCGAGTTTTTGGTGCTGACGGCCAAGGAAACTCCCTGGCGCGCATGGGTGGAAGCAGCGCAACCCTCCTGTCTTGTTGCCGGGCAACTACCCGCCACTGAAAATTGCAAGGTCTATTTACTATCAGAAGCTATCAAACTGGTCGATATTGCTAAAGTGGAGTAGAATCAAGGATTCTCAACCGCCGCAATCAATGCCGAATCAATTCCGGTCCCGATCTTTCCTTGCCTTCCTCACCAGCAAATCCGCGATTCTGGTCATTTCGGTACTTTTCCTCATTTGCTTCGGCCTCTTCTTAATGCGCCGCAACGAAGCGATTCGCTCGCTACGCTCCCAATCTTGGAAAATCGGCTACCACCAGACGGAGCCATTTATTTTCAAAGATGCAAACGGAGCTCCCGCCGGATTTGGAAAGGACGTGATCTCCGAAGCCGCCCGCCGTGCTGGCATTCACTTGGAATGGGTCTTCATCCCTCAAGGAGCAGCTGCCGCATTTAAGAGCGGTGCCATCGATCTTTTCCCTCGATCCACGAATGTACCGGGCATGGCCCGCGCGCCCTACATCACTGCTACCTGGTTTGAATCCTTCTACGGCCTGCTTCAACGGGCCCCGCAAGGCACCACCCCTCAGCCCGAACTCGCCGGTAAACTCGTAGCCACCGGCCCTTCCTACTTCCTCAAAGCTTACGCTGTCAGAATCCTTCCCGGCGCAACCATCCTACAAAAAAAAGACTGGCGACAAGTCCTCTCCGCCGTTTGCAGCGGCGAAGCGGTTGCTGCCTTCGCCGAACTCCGCGAAGCCACCGCCGCTCTGATGGCTGGCGTCCCTGAATGTCTAGGCCAGAACGTCCGCCTCAGACCACTGCGCCAAGCCGTTGTCGAAGCTGGAATCGGCTCCTCCCTTCGCGCCCAGCCCGTCGCCGACATACTCCGCGACGAGATCGCCCACATCGCTTCCGAAGGCCTCCTCAGTGACATCCACGCCCGCTGGTTTCTCGCTACTCCCAACGAAGTCACTTCCGTCGAACAGATTGTTCTTTTCAAATCTCGCCAAAAGATGCTTCTTGGCTTCTTGGCCGCACTTGGCTTGCTCCTATTACTCGCCGCCGCCGCCACATTTCGCATGCGCCAATTGCGACTCGCCGCTTTGCATGCCAGCACCGCTAAATCCATGTTCGTCGCCACCATGAGCCATGAGATTCGAACCCCCATGAATGGCGTCATCGGTATGGCCAGTCTCCTGCGCGATACCCCGTTAGACCCGACTCAAACACTGATGCTCGATACCATCACCCAAAGCAGTCAATCCCTCCTCTCGCTCATCAACGATATCCTCGATTTTTCAAAGCTCGAAGCAGATCAAACCCGTATCGTCCTCTCCGGCTATTCCCCGCGAGATGTCGTAAACAGCGTCGCCAACCTCGTCAGGCCAACCGCACGCACCAAAGGAGTTTCGCTCTCTATCGACATCGATGAATCCCTACCCCCTTTCGGCCTTGGAGACCCCCTACGCATTCGCCAGATTGTCCTGAACCTGGCTGGCAATGCCCTGAAGTTTACAGAATCCGGCACCGTCTGCCTCTCCCTGGAATACTTAAATGTCCCTGACTCCCCGGCTCTGCTTTTTACTGTCTCCGATACAGGCATAGGTATTCCCGCACACTTGCTGAAGGGCCTCTTTACCCCGTTCACCCAAATTGATTCCACCACCACTCGAGCCTTCGAGGGAACCGGCCTCGGCCTCGCCATCTCTAAAAGACTGGTCCACCTCATGGACGGCCAAATCGGAGTAAATAGCACTCAGGGCGAAGGCAGTCGTTTCTGGTTCCGCATTCCCTTTCTTCCGCCATTATCCACACCACAAATCGCCCCTGCGCCGCCGGATACTACTTTCACCACCGCCCAACTCCGCGTCCTACTCGTCGAAGATAATCCCGTCAATCAAATGGTTGCCACCGCCATATTGCAAAAACTCGGCCATTCCGTCGAATTGGCCGCCAATGGACTTCTTGCCGTCGATTGCTGGCGCAGAGAAGAGTGGGATGTCGTCCTCATGGATTGCCAGATGCCCGTCATGGACGGCTACGAAGCCACCCGCCAGATTCGCGCACTCGAATCATCTCTCGGACGCCATACGCGCATCGTTGCCATCACAGCCCATGCCATGCCCGAAGATCAGCAAAAATGTATTGAGGCTGGTATGGATGACTACATCACCAAGCCGCTCAACCTTCTCGATCTTCAGCGCGTCCTGAGTCAACCATTACCGTCCCACAACCCGGCATAGGTTCCCTCGCATCCCGTCAATTTTTGGTACCCCATCCAACGATTTCTCACAGGTTACTCATTTTGTGGAGGGAGGATAACCCGGAAAAGTCCTCGCAAACTAATATGATGGAGGAGTCAGAGCGCAAGAAACCTGTATTTCGTGTGACGATCACCAATCGCGATGCCTGGTAGCAAGAGGGTTAAGGAGCAAACCAATGAAACGAAGAGACGCAATGGAGTTGGTCGTAATCGGTGCGGCAATCCCGCTCAACGCGCAGGTGCAGCATGAACATGGGGCAGCAAGCGCTACACCGGAATTGCAGCACTTCTTTACACCAGCTCAGCTTTCGCTCGTCGATGTGCTTTCCGAAATGATCATCCCTGCAGACAAGCATTCGGGAGGAGCTCGCGAGGCGCAGGTTCCAAGCTTCATCGACGATCTTGTCGCGACATCGGGACCCGCTGCGCAAAAGGCCTGGACCGATGGCCTTGCTGCTGTCGACACCGAGGCAAACAAGCACTACAAGCAGAACTTCGTCGAATGCAACGCAACGCAGCGCGATTCGATTCTGAAAGCAATGGCTGCAGGCGAAGAGAGTCCGAAAACTGAACTCGATCGATTCTTCGTGAGGCTCAAGACGCAGACCATGTCGGGCTACTACACTTCGAGCGTCGGCCTGCTCAAAGACCTGCAGTACAAGGGCATTGTTCCGATCGCGGTATATCCTCCTTGCGATCATCCCGACCACCTCAAGGCGGCCAAATAACATGATCATCACGAGAGATACACCAACGCGCGAATTCGACGCGATCATCGTCGGTACAGGGCCTTGCGGCGGTTTTGCAGCCAAGGAACTCACCGAGCAGGGGCTGTCGGTTTTAGTGCTCGATGCCGGTCCCATGCCAGTTGCAGGCCGCGACTTTGCCCGCCACGAGTGGCCCTGGCAGCAGCCCGGTCGCGGACTCAGCGCCGAGCGCAGACGACCTGCTCGACCGACAGACAGGGTCCCGTTGCTATGGAGCCAAAATCCGGATCATCCCTTCACGACCGACCCCGACAAGCCATTCACCTGGGTGAGGTCAAGAGTAGTCGGTGGCCGTTCGCTTCACTGGTCGCGTGCCTCCCACCGGCTCAGTGATTTCGATTTCAAAGCGGCTTCTCGCGATGGCTATGGCGAAGATTGGCCGATTGGCTACGACGAAATCGCCCCCTACTATGACCGGGTCGAAGAGCATATTGGAGTTAGCGGATATGTAGAGGGCTACCCGCAACTCCCCGACGGAAAGTTTCTTCCAGGCATGCCCTACAACTGCGCCGAACAGCTCTTTCGTAATGCCGCATTGCGGATGAAGCTTCCAGTTACACAGCGCCGTCTGGCCCAATTGACCCGTCCGCACAAAGGCCGCGCTGCCTGTCATTTTTGCGGCGCCTGCATCCAGGGTTGTGATGTGGGAGCAATGTTCAATTCCCTCGTGTCGACGCTCCCACCAGCCGAAGCTACCGGGCGTATGACCTTGCGGCCCGAATCGGTAGTGCGTGCGGTCTTGATGGGAAAAGATGGCAAGGCCCGTGGCGTCGCCTACATCGATCGTTTGACAAAAATAGAGTACGAAGCCAAAGCCAAGTACGTGATCGTTGCTGCTTCGACGCTAGAGTCCACGCGCATCCTGCTGAACTCCGCCCCCAAAGGCCTCGGCAATAGCAGCGGCACCCTGGGCCACTACCTGATGGATCAGGTTTCAGGCGCAAGCGTAACCGGCTTCATGCCAAAACTGCGAGGCACACCACCTCGCAATGACGACGGCAAATCGAGTGGTGCCTTTATCGCCAACTACCGCAACCTGAAGGAACGCCACCCCAAGTTCATCCGTGGCTACTGCATGAGTATGAGCGGTGGGCAGACTTCGAGCCCCGGCTACGCACTTTCCATGCCAGGCTATGGCGAGGCGCTGAAAGAGAAAGTGCGAAATCACTTTCCGGCCTTCGCCCGCATCTATATGTCAGCCGGCGAGATGCTGCCGCGCTTTGACAACTTCGCCGCGATCGACCCCGAGCGCAAAGATGCTTGGGGAATTCCGGTCTTGAAGATCACCTGCACACATGGCGACAATGAACGTGCAATCTGGGCAGATGGCACTGAGCAGATGAAAGAGATCTTCACCGAAGCTGGTGGCGAGATCATGGCCGTTGGCAAGCAGATCGCAACGCCAGGCGCATTGATTCACGAAGTGGGAGGTTGCCGGATGGGCAAGGATCCGAAGACAAGTGTCGTCGATTCCTTCTGCCGGATGCATGACATCAAGAACGTCTATGTTTTTGGCGGAGGCCCATTCCCGACAACAGGTTCCTATCACCCGACACTCACAATGATGGCCCTCACCGTTCGAGGCTGCGAAAATTTGGTGCGCAACAACGCTTGAGGCCGCCAAGCGACTACCACTTGGCATAGAATACGCGCATGGTGCGTATTCTCTCCCTCCTCTTCCTCACGGCCTGCCTCATGGCGCAGAACTACGACGTTCTCCTGAAGAACGGCCACGTCATCGATCCCAAAAACAAAATCAACGCCGTTCTGGACGTCGCCATCAAAGACCAGAAAATTGCCGCTGTCGCTGCCAACATCGACCCTGCACAGGCCAAAAAAGTCATCGACCTAAAAGGCCTTTACGTCATGCCCGGTTTGATCGATCTCCACGTACATACCTTCTATGGCGATGGCCCCACCTATAGCGATGGCCGGCTCAGCGTCATCCCCGACTCCCACACTTTGCGCAGCGGCGTTACCACCGTCGTCGATGCCGGCACTCCCGGCTGGCGTAATTTCGAAGTCTTCAAAAAACGGATTGTCGAACGGTCCAAGACCCGCGTCCTCACCTTCTTGAACATCGTCGGTGCCGGCATGGGCGGTAGGGTAGAGCAGAACATGCAGGACATGGATCCGGCTCCCGTTGTCGCGATGATCAAGAAGTACCCCGAGTTGATCGTCGGCGTGAAAACCGCTCACTTCTCCGGCCCGGAATGGATCGCTGTCGACAACGCCGTCAAGGCTGGTGAAATGGCCAATGTCCCCATCATGGTGGACTTTGGTACCTTCCGCGCCGAACGGACTCACGAGGACCTGGTCCTCAAGCATCTTCGCCCGGGCGACATGTACACCCACACCTTCCTCGCCGCCGTCCCCATGCTCGATGATAACGGCAAGGTACGCCAGTACCTCTTCGACGCCCAGAAGCGCGGCGTAAAGTTCGATGTCGGTCACGGCGGTGGCAGCCTGGTCTTCCGCTGGGCCGTCCCCGCCATCAAGCAGGGCTTCCTCCCAGACTCCATCTCTACAGACCTCCACACCTCGTCCATGATCGGAGGCATGAAGGAGATGACCAACGTGATGTCCAAGTTCCTGAATATGGGCATGACCCTCCAGCAGGTGGTCGAAGCCTCCACCTGGCACCCCGCCCAGCAGATCAAGCGCACCGAACTTGGCAACCTCTCCGTCGGCGCAACTGCGGATGTCACGGTCCTCTCGCTACAAAACGGCAACTTCGGCTTCGTCGATGTCCACGGTGCCAAAATGATGGGCAAGCAGAACCTCACTGCCGAAATGACCATGATCGGCGGCAAGTTCTACTGGGACCTCAACGGCCGTATGTCTCCACTCTGGGACACTCTCGACAAACGCTACGACGTTCAGGGCAACCCGCTCTATGACGGCACAACTACCCCCGCAGTGAACCGCCGTATCCATTAAGTCGGATCCTGTAAGTCGGAGCCTAGCCTTCTTCTGTGATACGAATAAAGACCATGCGCCGCCGCGAGCTTCTGAAATTACTCTGGGCCACGCCCATTCTCACTCCGTCCGCCAAGGGCCTCCCTCCCCTGACAATCAAAGAAGTCAAAGTGATCGCCACCAGCGCCGGCCGCAACTACCGCTGGATCTTCATCAAGATCATCACCAGCGAGCCTGGCCTTTACGGAATCGGATCGGCAAGCAATCATTTCCAGCCCCACGCCGTCATCGCCGCCATTGAAAAGCACCTCGCTCCCTGGCTGATCGGCAAGAATCCAGAGCAGATCGAGGACCTCTGGCAGAGCGGCCACCTCCGCACCTACTGGCGCAACGGTCCCGTCAACAACAACGTCCTCAGCGGCATGGACATGGCTCTCTGGGACATCAAAGGCAAGCGTGCAGGCATGCCCGTTTACGAACTCCTCGGCGGCAAAGTCCGCGACGCCGTCCCCTGCTACGACCATATCAGTGGCAATACCAAAGAGGCCATTGTCGAGAACGTCCAGAAATCCCAGGCCAAAGGCTTTCGCCACATCCGCGTTCAAATGGGCGCATATGGCGGCGGCGGTTTCATCCCGGATGGCAAAGGCGGCAAGGCCTTCGACGAAGACGTCTACCTCGACACCATCCCGCCCCTGTTCGAATATGTCCGCGCAAAGCTAGGCTTCACGCCCAAGCTCTGCCACGACGTGCATAGCCACTTAAGCGGCATCAACGCCGTGGAGTTCTCACGCCGAATGCAACCCTACCAGATGTTTTTCATTGAGGACGTGCTCTCGCCCGAGCAACTTGCCTGGTACAAGCAGATCCGCCAGATCACTACAACCCCTCAGGCTGTCGGAGAACTCTTCACCCACCCCTTCGAATACCTGCCCCTGGTCCAGGACAGGCTCATCGATTTCGTCCGCTGCCGCGTATCTTCGATCGGCGGCATTACCCCGACCAAAAAGCTGGCAGCATTCTGCGAGCCCTACGGCGTCCGCACGGCTTTTCAGGAAGGCGGCGACAACGATCCCGTCAATCAACTCGCCGCTTACCACGTCGATATCTCTCACCCGGCCTTTGGCATCCAGGAAGAAAACAACTTTCCCGATGTCGCGAGGGAAGTCGTAACCGGCAGCGCCGTAATCCGGAACGGTTCTCTATTCGGTAATGACAAGCCGGGCCTCGGCATGGACGTCAACGAAGCACTGGCTGCCAAGTACCCGCTTCAGCCGGCTCCCCAGGGTTATCATTATCCGCTCGACCGCACCATGGACGGGGCCGTCGTCAAGCCCTAGCAGCGCCAATCCGCACACCAGTTGCAAATCAGCGGCTTCAATGAGGGCAGGGAAATACCAATAGAGGATTGATAATAAAGTGGTGCGGTCGTCGAGGGTCGAACTCGAATGGATTTCTCCGCTGGTACCTAAAACCAGTGCGTCTGCCAATTCCGCCACGACCGCAATACCCCTATGATAACCGACGATGACAGATAAATCGCAAGCCTGCCTGCTCTTTGACGGCTATTGCAATCTCTGCGATGGCTTCGTCTCGTTCCTCATGCAAAGAGACTCAGCCGCCCGCTTCGAGTTCATTCCCTTGCAATCCGAAGAAGGCATCGCTTTGCTCGCTAAAGCTGGCCTCTCGCCAACTTACGTAGATTCTGTCGTGTTGATTGAGTCTGGACGAGCAAGGATCAAAAGCGACGCTGCACTGCGGGCTCTCGAAATTCTGGGTGGCATCTGGACCATCGCAAAGCTGCTGCGAATCTTCCCAACTGGTTTACGAGACTTCGTATACGACCGGATCGCCCGATTACGCTACCGTATCTTCGGCAAGAAGCTGGTCTGCGATCTTACTCGTAGACGTAAAGCGAAGCCGGGCTGACAATCAATCCCATCGCAAACAACTTGCCAAAGATTCCCTCGCGCTCTTCCTTCACATCCACCCAGTGAATCGAAGAGGATTCACCCTTATCGGCGAAGAATCCAATACCACCGCGCTTCAGACGGCTATCCGTCCAGGTGTCCACAATTTGCCCATTCACTCGGGTCACAAATTGATTCCCTCGAACACTCATCTGAACGTGATACAGCGTGTCTGCCCGAATCGAAAGCGGCAACGGTAAGCGCTGACGGTCCCGTTCTGCTCCATTGAGCACTGTGTAGCGCACTAGATCCGCTACCGGTAGTGCACCCGATTTCCTCACTACAATCTTCGAAGCATAATAATTGCGCAGATCCGGTGCCCGAAACGCCCAGCTCATCGCGTTCTTCTCAATCTGTCCTTCAAATTCCATGCGGTAATCCGCCAGCTTTACAGACGGCCGCCAGATCTTCAACCCCGTTGGTCGCATTTGCCCGCGATCATTGTCCCATTCCGAGGCCCGCCCACCCAGCCAGCCACTAACTCCACTAGCAAAATCGTCGTGAATCTTAACTGGAGAATTCTGCGGAATGATTGCTTTCAGGTACTCATTGGCCTGCGCCAAAATCGGATTGCTGCGGGAGAATTCCCCTGAAAGCGAAACCGCTTTCTGACTCATCGATTGAGATCCCGTACTTCCCGTTGCCGCCGAGAAGGCCAACACCGCAATCATGATCGCAGAAAGAACTACTATTACCTGAGCTTGGGCCTTCGACGTTTTCTGCTTACTACGTTTCTCATCCTGTACAATCTCGTAGAGATCCTCGTCCCCATAAATCAGGCTTTCCCGCGCGTTTCGAGCATTGACAGCCCGTCCGCGACGGCGATGTTCTTCGTTGCAGAACTCTCGGTCAGAGAGTGCCCGCCAGAAGCCGATTTTACCTTTGCAGTAACCGCATCGCATGGATAGTACTTGTTTCCCAATGACAGAATAACCGGATCTAGAACTACTTCCTAGTCTGTAGGTAGTGAAACCTCTTGTTCTCAGGTCCCCCTCAGGCTGTTTTCTAAGGTTTCTTGCTTAAACCTGAGAATAGTCCCTATGGTCAACATCGGTCGAGTTTCCTAGTTCTAACCCTCTTCGAGTCCAAAACCGCAAGACCTTACCAATGTCGGTGTCACTTCACTGATCCTGTCCGTCCCTTATCTATCGGCAGCACCGTGTAATAGCATTAGAGTCTCCCCCTATGAGACCTCCCCGTTTCGAGATGCCCTTCTTTGGCGATGAAAAAAGCATCGAATTGATCGAGATGCTCCTTGTCTGCACTTCAGCCCCTTATTCCCGCCTCCAGTTTGAAGCTGGTCACCTCACCGCAACGGGCCTCGTATTGCATCCCGCTGGGCATGCCGTCGCGATGGTGCTCCACGGGAGACTAAATCGATGGCTCCTGCCAGGTGGTCACATCGAAGTCGAAGATACCGATATTCTCGCCGCAGCGGCACGCGAAGTGCTTGAAGAGACAGGACTTGCCGTTCATTCCCCTACGATCATTGGAGCCGATGTCCACGGCATCCCACCCAAACTCAAAAACGGGGTTCAGCTTGAGCCATATCACCTGCATCATGACGTTCTCGTGGGATTTCGAACAGACCAGACCGACCTTGTGATCAGCCCGGAGAGCAAAGACCTGAAATGGGTCCACCCACTCGACTTCGATGCTTTTGCGGTGCCCCAAAACGTTCGGCGCGGCTATGCCCGGATGCTGGCTCTCGATTCACAGTAACGGTCCAGATAATCCCAAAAAGCCAGATTCAGCCTGGCTCGCACCTCATCGCTTTGCTGAATCCGTAACGACTGCACTTCTTTCACCCTAAGCAGGTCACGAGTCGAAGAAGTGATAAACAAGCCATCCGCCGCTTCCAGATCCTTCGGCATCAGCTTCGCTTCTCGAATCACAATGCCAGGCACTCCCACTTCTTCCAGCAGCAAAGCTCTTGTGACTCCAGGCAAACAACCGGAATTGAGCGGGGGCGTCAATACTTCATTGCCGAAAACGGCAAACAGATTCGCAGAGGTCAGTTCACTCACCTCACCATGCTCATTCAGCAGCACTACTTCATCAAAGCCCTCTTCGTGCGCCTCTTCATACATGCAGAGATTGAAGCTCCAGCTCAACATCTTGGTCCCTGCAAACAGATTTGCCGCATGCCTGGCTTGGGGTAACAGACCCAGCCGAACTTCCGTGCCCCAGTTCTTGAGCCCGGTAGTAAAAGCGAAAAGTTCAAAGGGACGCTCGATGCCCGGCCCTTCCCACATGCCGCCCTTGTTCCTCATTACGATCACCCTCAAGGTGGATTCCACAGCGCCGTTGGCTGCCACCAAAGCCAGCAATTGCGCTTCCAGCCATCGGGAATCGTCAGGAAATGGCACCCGCAACAACGCCGCATCTTTTGCCATCCTTGCAAAATGCCGTTCCCAGGCAAACAGCACTCCTTGATGTACACGCAATGTCGAGAAGACACCCCATCCATTGACCGCGCCCACTTGTCCCGGAGTCATGGTTTTCGAGCCTGCGGGCAGGACACACTCGTTTACCAACATGAGATCGTGCATGAAACCTTTATTCTATTGTGTAGTGATTGAAATTGTTGGTGGTGGACTGATCGGCTTGAGCTGCGCCTGGGAATTGCGCCGCAGATCTTTCGATGTCGTGGTTTATGAAATGGATCGCGAGCGCACCGGAAGCTCAAGTTGGGCTGGTGCCGGCATGATCGCTGCCCACGGGGAAACTTTTCCCGATGACACCTGGCAGCAGCGCGCACTGCAATCCGCAGCCATGTATCCGTCTTGGGTAACTGCCCTCGGCGGAAACATCGATTTTTGCCCGCCTACACCCACCGAAGATGGCCACGTAGACCCGAGAGATCTCTTGCGTGAACTGGATAAAACAACCAAGCTCGAGTTCCGTAAAATCGACCACCTCGACGATCTCAACGGCGAACAGGTCATCGTCTGCGCTGGCGCCTGGTCGAGCCAACTCGGCGATCTCCCTGCTGTTGAGCCAGTAAAGGGATACCTGCTCGCCTGGGATGGTATTGCCCGTGGCAGCCTCTCTTCGATCCTTCGTGACGGACATACCTACGTTTTCCAGCGCCAAAACGGCCGCGTCATCGCCGGGTCTACCGAGCAGCGCATCGGCTTCGATCGATCCACCGATCCAACCTGGATCTCAGATCTGCAACAACGCGCTCAAACTCTCTGGCCGCCCCTCAAAGGGCTCTCCTTCGACGATTCCTGGCTGGGTTTGCGCCCGGCCACAGCAGATGGATTCCCGGTGGTACAAAGAATCCACTCGCGCTGCATCGCCGCCTATGGCCACTATCGCAACGGAATCCTGCTCGCTCCCTGGACCGCCCGCTGGGTTGCCGATGAAGTTCAACGCCAATTGGGAAAGTGATTCGGAAAACGCTCGCGCGTAGCTTCAATCAGGCTCGCCACCTTACCGCGTCGCCTCAGGATCTTCTCAACCAGGCCGCTTAGATCATCTTCGCTCGTGCTTGCAAGCCAGGCCTGTGGAATCTCGTGGATCGCCCGATCCAGCAGCGTCTCCGGAAAATTCCTGATCCTCTCAAGCCAAGGCTCAAAATCGTTCCAGCCGCGGACCTTCCGGTACACCTCGGATCGATGATAGAGTCCGAATCCAGGGGCATCGGGAAAGTCCCAGTAGATCCCGTTAAAACAGTACCCGTGATCGATCATCGTCGCCACCAGCCCTCGCAGCGCATACTCAGGGGCTGCCCCAGCTTCTTCATCCCCCAGTACATCGAGTAGACGGGCGCGATAAAAAACGCATTGCCGCGAATCCGCATTCGCAGTCCACTTATCGAACGCAAGAGCCGCAGCAAAATGATGCAGGTTGCGTACCGTCATCAATTGCATATCGGGCAAGATGTCATGCACCGCCAAAAGATTCGGATCCACGGGAAATCTCGATCCGAAATGCCAGCCTGCCGGCGGTGGATAGACGGTCTTGTTTCTCGTGATCCCAAGCGCGGGACTAGCTTCAATCAGTGCCAGCGGAATTTCAATGATTTCCACCTCAGGGCAGGGAATCTTCAGGTAGCTCAGCATGCGTTGGGCGATCCATTCATTCACCAGTGTCCTCAGACCCTGCGGATTGCTCGTCAGTTTTACGACATAGTGATGCCCGTCAGCAGCTTTGAAAAGATGGGTTTGAGAACCCCCGCGCAATGGGCGCAACCAGGATGTTGCAGTTACTGGCATGGCATGTGCGCTAAAGTAGTGACGTCATGGCTGAACCGAAAAACACTACCGAAGATAGCGCAAAGAACAATCAAGATGAGGTTGCTCTCGAGCTGATGAAATTCATTGCTGTTCAAACAGGATACGGCAAATCGAGCGGGTCGCAAACCGGATTTGGAGCCAAGGGGTCCAATTCCGCTGACTCTCACGCAGAATCGTTGATCGAACTCTTTCAACGCTGTCGCAAGACCGTAAAAGAAGGCTAACGCTTCTTAGCGTTCTTCTTTACCGCCTTCTTCGCCACTTTCTTGGCGACGGGGGCGGTTTTCTTTTTCGCAACAGGCTTCTTGGCGATTACCTTTTTAGGAGCAGCTTTCTTGGCGACGGCTTTCTTCGCCGGAGCCTTCTTCGCTGCTACCTTCTTGGCCACAACCTTCTTAGCAGCAACTTTCTTCGCCGGAGCCTTCTTGGCTGCTACCTTCTTCGCAACAACCTTTTTGGCGACAACTTTCTTCGCCGGAGCTTTCTTGGCTGCTACCTTCTTGGCGACAATCTTTTTCGCAGCAGCTTTCTTAACTGCTGCTTTCTTGACGGGCACCTTCTTTACGGCAGCTTTCTTGGCGGGCGCTGCTGCAACCACAGCCGCAACTGGCGCTGGTTTCGCCGCAACAACGGCCTTATCCTTTGCCGCTCTCTTAGGCGCATCTGGCTTCGCCACAGCAGGCTTGTCTTCGACAACGGGCGGAGCAACCACTTCAGCTGCCACTGGAGGCAGAAGAGGAGGAGGCGGCGGGGCCGCAAACACAGGTGTTGTCAGCTCCTTTTCCACGTCGTGGATCAGTTCCTCATCATCCTCGTCGTAGTTATACTCAGAGGTTTCATTCCCGAAGGTGACATTCTCTTCCATCAGATCTTCGGGATCTTCGTCTGGAGATACATAGCGATAGCGTTCAAGCATAGCGATAGGGTCCGTGCAGATAGCATATCGTGTTGTACGCAATCTGCAATACCTCTTGTAAAAATTTTGTGAAAGACTGTCAGAAAGGAATCTTCATGACTCGAAATCGCTTCTACCAGGCCGCCATCACTTTTCTCGCTGGATCTCTGGCCTCCGCCTCCAATCTCTTCGCGCAAGCCAGCGCTTCCCTCGAAAAGAAAGTACACCGCAAAGGTCCAAAACCCGCCAAAACTCCCTTGTTCAATGGCGGGGTCAGCTACGGCAACCTGGTCTTTGTAGCCGGCAAAGGAGCCCACTTCGAAGGCGACATCAAGGCGCACACCGATCACGTCCTGAAAGAAGTCGAGAACGAACTCAAAAACGCCGGATCTTCGATGGACAAAGTGCTGAAATGCAACGTTTACTTGAACGATCTGAAAGATTATGCAGGCATGAACGAGGTCTTCCAGGGCCGCTTCGGGACGGAACCTCCAGTACGCACCACCATCGCTGCTGCCGGTGGAATCCCCGGCAACAGCCTCGTTGAAATCGACGTCATCGCCTATATTTAGGCGACAGCCGCCTTCAATACTTCACCAATGCGTCGGGCAACCACTTCGGCTTCGCCCGGCTTCAGCATCCATACCGTCACAACCAGTTCGTCCTTGCTCGTAGACGGCGTCACTTCAATCGACGGCTCACTCTCAAACAGAATCTTCTTCACATCCAGCGGACTGAGCTTGATCTTCGACTGGTCCCAGCTCATCTTCAGGTGCGGCGTATGATTGGCGATCTCCGGCACATCCACCTTGGAACTTACAGTCGGATACTTCCCTGCCACCTTTCGAATGGTCTCGACACGGCGATCCCATTCCTTATTCACTGCTTCATGGTCCCGCTTCATATAAGACTCAAGCGCCACCAGAGCTCCCACCATTTCTTCCTTGTTCACCTTCATGCCCCGCGCAATCGAATCCGAATAAGGGCTCGTATTCAATCGAGCCGCTTCGATCAGATCCTTGCGTCCCAGCAAAAATCCAGTCGATTGTGGCGCACAAATCCCCTTGCCCCCCGAAAACGTAACAAGATCAAAACCCATCTTCGTGTAAAGCGACAACCGCTCCACCGGCAGCGCATCGGCCGATGCATCGTTAAAGGTCGGTATTCCATGCTGCTTACCCAGGCGCACCCAGCCCTTGGAGTCAATCTTCCCCTTCGCTCCGTTGTCGTTAAAAAATAACGCCATCGCGGTTCTTGGCCCAGCCAACCGATGAAAGTCTTCTTCCGTTTCGATCTCAACCATCTTGACGCCACACGCACGCACGGCATGGTCATAGCCATAGCGATGAGATTTCTGCACCAGCACTTCGTTCTTCAGACCCGTCAAATCTGGCAATTGTAAGATCGCCTTGTTGTCGGTACCAGTGATGCAGCCCGCTGTACCAACGGTCAGAGCACCTGAAGCTCCGCTCGTAACCATCGCCGCCTCAGAGCCACAAAGCCCTGCAATCTTGGCACCCACTGCATCCTGTAGCTTCATCAGGTTCACAAAGTGCTTCGATGCATACTCCATCGCATCCATCGTCTCCTGCGACATCAGCGATGCCGTCAGTGTCGTGTAAGTCCCCGCTGCATTGATAAAGGGTTTGACACCCAACTCCTTAAAGTAATCAGGGGTCTTCAGTTTGACTGCAGACGATTTGCTGGCAAACAGCGGCAAGCTGGCCATCGTTTCAAAAAAGCTTCGGCGTGAGGACATGGTTAAGGCTCCTGTAAAAATTCTAAAATCTAGGGGTTGCTGACGACCGGCAGCACGATGTGGCTGGGCCTGGGCCCGCCGTGGTGAATGGTTTGCGATGCAACCCGCGTCTTCGTGGCGCTGCCAAGGGCCTCGCCAGTATTCGGGTTGCGATCGAATTGCGGAAAATTGCTCGAAGTAATATCAATGCGGATCCGGTGTCCCGGCAGAAACGTATTAGCCGTCCCCACCATATCTATCGTAAAGTTATAAACGGTATTAGGAGTAAGTAACTCGGGCTTGTCCAGTCCGTTGCGGAAGCGGGCCCGCAGGATCCCCTCTGCCACCGGCATTGCAAAGCCGTTCGGATACACATCCACCAGCTTCACCATCCAGTCCGTATCCGGACCATCGGTCGCTGCAGTGAGTTTCATCTTCACCGGCCCGGCAATCGTCAGCGGGTCTTTCAAAAACTCGCTCGTATAGACAAGAACGTCATTCCGTTTCTCAATCGGCCGTTGATCCTTCGGGCCTGCCAGCGTCGGCGTACCGCAGCAGTTGTTGCCGCCAAGTGTAGCCACTGGATTCATAGGGTCATAGCGATACGCATCGATGCTCGCTGCATCAGCTTTCGTGAAAGACAGGCTCCCCCCTCCGCGCACAGAGTTGGCAGCCGAACTTCCCCCCAGATACAACTCGCGGTAATTCGTATTCGGCAGCGGCCAGTCAGCCTCCGTCCTCCACTTGTTAACCCCCATGTAGAAAATCTTCACCGGCAGATTCTTGTCCAGCCCATTCGGCAATCCTTTGAGGTTGTGATCGAAGAAGCGCAATTCCTCCTCAAACTGGTCAACCATCGCAATCGCCCCAAAGTCGACATCTCCGTATTTTTGCGAAGGTCCATGCCCCCAAGGTCCGATGATCATCCGCGTATTCTTCCGCGCTCGCTCAGTCGCCGCCTTCTGCTTCATCATCGTGTAGCCGTTGATCGTTCCGGCCAGAAAAATATCAAACCAGCCTCCAGACACTTCCGCTGGCACCTGCATCTTGTCCATCCGCTCTTCATCGCTGATCGCCTTCCAATAGGCGTCATAACTGGAATGTGCCAGCCAGTCGCGGTAATGCTTCACTTCCGATCCCGCGCTCTTCAAATCCCCGGTGTTGAGCGGCAAATGCATCAGAATGTTTTCGTACTTCAACTCTTCCGGAACAAACGCCTCGGTATGAAAATACTGAGGCAGCATGATCCGATTCGGCATCCGCACCACTCCCCAACCAAAGTTGAAACTCAGGCGAAACGCCCCGCCATGCGTAAGCCAGTTGGCATAAATATTCGTCGAAGCAAGAGCAGGAAACATCGCCACCAGGCTCGGTGGCTGTTGGCTGGCCGCCGCCCACTGCACGTGTCCAAGATAAGACCCACCCTGCGTTGCAACCTTGCCATTTGAGAAATTCTGTTTCGCTGCCCATTCAATCGCATCGTACCCGTCTTGTGCTTCCGAGCGAAACGGATCCCAATTCCCACCACTTTCATAGCGACCACGGTTGTCGATCAATACTACGGAATATCCACGCTGCGCGAACTTCATATGCGCTTCGTGCATTCCATCGCGCTGCACGCCATAGGGCGTTCTCGTAATGATGGTCGGATAGCGTCCCTCTGCTGCAGGACGATAGACATCGCCGTAAATCGTAACGCCATCACGCATCGGGATTGCCTTGTGCCGCTCAATACGGATTTCGTTCATATAGGGCTTTCCGCCGGGCTCGACAGCTGCAACCACGAGGGGCAGCACGAAGATAAATGAGAGTACTTTCATTTTGCTAAATTCGATCTTATAGAATCATCGTAGCCACATGTGGAAATATTTTATTTTTGTTGCCATCGCCTCCGCAGCCGACGAGGGCTTGCCCCAGAAGGCAACAGCGATTCTAAGCAAGAATTGCTATGCCTGCCACGGTAGCGCGGCAATGGCCGGTCTGCGCCTCGATCAACCGGGCGATCTCGCCAACGGCATCATCACCCCGGGCAATCCCGAAGACAGCCGCTTGTGGCTGATGATGAACGGCAAGGGTCGCGCCATGATGCCGCCCACAGGCAAGTTGAAAGAACCCGAACTCGCCATCATCCGCGACTGGATCAAATCCGGTGCCAAGTGGCCATCTGACACCAACGCCAACAGGATCGAGCAGCCAACCTGGTGGGCATTCAACAAACCCAAACCCGCAGGCATCCCCGCCGCCCTCCCGGGCGCTCGCAACGAAATCGATCGCTTCATCTTCGCCAAGCTCAGTGAAAAAAAGCTACAACCTGCAAAAGAAGCCGATCGCCGCACCCTCGCCCGTCGTTTGACCTACGACCTCACGGGCCTCGCACCCACCCCAACTGAACTCAGCGATTTCCTGGCCGACAATCGCAGCGACGCCTACGACCGCCTCGTCGACCGCCTACTCGCTTCCAAACATTACGGTGAAAAGTGGGGTAAGCACTGGCTCGACCTCGTCCGCTACGGCGACACTGCCGGCTTTGAACAAGACCCTTTCACTCTTTACGCCTGGCGCTATCGCGACTATGTCATTGACAGCTTCAATGCCGACAAGCCCTATGATCAATTCGTCAAAGAACAAATCGCCGGCGACGAACTCTTTGAAGATCCCACACAGCAGCAGGGCACCGGCTACTACAACGTCGGCCCCAATCGCGACATGCTCTACAAGGTGGAAGACATCAATCGTATCGAGAGTCTCACAGACTTTACCGACACCACCTCAAGCGTCTTCCTCGGCCTCACCGCAGGTTGCGCCCGCTGTCACGACCACAAATACGATCCCATCTCGCAGAAGGATTATTTCCGCCTGCAAGCCGTCTTTACCCCCTTCCAGAAGTCCCGCGTTTTCCTTCACTACAACAACGCCAGGGGCTATGATCTGAGCGAAAACACTCGCAACTTCAAGCTGCATGACCTCGGTAGCGAATTCGCCACTCTCAAAAAGCCCTACTATGATCGACTCCGCTCAGAACGTTTGGCCAAACTCAGCCCCGAAATTCAGGAAGCTTTTGCAGTCGAAGAAGAGAAGCGCACTCCAGTCCAGAAGTCGCTCCACGACGCCCACATGAAGCAGGTCAATCCTTCCGATGACCAACTCTGGGCCATCCTCAACGACGCAGACAAGACGCAACTGGAAAAGCTAAAAGCCCGCCTCCTGGGCCTCTTCGCCAACGTCAATCCGGGGCCATTCTCACCTGGCATCACTGATGTAGGCCGCGAATCCCCCAAGACCTTTGTTCCAGGCAAAGGCACTCCTTACGGCGAAGAAGTGCAGCCCGGTTTTCTCACCGCCCTAGGTGGCGGCACCATCCCCGAGCCGCCTCTCGATTCTCTAACCACCCGCCGCCGCGCTGCCCTCGCAGAATGGATCGCTTCTCCCAACAACCCGCTCACCGCCCGTGTCATGGTCAACCGTGTCTGGCAATACCACTTCGGTCGCGGCATCGTTTCTACTACCAGTGACTACGGAGCACGTGGTGCCGCTCCAAGCCATCCCGAACTCCTCGATTGGCTCACTGTCAAATTCGTCGAAGACGGTTGGAGCATCAAAAAACTCCACCGCAACATCCTCCTCTCTGCCACCTACCGGCAGTCTGCCAACGGCAGCATTGAGGCCCGCGAAAAAGACCCCGAAAATCAATACCTCTCCCACTTCACCCGTCGCCGTCTCGAAGCGGAAGAGATTCGCGATTCAGTGCTCTCTGCATCAGGCACACTCAATGCAAAGATGCACGGTCGCCCCGTCGTCCCGCAACTCGCTTCCGAAGAACTCTTCGGCCTCAGCCAGCCAGCCAACAACGCCTGGCCTTTTACCCTCGACCCCAAAGAACACACTCGCCGCTCTATTTATATGCTCGTCAAGCGCACCTACCGCATGCCCCTCCTCGAAGTCTTCGATCGTCCTGAAGGCGTGCTCAGTTGTTCCCGCCGCGAGACTTCCACAACCTCCACCCAAAGCCTCAGCCTCCTGAATAGCAATTTCACAGTAGATCAGGCAAACTCACTAGCCAAATCGAGCAACGGCAACCTCACTACTATCTGGCAACAAATCCTGCAGCGCAATCCCGACGAAAATGAAATTGCAATGGCCAACGAATTTCTTCTCAAGCAGACAAAACTCCTCGGCACTGTATTCGCCGCCCGTCGCGAACTCATCCGGGGCCTACTCAACACCAACGAATTCCTCTACGTAGACTAAGGACTCACATGACTTACGAAAAATCCCGTCGTCAGTTTTTTCTCGATGCAGGCAGAGGCTTCGGCTCTATCGCCGTCGCGAACATGGTCGCCCAGGCCGCAGACCAGGCTCGTGCCAAGCGCGTAATTTTCCTCTTCATGCACGGCGGTGTAAGCCACGTAGACACCTTCGACCCCAAACCAACGCTAAAGAAATTTGACGGTCAACCCTTACCGGGCAGCGTAGGGCAGGGAATGATTACCGGTCGCATCGACTACCGCAAAGCCCTCATGCGCGGCAGTCCCTGGAACTTCACCCGTTCCGGCCAAAGTGGCCTCGAAATCAGCGACCTGTATCCCAACTTGCAGCAGCACGCCGACAAGCTCGCCGTCATCCGCAGTTGCTACGGCGATGCCTTCGATCATGCTCCGGCAATCTATCTGCGCACCAGCGGTAGTCAGTTTCCCGGTCGCCCCTCACTCGGCGCATGGACCATCTACGGTCTTGGCAGCGAGAACAAGAATCTCCCCTCCTTCGTCGTCATGAGTGATGGCGCAATGAAGAGCGGTGCAGGCGCTTACGGCAGCGGCTACTTGCCTGCCGTCTTCCAGGGCACTGTCTTTCGTGGCGGTCAGAATCCCGTCCTCCACCTCGCATCTCCAGAAGGCGTAAGCAGCGAAGCACAGAAAGAAACCCTCGGGCTCATCTCTCGAATGGACCGCCGCTTCTCCGCCAGCCGTGAAGACGACACCAATCTCGACGCCCGTATCGCCTCTTACGAACTCGCCTACCGCATGCAGTCCGAAGCCCCCGATGTTGTCGACCTCTCCACCGAAAGCGAAGCCACCAAAAAACTCTACGGCATCGGCGAAACCGCGACTGATGATTTCGGCCGTAAGTGCCTCCTCGCCCGCCGCCTCGTCGAACGTGGAGTCCGTTTTGTGCAACTCTATTCCGGCACCAACCTTGGTGACGACTGGGACGACGCTCACAACGACCTGCTCGGCAGTCACAACAAGATGGCCAAGAAAAGCGATCTCCCCATCGCCGGTCTCCTCTCCGATCTCGAAGGCCGCGGACTCCTCGATTCAACTCTTGTGGTGTGGTCCACCGAGTTCGGCCGCACTCCCCTTGCAGAAGGCAAAAACGGTCGAGACCATCATCCTTACGGCTTCTCGATGTGGATGGCAGGCGCAGGAACCAAGGGCGGTCGCGCCCTCGGCGCAACGGATGAATTCGGCTTGCGCGCGGTCGAAGAGCGCAAGAGTGTCCACGACATGCACGCCACAATATTCCGCATGTTAGGCGTGGACCACACACAGGTCACTTACCGCTTCCAGGGCCGCGACCAACGCCTCACCGACGTCCACGGCGAAGGCGAATTCACCAAGTGGCTCGTCGGCTAAGCCAATACCATTCTCGTTGCGATATTCTTACGCTCTTCCATGTGGGCTGGAGGCGTCGGAAGTATCTGCCGCAACTCACGGCGTCTAAAGAATGCTGCGGTCCCCCGCATCGAGGAACTGCTCGTCCGAGACGAAACTGCGGCGCCACAAGATCAAGATGCAGCGCCGCAGCGAACAGAATTTGAAGTGGCGAAGTGAACCGCGTTACTTCACGGCTCGATCCTCCGCGAATAGATTCTGAATCATCCACACTTCACTCTTGGTCTGACCTCCAGTGAACCCGACCCTCCGTCCGTCGGGAGAAATCGCTGGCTGCGAGAGGATTTCCATTGCCAGATTCAATTTCCGCGGCGCCCCGCCCTCGGAGGGAACTGCTCACAACCGGGTGAGTCGGCCGTCTCTGGCGTGAATCAGGAGGTGCCGACTATCCGGTGTCCATGCATTGGCAAATGGAAGGGGGTTGTTAAAGTCTCCGCAATATAGCTCATGCGGGGACTTTAACAACCCCCTTCCATTTGCCAATGCATGGACACCGGATAGTCGGCACCTCCTGATTCACGCCAGAGACGGCCGACTCACCCGGTTGTGAGCAGTTCCCTCCGAGGGCGGGGCGC
>JANXLY010000374.1 GCA_025354885.1 Acidobacteriota bacterium | reverse complement strand
GTTCCACTATGACGAACTTTCCGCCAAGGCTCACGAGCGTTTTCCACAGCCACCGTTTACGACGACTGTGGAAATTCCTTCCTTCTTATTTTCCCTTCGTGACAACTATAAGGGAGTCGGTCTTGGCGGTCGAAACACTAGCTATCAAAGAGAAAAGCGCTTCAGGATTCTGTCACTCCATGACAACATGCCGACTCTCACCGCGTATTCCAACGACGTGGATTACCACGATGCAGCTCTCGAGCAGTTCAAGAATTTCGCCTCAGCCGGTGACGTGGTGATTGCAATCAGCGGGTCGGGCAACTCACCGAATGTATTGCGCGTGATCGAATACGCGAACTCAATTGGCTGCAAATCGATTGGCTTGACGGGACGCAATGGCGGCAAACTCGGACCTCTGGTTCAATTGCAGATTCATACGCCGGAGCCACACATGGGACGCATTGAAGACGCCCATATGATTGCGCTTCACATGATCTCCTACCAGTTTATGGATGTGATAGCTACTTCTTGAACAAGCTGTCGAAAGCCGCCTTCGCTGCCTGAGGGCTGCGCGGCGGAGGCACCTGCTCAAGTGGGCGCGAGGTCGTGGGATTGCTCGAGCCACCGAGTACCTGTCGGCCTCCCGGCGTATCCCTGGCAACCGTGACCCGCTGCTTAAAGAAGGTGCAAGGGTTGGCCAGGTCTTTCTTATTTACTCTTTCAGGGATTGGCTTCAGGCACTGAAATCGGGTAGAAGGTTCGAAATACGTGCACTGCTTGCAGCAATGCAGATCCGAACTGCATTTCGGGCACTTGGCATCAACGTCGATACCGTCCATCAACATCGTGGAGCAATTCCAACAGCGTGATGCAGTGACGTTCTCAACCAGTCGCGGCAGTCGCGGGCCGGTTATGTCTAAAGGAGGTTTGGGTGCGCCAAATTTTGGCTTGTCTTCGCGGCGCCCGCCACCTTGGTCTTGGTAGCCATGTTGCGAATATTTGCGATCGCTGTCCATGCAGTCTGTTTACTCCTTGAAAAACGTGACATTTGCCGCGTTCGTGAAAAATCCATTGGTGTGTTCGACAAGAGGAGATTGCTCATCAATTCCGCGTTGCTCCCAAAGCTGGAAGGACCTGTACGAAGGATCCCTGCGCGAAACGTTGATCCATCCTTTGTGTATCACAGAATCCAACAAGATTCCAGCAAAATGTTTTAGGCCCAGCGGATAAGAGCACCACAAGGCCGCGTAAGCGGATCAGTAAAATGATTTGGGCTGATACGAAGAGCATAGCCGAGACGACCCGTCTGTCTCGGTAAGTAATCTCTCGCAAATACGCAGAATGCCTCATTGCATTCCGTCGCTTTGAGGTCAACCACCTCTGTTTGTTCCAGCGTGCCACCAGAAGCAACGACACCAACTAGAGCTTCTACTCGCACGTCTCCGGGCTCAAGACCCGCAAGGTCCACAGTAACGCGAAATGGCATGTTTTGCCCACTGGTCAACAGGCCATCGGGCTTGGGCCCGAGATCGACAAAACGCAATCGATCCCAGGCCGACTGCACCTTGAGAGACCACTCGGCCCTGGTGCGCGAGTTCTGATATTGATCTTTGCGATAAGAAAGAGCCGCCTCATAGGCTGGCTCATAGAGCCGATGCATGTACTCCTGAATCATGCGCTGCGCGTTGAATTGCGGACTGATCTTGCGGATGCAATTCTTGACGCGCTCCAACCACTCGGTCGGCAAGCCATCCTCTCCCCTGTGAAAGAAGAGCGGCAGGATTTCGTTCTCAATGATCGAGTAGATTCCCGAGGCATGAAACTCATCTTGACCCGGCTCATAAGTGTCACGGTCGCCCAGGGCGAAGCCGAGATCAGGCTCGTACGCTTCGTCCCACCATCCATCAAGGATGCTGAGATTCGGCACGCCATTGATGGCTGCCTTCATGCCGCTGGTGCCACAAGCCTCTTCTCCGCGCCGAGGATTGTTGAGCCACAGGTCAACGCCTTGAACCATCTCACGAGCTACCTGCAGGCTGTAGTCCTCAACGAACACAAGATGCTGCGCGAGTTCCGGATCGCGAGAGAGTTGAACGATCTCGCGGATTAGCGTCTTGCCCGGATGATCCTTGGGATGCGCTTTGCCCGCAATGATGATCTGCACCGGCCGGTCTTTCGAATTCAGCAACTTCTTGAGTCGCACAACATCGCGGAAGATCAGTGTCGCGCGCTTGTAGGTTGCAAAGCGGCGTGCAAAACCAATCGTAAAGGCATCCGGATCGAGAACCTGTTCGAGTCGGCGGATTTCGCTCGCGCTCGCATTCCTCCGAACTGCAGCTTTGGCAGAACGCTCACGAACAAACTGCACCAGTTGGCGCTTTTGTTTCTTGTGCACTTCCCACAATTCGCGCGAAGGAATATCCTTGACGTCGTCCCAGATGCGGGGATCAACGTAACGCTCGCGCCAGTCCGGTTGCAGGTACTGGTCATAGAGCATCGCCAGTTCGCCGTAGAGCATCGTCGGCAAATGAATTCCATTGGTTACGGACGTAACCGGAACTTCAGCATCAGGCAGACCTGGCCATAGTTCAGCCCACATCTCGCGCGATACTTCCCCATGAAGAACCGAGACAGCATTGCGATAGGCAGAAGCTTTCATTGCAAGAATCGCCATGGAGAAGCGTTCCGAAGTATCAGCGGGATTGCGGCGGCCCAGCGCAAAAAGCTGGTCAATCTTGATGCCAGATTCATCGCAATAAGCGTTCAGGTATTCGAACACCAGACCACCATCGAATAGATCGATTCCAGCGGGCACGCTGGTATGTGTCGTGAAGATATTGCTTGCGCGGGCAGTCTCAAACGCTTCCGTGAAACTTAGCTTCTGTTCTTCCATCAAAAGACGAGTCCGCTCAAGCGGCATGAAGGCAGAATGTCCCTCATTCATATGAAACACACTCGGCTTGAGGCCCATCGCGTTAAGAGCTCGCAGGCCACCGATGCCAAGAACAATCTCCTGCCGGATCCGCGTATGAGAATCACCGCCATAAAGCTGGTCGGTGATGTCCCGGTGCTCCGCGCTTGTGTTCTGCGGGATGTTCGTATCCATCAGGTAAAGCTTGATTCGCCCCACCATCATGTGCCAGACCTTGATCGAGACGACACCACCAGGCATGGTCACTTTCACTATCAATTCATTGCCGTCTTCACGCAGCACCGGTAGCACTGGCAATTGATAAAAGTCGTTGACCGGAGTGCGCTCCTGCTGCCAGCCATCGGAGTTCAAGCTCTGTTGAAAATACCCCTTCTGGTACAAAAGCCCGACTCCAACAATTGGGTAGTTCTCATCGCTTGAGGCCTTCATGTGATCACCACTCAAGACACCAAGGCCACCGGAGTAAATCGGCATGCATTCAGCCAAACCGTACTCCATCGAGAAGTAAGCGATCAGTCTGTCGTCGGAATAGGCAGGCGGTGCTTGCATATAAGCATCAAATCGCTCGCAAGCTCGCTTGTAAACCGCCATGTAACGCGGATCGGCCGCAGCCTTCTCAAGCGTCTCTGGCTTAAGTCGACTCAGCATTAAGACTGGGTTATGACTTTCTCGCCAGAGCACGGGGTCCAATCGGCGAAAAAGCGCTCGCAATTGGTGGTCCCAGCTCCAGAGAATATTGATTGCAATTTCAGGAAGACGGCTTAGAGCATCGGGCAATGCGGGCCGAACAAGAAACTCAGATATGGGTTGTATTTGAAATGACATTGGAAATATTTCAATCAGCCTGCTCACAAAATCCACTCATCATACATTAAGCAATCTTGATATATCTTCTTTTTTTAACATGTTTCAGTTAAGATACCGCTATGAAACTGAGTGCGCAGGAGGAATATGGCTTACGTTGTCTCCTGCAGATGGCAAGTCGAGGCGACGGGGCTAACCTAAGTATACCGGAGATCAGCCGCGCAGAAGGACTATCAGTACCAAACGTGGCAAAGTTGATGCGTCTCTTGCGTATCGCCGGTTTCGTGAAAAGTGTCCGCGGCCAGGCGGGCGGCTACACGCTAGCTAATCCTGCATCGATGATCGTGATTGGTGAGGTGCTGGAATCGTTGGGTGGCAAACTGTTTGGCGACCGCTTCTGCGGTCGGCATGCGGGGCTCGAAACAGTATGTGTTCACAACAGTGATTGCAGCATGCGAGCGCTCTGGCTTGGCTTGCAAAACATGCTCGAGAAGGTACTCTTTCATGCAACCCTCGCCGACTTGCTCCATAAGGAATCAGTGATGCAGAGCTTGCTCGAAACCCGGCATGGGGCACTGATACTGCCAGAGCCTATGCACAGTAAAGTTGCAAACGCTTAGAATCAGATTTGATCCGTTCATTTCTTGGCTCACGCTGGATGCTCTACGGCCCGGCTCTCTTGCTTGCGCTTCTGATTGTTGCTGGCGGGTGGTATGGCTATGCGGAATACCAGCGCAGGCAAAAAGCCGCAGTTGAGGCGAACAAACCGAAGCCGATTCCTGATCCAATACATCAGAGCTATCTCGGTAAACTCCGCGCACAAAAGACGGTCCTGATCCCAGCGCCCGTGGACGGCACACTCGAATCGGTCGAGGTAAGCGACGGAGAAGAGGTGTTCGAAGGGCAGCTTCTCGGAAAGATTCGAAACACAAGCATCGAGCTCGGCAAGCAAGCCGCAATCGAAGAGCTTGAAAAAGCAAAAGCAAGACTCGGGGAGGTGGAGAGCCAGTGGATGGCGGCGCGGCTCGAAGCGAGCAGATCGAGTGCGGATCTGGCGCGTGTGAGATCCGAACATGAGACAGCTTCTCGTCATTTCGTGCTTCAGCAAAAGCTGTTTCGCGAAGGTGCGACGGCAAGGAGGACCTACGAGAAGTCGGATGCGGACTTCAGAAAGCTGACCGAAGATTTGAAGGAAATCGAGGAAGCCACTAAAAGTGCGGATGCGAGGGTGAGGGCGTTGCAATCCGGCGTGGACGAAGCGCGAGCAAGGGTGAAAGAGAAGTCGGAGGCCCTTGAAGAATCCGATGTGGACTTACTGACGGGCGAAGTGAAGGCACCAGTGACGGGCCTGCTGATCGGCCATAACAAGACTGCGGGTGAGCAAGTGACGCGTGATATCGAAGACCTCTTCGAGATCGCGATTGATTTGGGTGCGATGGCGATCGTGGTCGATATTCCGGAAGCGCTCGCGAAGAAACTCGCGCCAGGCGGGAGAGCTTTGGTGCAAATCACAGAGGCGGGCGAGGCACCGCTCAACGGCACGATCAAAGAGATCAAAGACCTGCAAGCGGTGGTCGAGTTTCTTTCGCCGAACCCGGTGATCCGGCCCGGAATGAGCGGGCAAGTCCGCTTTCTCGATTGAGCTATTCGGCGAAGATGTAGCGCGAGAACCAGCGGAGGTTTTCGTCGATTACATGCATTGCTTCTTTGGGCTTGTTGATGCCGTGGCCGAAACCTTTGTAGAGGACGAGACGGGTGGGGACTTTGTTGTCTTTGAGTCCCTGGAATAGCTCGAAGGCGTTGGGCGGAGGGACGCGCTTGTCATTGTCGCCGTGCTGGATCAGGACCGGAGTCTTTGCCTGCTTGATGTAAGTCATGGGCGAAGTCTTGCGGTAGATCTCCATGTCTTCCCAGGGGGTTGCTTTCAGATATTGACGGGTGAAGGGATGGATATCGGTATTGACGTAATAGGTGACCCAGTTGGAAATCCCCGCGCCGACGCTGAGAGCCTTGAAGCGATCAGAATGGGCCGTGGCGAGAAAGGCTGAGATGTAACCGCCTTGACTCCAGCCCATGCTGCCGACGCGCTGGGGATCGACAAAGCCCTGTGCAGCGAGATCATCGATTCCTGCAAGAACATCCCAGGCATCCCCGACTCCGAGGTTTGAGACATTGAGGGCACGGAATTTGGCTCCGTAGCCAGCAGAGCCACGATAGTTGGGGCGGAGGACAAGGGCACCTTTGGCAACGAACTGTTCGGCGGGATAGTAGCTGTCGGGGGTCACTTGGGGCATATCAATTCCGGTGGGGCCGCCATGGATGATGACGAGCAATGGATACTTTTTCGAGCGGTCGAAATCGGGAGGCGTCATGAGGATGCCCTCAATAACGGCACCATCTTTTGACTTCCAGGAAATGACTTCGCGTTTGGCTGGTTTGAAGCTGGACCACTGGGTCTTGAGCGTCGTCAAAGCCGCCGGGGCCCAGGTTCCCATTGGAGTGGTGTAGACCTCGAGGTTCTGGTTTGTCGCTGCGCCGATGAAAGCGGCGCGCTGGAGGTCTTTGCTCAGTGAGACGCTGTTGATCGCCCAGCCGGATTCGATTCGGAGTTCCTGCACTGAGGCTGCTTGCGGATTGGAGATAAAGACCGCGGAGGCCGTTTTGTTACGGATGAGGAAGAGGATGCCGCGGGACGTCCAATCGACAATTTGCGGTTGCTCATCGACTCCCGGCGAGACGTTGCGGGCGGGGCCCCCGGCGACTGCTCGAACTTCAATATGGCTGTTGGCGTAGAAGCTGTTCTCAACTTCACCGGGCGTTGTGTATGCGATCTCTTTGCTGTCGGGGGACCAGTTGAGTCCGGCGAAATTATTGCGAGTGCCAGCGAGAGTGCGGCGAACTTTGGTCGCGGGGTCGAGGATCTCGAGATTGGCACCGAGGGTGGAAAGATCGGGATTCTTTTTGGTGACGAGGGCCAGACTCTTAGCGTCGGGCGCTACTGCGAAAGAGGCGACATGGAAATCTCCTTCGCTGAGGCGCTCGGCTTTTTGCTTGGGAGTGTCAGTGACCTTGAGGCGCCAAAGATGAGCCATCGTGTACTCTTCTTCGACGATGCTCAATTCGCCATAAGTCTTCTTGCGCTCTTTGAGAGCGGCGCTGTCGGCATCGTTCGCGAGGAAATAGAGGTTGGCGGGATCGGTCCATTCAAAACTGTTGACGCCGGTTTCCTGGTCGGTGAGTTGGAAGGATTCGCCACCGGCGACGGGGATCAGATAGATCTGCTGTTTGCCGGCGCGATTGGAAAGGAAGGCGATGCGATTGCTGTCAGGGGACCAAGTTGGGGCGCTGGCGCTTTTGCGGGAGGCAGTGAGTTTAAGGCTGATACCGGAAGTGATGTTGGCGAGATAGAGATCACTTTCGTTGGCGTTGTCCTCCCAGTTGGTGCGAGAGAGAACGTATGCGACGTATTTGCCATCGGGTGAGATGACAGCACTGAGAGGTCGCTGCATCGAGAGGGCTTCTTTGGAGGAAGGGGCCTGGGCGAAAAGTGAGATACAGAGCGGAAGCAACAAGAGTATTCGCATGAATCTTAGAATACGCTGAAGATATGGAATTTCTTGCAAGCTCCCTGCTCGAGTTGATCACTCAGACCTCAGTGAATCTGCCTCCCGATGTTCGTGCCGCGATGGGGGTGACGATGGCGGCTGAAACGCCGGACACGCAGAGCGCGCAGGCGCTCAGCATTATTGCATCGAATATCGACATGGCTGTCGAGGATCAGGGCCCGATTTGTCAGGACACGGGGATGCCGACTTTTCTCGTACATACTCCGGTGGGCGTGAATCAGATCGAGCTGAAGAAGGCGATCCATGCGGCTGTAGCGGAGGCGACCAAACGCGGGAAGCTGAGGCCCAATTCGGTGGACAGCATCACGGGTACGAACTCGGGCGACAACCTGGGGCATGAGACTCCTGTGATTCATTTTGAGCAGTGGGAACACAATGAGATTGAGGTAAAGCTGCTGCTGAAGGGCGGCGGGTGCGAGAACAAGAACATTCAATATTCGCTACCGGCAACGCTCGACCATATGGGCAAGGCGGGTCGCGATCTTGAAGGAGTACGGAAGTGTCTTTTGCATGCTGTCTGGCAGGCACAAGGACAGGGATGTGCACCGGGGGCGATTGGAGTTTGCATTGGCAGCGATAGGGCCCATGGGTATTGGTTGGCGAAGGAACAATTGTTCCGATCGCTTGATGACACGAACCCGGATCCGGTGTTGGCAAAGCTGGAAGCGGAAATCATGGACGAGGCCAACAAGATCTCGATTGGGGCAATGGGATTTGGCGGCAAGGCAAGTTTGATTGGTTGCAAGGTTGTGGCAGCGAACCGTTTGCCGGCCAGTTTCTTTGTAAGTGTGGCCTATGACTGCTGGGCATTTCGAAGGCTGGGAGTGAGGATTGATGTTGCGAGCGGAGCGATCACGAAGTGGCTGTATCGGGATCCGGAGAGGCCGATTGAGAAGATGGCCGAGGGCAGTGGGTTTACGTTGACGGGACGCGAAGTTGTGTTGACTGCTCCGGTTACGGAAGCGCAGGTTCGAGCGCTGAAGGTTGGCGATGTGGTGTTGATCCGGGGCCGGATGTATACAGGGCGCGATGCGGTGCATGCGCACCTGATGAATACTCCGCCACCGGTGGATCTCAACGGGCAGATCATTTATCACTGCGGGCCTGTGATGATGAAGACAAACGATACCTGGTATGTGAAGGCAGCAGGACCGACGACTTCGAGCCGCGAAGAGCCTTATCAGGCGACCATCATCGAGAAGTATGGCGTGCGAGTTGTGATTGGCAAAGGCGGAATGGGCGCAAAGACGAGTGCGGCATTGAAGCAATTTGGCGCTGTTTATCTGAACGGAATCGGCGGTGCGGCGCAATTCTATGCACGGACGGTGAAGCGTGTGGCCGGTGTGGACCTAATGGAGTTTGGCATACCGGAAGCAATGTGGCATCTCGATGTCGAAGACTTTGCGGCGATAGTCACGATGGACGCGCATGGCAATTCTCTGCACAAGGATGTGGAAGAGGCGACGGCCAAGGAGCTTGCGGCTCTGGCGCAAGTCTAGTCTTTTTTCTTCTTTGCAGGAGTAGCTTTAGGAGCTTCGGTTTTGGCTGAAGCTTCGACTGGTTTGTCGCCAAAACTGATCTCGGATTCGGTGGTTGAGATCGTCGATTCGGTTGCGAACTTGCGGTAGTTTTTGTAGGCGAGTTCGTTGCGGGAGCAGCGGGTGGTGTAGCGCCAGCAGGCGAGGTTTTCGCTTTTGGTGGGCAGCAGATATTTTTGGCCGGAGATGGTGACCCAGCCGTATTCCGTCATCTGTTCGACCCAGTCGAGTTCGTAATCTGTTGCGAGTTTGCGGGCCTGCATTTCGATGCGGAGGACGCGGCCACTTTCCGGGTCAATCCAGATTGCGCCTTTGTAGGCCGGTTTGATCGCTTTGCCGTAGCGAACGATCCAGTGGGAGTTGGCTTTTTCGACCGTGAAGTCGTAGACCTCGCAATCGAGACCGGCGATCTTGTCTTTACCCCGGCGCTTGAAAGCGGCGTCGGTTGCGGGATGAAGGACATCCATAAGCGTTGTGCCCCAGTCGCCGGAAGACCAGGAACCGCTGTCTTCGGGCGAGCCGGACTTCAGGACTTTGCCGTTGATGCGAACGTTTCGGTAGTCTTCGCGACGGTCGACATACATCAATTCGACTTCGACCACATCTTCTTTTTTCCATTTGGGCGGCTTGGCATTGCTCATCGAGCGGGTGACGATTTCGTCGCAGATGAAGTTGGGCAGTGTCGAATCGTAATCGGCGGAAGCTTCGGCGGCTTTCTGAATCAGGGCGTCGTTGGTGACGGTTTTCGGAATGCTGGCCGAGATGTCGATCAAGGGACGCAGACGTTCGTTGGGGGAAGTTTCTGTGGAGTTGGCTTCGTTTGATTTCGGCTCTGTTGGCGACTTCGACTCTGTCGGCGGCCTTGAATCGGGTTCGGATTCCGAAGGGAGGGGGGTAATGATCGTCGGACCTTTGGAAGCGGGAACGCTACCTTTACGGGGAGCGTTGGGGCCACGTTTGACTACGGGGGGGCCGGGATCGTCAGGATCAGCCGGAGGCGGCTTTTGCGCTGGGGTCTGAGCGCCGAGCAGAACTAGAACAAATAGAGAGTGAAGCATATGGGCCTTGAGATCATCAATGGGAGAGACGTACTTCGTATTCGACTGGCTTCATGGTAATCTAAAGATTCCAACCTGTAGCGGCCAGGTAGCTCAGTTGGTAGAGCAGCGGACTGAAAATCCGCGTGTCGGGGGTTCAAGTCCCTCTCTGGCCACCACACCGTCTTCCCTTTATTCTTTCCTCCAAAATTTCCATCTTTTTCGCTTTCGGCTCATCCGATGTGGGTATGCGTAATCTAGTGCTCCTTTTCACCTTCAGTTTTGCCTTGCTGGCGGAGGGGAGGCCCGACGGGGAATGGAACTGGGTTATGTCGAGTCCATTTGGGGAAGTGAAGGCGAAGGCGGTGATGAAGAGCGAAGACGGAAAGCTGACGGGGGCTTTCTGGCTTAGCGAATCGCGGAAGCTGGAGATTGAGAGTGGTTCAGTTGACGGAGATAAGATCAAGTTCACGCTGAAGAGGGAGCGGCCGTCTGGTGGGGCGATGACTTATGAAATGACGGGGACTGTGAGCGGCGACAAGATGGAAGGGAGCGCCAGTGTCGCGGAGATGAGCGCATCGCAGAAGTGGACTGCGGTTCGCAAGACGAATTGAGGTGGGCGGCTGATCCGATTTTGGCTTTGTTTACGCGTTGTTCAGCGTGGGGGCTCAATGAAGAAAATCGGTGTGCTGTTTTTCATGCTGGCCATGGGGATGAGTTTGGGTTCGTTCTGGCTGATGCGTGTGGCATGGTTTGAAGAAGCGCGTTTTCAAGCGGTTGAAGCGATAGTGGTGGCGAATCGGGTGTCGCGCGAGGCCCTGGAAAACCCGGATGCAACCAGTACTGGGGACCGTTATGTAAATGAGCACCGAGCTGAATATCTGCTCGAGTATTCTATGGACGGGAAGCAGTATCGGCATTGGGAGCGGGATTCGGTGAGCAGTAAGCAGCGATTTCGTGTGGAGTCGGCATTGGGCCAGATGGCTCCAGGAACGAAGGTGCGAGTGTATGTAGACCGGGAAGTACCGAAACAGCTTACGATGCAGGCCAGAGGGTGGAAAGCTTATTGGGGGGCAATTCTATTTGGGGTGCTGGGATTTGTCCTGGCTATGGCGTCAGTGGGGTGCTGGATTGCTGGATCGAGCTTGAAGCTTCGTTCCCATCCACTTTCGAAGTGGATGGGCGCAGGTGTGGTGTCGTGAGAATTCAGGCATTCGGTTGTCAATGATCGATTGGCTCTTGGGCCGTGCTTTTTGGGTTCGTTTGTTTAGAGCTTGAGATGGCCGGCTTCAACACCGAGACGGATGAGGTCTTCGTGCGAGAGCTTGATGTAGTCGGCATCTTCTTCGACTGGCGCCGGCTTTGTTTTAGCGATCGCTTTTGCTTCGTCGGTTGTTGCTAACAAAGAGATTGCGATCAATCCTGCGCTGGTTTTGTAGAGGTTCTGAGTTCGAAGGTCGGCGATGGGGAGGACTTTCGAGAAAGTCACTTCTTTACCGTAAGCGTAAATTTCACCCTGTACTTCGAGGGCAGCGAAACGGTCTCGCTGGAGTTTGCGAAGTTCGTTGAGGGATTTGTCGGCTCGACGTTCCTGCAGGGCTCCGAGTTTTATGAAGCGTTCCATCTGAGAAAACCAGGTGGGGTGATCGGGATCGTTGACCCAACGGTCTTGCGCCTGGAGTTCGAGGGCCTGAGCGCGCGTGATCTGAAATGTGGCGAAGGCGTAGCGGCGGAATGTTTCTTCTTCGAGTGCGCCTTCGGGGAGACAGTCTTTGCGCAGCTTCTGGATGTGCTGGGCGAAATTGTTTTGCGCTTCGGTGTCGGAAGCGAAGAGGGTGTTGGGTTGTGCAGTGAGGCCGTGATTTAC
>JANXLY010000371.1 GCA_025354885.1 Acidobacteriota bacterium | reverse complement strand
GTTCCACTATGACGAACTTTCCGCCAAGGCTCACGAGCGTTTTCCACAGCCACCGTTTACGACGACTGTGGAAATTCCTTCCTTCTTATTTTCCCTTCGTGACAACTATAAGGGAGTCGGTCTTGGCGGTCGAAACACTAGTTTGTGTCTGAAGTGCAAATCAGCAGACTACTGAACTTACAAATTTTGGGCTCTCAGCGCCCCGCCTGCACCAGTTCAATCCGCGCCTGATCGGGCCCCTCAATCATCGCCGACCGAATACCGCCCCGAGTTCGCGCACCCTCAAGAATCACCACCCCCTCAGCCTTCAGCCGCAACAGTGTGGCATCGAGGTTATCCACCTCAAAACCCAGATGATCGATGACATGGCCTGCACTCGATTCAAGGCTCGTGCGATCCTTCCAAAGCGCCGGAAACGCGGTCTGCGACCACTCGATTGGATAAACGATCACGTTAACGTTGTCCATCATCATCGAAAAAGCTGGACCGGTCTGCCGACCGCATCGAAACCGCGCCTCCCGAGACACCGGGCCCTCCCCCCGCCGAGTCAGACCAAAGTGCTTCATGTACCACTCCCCGGTTCCAACCGGATCGCTGCTCAACAAGTGCACATGGCCGAACTTGAAATCACCCGCTGTCGTTGTATTGAGCTCAATCAAAGCCCGGTCCGGCCCCTCTACATAGGCGAAGAAAAACTTCTCATTCCCGCCCTTGCCATCACACTGATCGCTGAGATCGACGAGAGGCGTTTGAAAGCGCGTGCCGCTCTCCACTTGCCGACGAAACGTCTCCTTCATCTCTGCGCCACCGCCCCAGCCCATGTGCCAGATTCCGGATGTGATGTCCGCTTTTGGAGGCGTAGAAACCTGCTCGAACAGCAGCCACGAGTGATTCGCCCAAACCGCATCAGCGCCGCCGTAGGAACGCCGCTCGGCTTCAAACTTCGTTGCGTAGAACTTCACTGCCGCCGCAGGATCGGTCGTGTTCAGGTGCAGATGGTGAAATCGTGCTTTCGCTATCTCATGGGGCTCTTGCGCCAAGACCACCCATATCGAAACGAAACCCAGACTAATCCTCAGAGACACGAAAATGCTCCACAAGATACGAAGGGTGATGCGTACTGAGATAATCGACAAAGATCTCGTTCACTACCTGCACTGCCTTCTTCGCGCCGTTCTCCATATCGCCATCTTTGATCCGGAATCGCAACGTGCCTGCGCTACCTCGATTGGAATAAGAGACCCCGACGGATCGGCGATCGAGCCGACGATGCGCCACGCGCTCTTCAGATTGGCAGTCGTGGAGAAACTGCTTCACCCCGCTCTCGATCGCCGAGCCACGTTCCACACCACGCAGCACGCTCTTAAAAATCAACGCGCCCTTCGGATCGAGGGTCATCGTGAACGGAGTATTCCACAACCACTGAAAACGAAAGGTCACACCCGCGTTCGAATGTGTTTCGCTCAGCGAACGAAATACACCACGCCGCGCGTATGCGTTCAGCACCTTGCGAAGCTCTAATGGCTGTAAGCCATGCATCCCGGCTCTACCTTTCCGAGAAATCCCGGCGGATACTCGCTGGACCAGAACTCGCGCTTCGCCTGACAGTTAATCACGGCAGGCATGCGATTCTTCGCAGCCAACTCATAGCTGCGCTTGAGTGCCGGCAAAAACTCGCCGGGCGTAGTGACATACTCGCCGTGCGCCCCCAACGCTTCGCCGATCTTGTCGTAGCGCAGGTTCTCCTGAAACAGATACATGTGTACCGGCTTGCCTTGCGTCATGATGCCCCAGGCGTTGTTGTTATAGACGATCATCACGACAGGCATCTTGTATTTGCACATCGTTTCAATCTCCATGCCGGAGTATGCAAAACCCGCATCTCCAGTGATGCCAACAATTGGCGCGCCCTTGTAAGGCGCCTGTGGGCCGATGCCCAGTTGCACTGCCGCGCTGACACCCACCGCATAGCCGCAATCCGGACCAATTGCGCCGTACTGATAGGCACCGTTACAGATCTGGCCAGGACGGAACGCACGCAGATAGCGTCGCGTATAGCGCGCAATCCCGTAACCGCCCGCAACTACCGTGGTTTGTTCTTTCGCAATATTTCCGCGATAGAGAAAATCACTCAGCTCCTGCGCAATCACAGCGGGATGAACGGCGTCCTTATAGCCAAGTCCAGTCTTGTAGTATTCCGCATTTTCGTCCTCAAACTTCTTGCGCGCGGCAGCAAGTTCAGCCACCCAGGCTTCGTGCTTCATGCGCGGAAGTGCCGCTGCCAAAGCTTCGAGTGCGGCCTTCTCGCAACTCACGATGCCCAGATCGATGGGCCAGTTGCGGCCAATGTCAGAAGGGTCCGGATCGATGCGTACGAAATGCGCCTCGGGCGAGAAGCTACACTCCCCCGTATTCGGCATCGAGTATTGACCCACGAAAATAACGAGGTCGGCGCTCAACAAGGCTCCAGGTGCAGTGCTGGCAGAGAGTGGATGCGCATCCGAAAAATGGCCTCGCGAACAGCCCGAATCTACCACCGCGATCTCGGCTTTCTCCGCCACTGCTCTCAATGCATCCCAGGAGCGGCTGTAGAACACCCCGGTGGAAGCGACGATCATCGGCCGTTTCGATTTCTGAATCAGATCAACGAGTTCGCGAATGCGCTTGGGGTCGGGATGTGGGCGCGCATCGCTCCGGTATTTTTCCTTCTCATGGTAGTAGCGCAGCTCGCTTGCGTCTTTGAAACGCGCATTGGAGATCTCGGATGGAAAGTCTAGATGTACGGGGCCCGGGACACCAGACTTCAACTCACGAAACGCATACGCACCATATTCGTGGATGCGTTTCGCGTCGATAAGACGCTTGCCATATTTGCGCATGCCTTCAGTGGTTGGCTGTTGATACACGGTCTGAATGCCCATCTCGCAATCGTCGTCGGCAAGCCGCTTGTTGCTCGCCAGCACCAGCAGCGGTGTACGCGCTGCATTGGCCGCCGCGATGTTCATGATCATGTTTGTGAAACCCGGTCCTTCTGTACCGGAACAGGCCGAAATCTCTGCCGTCACTCGTGTAAATCCATCAGCTGCGGCACACATCGATCCTTCGGTACGTCCGCCATAGCTGGGAATATCTTCTTCACAAATCGCATTGATCACTTCATAGTTGCCTGGGCAACAAAAGAGCGCCGCAAGTCCTTCTTCCTTGCAGAGTTTGGCGAAAACCTGCGCTCCGCGCATGGGAAACTTCGCAGGCGTCCCAGGCGTTTTTATGGCGTTCGGAATCGAGTCGGGCACACGGATGGCGGCTGGTGCGGCGGTGGCCTTCTGCGCCGCACCTAGCGCTGCGGCAGACAGCGCGCTGTAATTGAGGAAGCGGCGGCGGGAACCTTTTGGCTTTCCACTTTGGGGGTCGTTGGTCATCGTCATCTCCTCTTGGAGCCCTAAGGCGGCTTCTCAAATCCTACTGCAAAGCGAAGACGGTTGTTGCCCGGTGCGAAACAAGAAGCTGCCATGTCGATAGAATTGCCATGATGCGTTCAAAATTCTTCGCTCTTCCCCTGCTGCTGTCGTTTTTGTTGGAGCAAGCCAGCGCGGAAGCCTATCCCGATCGACCTGCAAGAAGAATCGTGGTAAAACTCTGCAGCGCTTGTCACGGATTGAAGCTAATGGAATCTATGCGGCGGACGCGGACCCAATGGCAGTCCTCTGTAGATGACATGCTGACTCGGGGCATGAAGGCCGAGGACGAAGAGGTGGACGCGGTGGTGAACTACCTCGCCACCTATCTCACCCGCCTGAACCTGAACAAAGCGAGCGCTGCGGAGCTGACCGATGTCTTGGAACTGCCCCCATCTCAGGCAGCCATCCTTCTGGATTACCGCGAAAAAAACGGCCTCTTCAAGAACTTCGATGCTCTCGAAAAAGTACCCGGCCTCAACCTCAAGCACCTCACCGAACAGCGCGATCGCATCGGCTTCACGGCAGCAGCGCTATAGTTCGTTTCAACTTAGGAAGCAGGAGCGGGTTTAAGCCGCGGCTTGCCAGGCAGGACGATCTTGCGCTTCTCGGGGTCCGGGCTTTGTCGGTAAAAAACTGCCGTGTGGCCAACGAGCGAGACAAGGGCAGCGCCGGTGTCAGAGACTAGCAAAGCCGAAAGTTCGTTGCGCTCTTCTTTGAAATTGGCAAAGCGGAGCTTGATCAGTTCCTGATTGGCGAGAGCGAATTCAAAAACCTTCAGAAATTCGGGTGTCAGGCCTTTTTTGCCAAGTTGCAGGGCAGCGGGAGCATTGTGGGCAAGACCACGGAGGTGTTTGAGTTGGGGGTTGGAGAGTTCGCCGGACATTTACTACAGATTAGCCTGTGCAGCTTGGAGCTGGAATTTTGGAGGCGCGAGCCGGAGTTGAACCGGCGCATAAAGGTTTTGCAGACCTCTGCCTTACCACTTGGCTACCGCGCCTCGCTGTAGCTACCTCTTTAGCTTAGCCCTCACTGCACCCCAACGTCAAACTCCCTCAAACGCTCCAAGTACTAGCTCCGCCACCCGTGCCGCCACCACATCCACCCGGTGAAATTGATTCGTGTGGATCGCCGCATGCCTTCCCACCGCCCTCCTCGCTTCCACATTCAACACCAGCCAAGCCGCAAACCGCTCCAACTCTTCCCGCTCCGCCATCCCCGCATCCACCTTCACCGCCGCCACCTCCGGAATATCCGTTGTCTCCAGACTTCGCGTCACAATCACCGGCTTCCCAATCCCCATCAGCCGCGTCGCTATCCCCGACGACTCACCCGCCAGCGGCCACCGCAAATTGATCCCCACATCAATCGCATGCGCCTGCATCCACCATTCTTCCTCCAGCAAATACTTCCGCCTCACCACCCACTCCGCCTCCAGCCTTCCCTCCAGCGCCCGCTCCAGATCCGGCCCCACAAAATCCCCTTGCACCAGCAACTTCACCGGCAATCCCTGCCGCCGCAACGCCTCAAAACTCAAAAGAATCGTATCGATCCGCTTCGATTCTCTCAAATGCCCCAGCACCGCAAACAGACACTCCTCACGCGGCACTTGCAACACCTTCTCGCGGTACTCATCGATCTCCCGATAGTAATGGTCCCGAGGCGCTTCAAACAAATGCGGAACCCTCGCCACCTTCGTCTCCGGTGCATGCCGCATCACCGCCGCTTCCGCCGCCGCATTGTGCACAATCACCAGCCGCGCACTTTCACAAATCCGCTTCAACAACGGCCGCTCAAAATAACGCGGATCCGCCGCACTCATCGCCCTTCCTTCCCAATAATGCTCCGCCGTCTGTCGGAACCACTCCCCGTAGTTGTAAACAAACTCCTCGATATACGCCTCACGACTCAATTGCCCCAGCAACAAATGATGCAGACACGCATCATGCAACAACACCACACCAGGCTCCCGCAACGCCCGCTGATAGATTCCCCAGTGCAAGCTGTTATTGCCAATCTGATACAGCCCCGCCGCAGCGCTGGCGTCAATCTCAAAATCATTCCGCAAATAGCGCAGCAGCGTCGCAGCATACTGCGCAACACCGGTCGCCGCCGGCGGTAGCGGCGCATGATATGCCAGCTTCATTGCGGCTTCTGGCGCTTGCCAAACAGCGCCGTCCCCACACGTACCATCGTCGAACCCTCTTCAATCGCCACCTCAAGATCATTCGACATCCCCATCGATAGCTGTGGCAATCCATGCCGCAAAGCCAACTCCCGCAACTGCACAAAATACGGACGCGCCGTCTCGGCATTCTCATCCCACGGCGGCATCGTCATCAATCCGCTCAACTGCAATTTCGCGCACCCTCCAATCGCGTCAATTAACTCCGGCAAATCTTCCGGCGCGCAACCGTGCTTAGCCTCCTCATGCGACAGCTTCACCTCAATCAGCACCTGCTTCAACCCTGTCGCCGCTTCATCAATCCGTCTCGCCAGCTTCGCCGTATCAATCGTATGAATATGACTGAATAACGCGGCCGCCTGCTTTGCCTTGTTCGATTGCAGATGCCCGATCAGATGAAAATTCGCCCCTGTCAGATGACTCACCCCCGGAAATTTCCCCTCAAACTCCTGCACATAATTCTCGCCAAAATCGCGCATCCCCAACTCATACGCTTCAAGAATCACATCTGCCGGAAACACCTTCGTCACCGCCAGCAACAGCACTTCTTCGCGCTTCCGCCCCGCCCGCTGACAGGCCAGCGCCAATCGATTCTCCACTTCCGCCAGTCGTTCTTTGAGCACTACCTTGAGTTTGGCACGCAGCGTGCATTCCTCACCTCGTATGGTGCCAGAACGGATCGCCTCCGCCATCCAGGATTTCGTCGCGACCTGTCACGCTCCTGCTCTCCTCGAGGCAGGTGAAATGCCCCTCGTCCTCCTGCCAGACCGCTTCCGCATTGATGTCAACGCACGCGGCACCTGGCTCGAAGCTTGGGATGACGACCGCCTGTGGTCGCGCCGCATCCTCAACGTCGGCAACGCCGCCCGCAAGAAATTGGAACTCGAAGCGTTCCGATTTGGAAAAACGAACCTCTTCGTTTCTCTAGTCGATGTTGCAGACCCCCGCTGTGGGCCCGCCATCGAGAAAACCAACCGCTCCGCCTTCACAGAAAAATTTCGCCTCTTCCTCAATCGCAACTACGGCAACTGGCGTTGGGACGCATTCCGCAGCGAAGCTAAACTTGAGAATTCCCTTTCACCCACTTACCCCACCGCGCTCCTCACGCGCGGCCAGGATTCCGTCGCCGCCCTCGCCGCTCCCAACCGCGACGCTGGTTTCCACGCCCTCACATTCGCCCTCATCTGGCTCGATTGGGTCCGTCAAAAGCATGGCGCGATCGCCGCCAGCCGCCTCCTTCTCTATCTGCCGCAAGATCACGCCCGCAGCGTCGTGCTTCTCGCCCGTCATCTCGATGCGGCCAAGCTAAAAATCGATATCTGGCTCTACGACAACACCGGCGGCGAATACCTCCTCGACCCCGCCGATTACGGCAACCTCGAAAGCACCCTTGCCCCGCGCTATTCCCGCCTCTGCGGGCCCGCCTGGTGGGTCGAGTTGCTCGGTCGCCATCCCGAAATCGACATGATCGAAGAAGCCGACGGCAGCCTCGGCTACCGGATCCGGGGCCTCGAGATCGCCCGCCTCCGCCCCGCCAGCGGCAACGAAGTCCCACGCCTCGAATACGGCCTCCGCCGCAAGCGAAAAGCAGCTCCTTCCGAACTTCCAGCCATCGAACAGCTAATCGGACAAGTCCTCAGCCTCCGTCACTCCAGGGCCGAAAACAGAACAAACCCAATCTACCTGGGCGAACCCGAGCGCTGGCTCGAATCTCAGGTCCGCCGTAACATCGAAGAAATCGAAGCCAACATCGCCCCCCACTGCCTATATGGGCAGGCCCTCGGCAGCCTCCATGGCGAACGTAGCGCGCTCGACCTGCTGGGGATCGATCACTCAGGCCGCCTCAATATCTTTGAGCTCAAAGTCACTGAAGACATCCACCTCCCGCTCCAGGCCTTCGACTATTGGCTTCGCATCCGCCACCACCTCTCTTGCGACGATTTCGCCGCTTCTGGGTACTTTCCCGGCCGCGAACTCAGTAGAAACACTCCCCGTATCTTTTTGATCTCACCTTCGTTGCACTTTCATCCGATGACTGAAGCAGTACTTCGTTGGCTACCTCCAGCCTGCGAAGTTACCCGCATCGGCCTCAACGGGGACTGGAGGGAACGTGTCGACGTTGTACTACGTATGTAGAATTAGGGTAGAACTATGAGCTTGTTTCCTCAGTTGCGCAAAGCGATCGCTACGCTGAACCCGAACGAAGTCCGGGAGATGGCAGAACAGCGCGTCGATATCCGACTCATCGCGGCGCAGGCCTCGTCCTACACCGCCATGGCAGACTGGCTTCTGCCCGAAGGCCTCAGCCCTGCAAAACGAACTGAAGCTTCGCTCATGATTCACCTCGAAGGCGAAGAAAACAAGCCTTCCAGCTTCGATCTTGAAATCTATGCCGAAGATGCCATCGCCCCCGCTGACGCCTTCATCTTCCGTCGGGAAGACCCTCGTCGTGTAGTTCGCGAGATTCTTGACAAAAAAGAAGAACTTGGCCTCCCGCTGGCCCGCCTCTTCACGCCCTTCCGCGAAGAAGTCTGCTCGCGCCTGATCCATAAACTTTCCCTCGAAAACGCCGGTTTCTCGCTCGCCACTGCTCTACCGAACATCGCCCCGATCCTCGGCCTCGGCTGGGCTGCGGGCGAATTCGCCTCAGATTCAGTTGTGCTGACGATGAATCAGGTCCGCCTCGCATTCTTCCTCGGCGCGGCGAATGACCGTCCGGTCGGCTACACCGATCAGCGCACAGAAGTCGCCTCGATCATTGCGGGTGCCTTTGGCTGGCGCGCCATTGCCCGTGAGATTGTCAGCAAGATTCCAATGGGCGGAGGCCTCGTCCCCAAAGCCGCCATCGCCTATGCTGGCACCTACGTAATCGGCAAGAGCCTCGAACGCTACTACCGCTTCGGCTACAAATACACTCGCGGCGAGCGCCGCGAAGCTTACGAAAACGCCTTCCAAAAAGGCAAGGTCATCGCCGCCAACCTCATCGAACGCTTCAAAGCCCGCAAGACCGCTTAGTAGCCTCGAAGGCTGTCAGTAAAAGTTCCCATCGTCACCGGTGCCAGCCGTGGAATCGGGCGTGGAATCGCCCTCGCAATCTCCAAAACCCATCAGGTCATCGCCACTTACCGTGGCAATCGAGCAGCGGCCGAATCGCTCAAAGCGGAAACTGGCGCTGAAATCATCCGGAGCGACATCAGTTCTTCTTCCGACCGTGAAGCTCTCGTCCACTTCGCCAACGAAAAATTCGGCCGCATCGACCTTCTGATAAACAATGCAGGCATGGCCCCTCGAGAGCGCAATGTCATTCTCGACGCCGGCTCAGACAGTTTCGACGAACTGATTGCAAACAACTTCAAGGGGCCCCACTTCCGCACCCAATTGGTCGCAAAGCAGATGCTCGCTCAGCGCGAAGGCCGCATCGCTTTCATCACTTCGATCTCGGCCTTCACGAGCAGCGTCAACCGCGCAGATTCCTGCATCTCAAAGGCCGGCCTTTCGATGTCCGCATAAACTTATGCCGCCCGCCTTGCGCCTGAGGGCATTCTCGTTTTCGAAATTCAGCCCGGCATCATTCGCACCGACATGATCTCGAAGGTCAAATCCATCTTTGAGGAAAAGTTTGCGAACGGTCTCCTCCCGCAGCGGCAAATGGGCGAAGCATCCGACATCGCAAAGGCGGCCCGCGCCATCTCGGATGGCCTCCTCGACTACTGCTCGGGACAGGTTCTTAACGTCGACGGCGGCCTCCATCTCCGAATCCTCTAGGCAGTCAATTGCTTGTGGTGCAAAGATCGGCTGCCTGATGGCCAACACAAAGCACCGCCCCCTCATCTTCAAGTGGCGGCATTTCGGGCCTCACATCATTCTCTGTGTGGTCCGTTGCTGGAACGGATCAGACCGATCCCGGCAGGGGTCCAACAACCCCAAAAAAACAGAATGCGGTGGGCCCAAAATTGCCACAGGCAACCGTGAAGCTGGCCTTTGCAAATGCGGGTCTGATGGCATGAGGCCTGGTCGTTGCGCAAACGTTGCGCAAACGTTGCGCAAACCTGTCGCCATAGCTGAGCGTTTTGTAATACGGTTTCGCAACGCTCGAACCTCAACAACCGATAGGCTGCAAGATCGTTGCACAACGGCTTGTTTGCGCAAGTCGAATTGGTGCGGGCAGGCATAGCGTACCAATCTTCCCTGCACTGCGCGACTTCACAGGTCCTGGAACAAATTCAAGGATACAGTTCGCTGCCAATTCAGTAAGTTTTGCAACGGTATTCATGTTCCTGTTGTGCCTGCCTTTCGATGCCGGAATCGAATGGCGTGAGTCGGCCATGCCTTCGGTATAGGAGACGTAGATTTCTCGCGCTCCCAACGCCGGAACTTCGTCTTTTCTATGCTTCACCTCATGGAGCGCATCCGGGGGAGGGTTCCGATCAAGGAATATTGCGATTACCCGATTGACGGCGCGATCGGTAAATGGGTTGGCATCCAGAACCACCGCGATTTCACTGGCGGTGCGGACAAGCACACCGACCTGCTTGCCGGCGCGGGCTGCGAGCCTCTTCTCAAGCGCTGTCTTGACGCCCTCTTGGTCGAGCTTGGTGACAAACACGACGTTGCCCGCAGCGATGTAGGCCCGGACGCGAGCAAATCCTGCGTCCTCCCACTTTGCAGCAAGATCGCTCATCGGGAACTTGCCGGTACCGCCTACAGGGACGGCTCACAAAACGGCAACATGGGCCCTGGGATTTGTCATGGGCTTCTCTCTCCCGGCAGTGAGTACGTCGGATCGCAAAGCTGCGTTCGCTTTCAGCATACGTAGCGGCCTATCCGATAGTCATAAGCGGATGGAACGGATAAGGCGCGATGTCGGACTTGCCGGGCTTCAGCGCCCCGGATGCGCCTCCATCCAAGACATATTGCTTGGCCGCATCGCACGCTGTCGGGTGGAAACGGACTGGCGTGTCAGAAGTCGCGCAAGTAGCGGGAGCCTTCTCGACGTTCTGAACACTCCGCCACAGCGTAGTCATCGCTTCTTTCCCCCGACGAAGGGCATGGTGGCGGCCTGCTTCATCCATGACGCCAATTGGCGCTCGTCGAAATCGTCAACCGAAGCTAACTCAACTCCGCGGGTGGATTTGCCCATCCCGATCGGCGTCACAGGCGGTTCCGGCTTGATCTCCGTACCACATATGAACATCAGTTTCACGTGGCCGACGAAGGCGCCAGATGAGAAGCACCAGCCTCCGTCGACCCCGTAGTACACCATGCCCCACTTCACCGCTCGCTGGATGTCCGGCAAACTTTTGGCCGCCAGGGCATCAATGCGCTCGGCAATACCGCGCTGCGGATGCGGCAAGCTAGCGATGTACGCGAACACCGGTTCAGCGCCTGTTGCGGTCTTCGCGGCGCTTGCCTTGCCAGTCATGGCGACTAGCAGCTTCGCCGGGGCGTTGCCTTGGGCGCTTTTCTTACCCTCGCGGACGGCCACACGCTTCGTTGATGGATTGATTGGCAGCGTCATTTTGTCTCTGCGCTTCCCAGGCTGACGAGAAGCTCGTCGAGTTGGTCGAGCTGGTCTGGCATCCCGCCCGTCGATCCAGAGGCCACTGCGGCGTCAAGCGCTTCCTTCGAGGGATAGAGATCGTGCACGACCAACAACGTCTTGCCAGCGTTTTCTTCGAAAGTTACCGTCGTGACGGTCATGCCGTTGTCACCTTCCTCGTTGGTCCAAACGAGGCGCGAGTGGGGTGTCACTTCAAGGTACGTGCCGAAGAACTCCATCGTCGAATCTTCGTGGCGAAACACCAAACGATACTGCCCCCCAACGCGAACGTCCATTTCGCAGGAAAGCAGGGTCAGCCCATACGATTTTGGGACCCACCACCTCCTGAACAGTTCTGCCTTGGTCCACGCCTCGAACACGAGGCGCACAGGCGCGTTGACGCTTCGCGTGACAACGAGCTCGCGCTCGGACTTCCGTTCCACCGCAGTGTGGTTCTTCGTGGGGGTGGCCTCACTTTCTCTTATTTCGTCCATCTGCTTTCTCCTTCCGTTTCAATTCCTCGACAACCTTGTCCAACTCGTCGAAGCGTGTGCTCCAGAGCTGGCGGTACCTCTCGATCCATGCCGCCTCTTCTCGCAGTCCGTGTAGGCCGAGCTTGCAGGTCCGCACGCGCCCGACCTTCTCCGTGGTGACGAGCCCCGCTTGCTCCAGGACGCCTACATGCTTCTTCATGCCCGTGAGGGTCATTTGAAACTTCTCGGCAAGGGCCGTGATCGAAGCGTCCTCACGCCCGAGTTGCTCCAGAACGCCGCGTCGCGTGGCGTCCGAGAGAGCGC
>JANXLY010000363.1 GCA_025354885.1 Acidobacteriota bacterium | reverse complement strand
ACAACTACCGCGCCACCCATTGCCCTCGTCAAGCGCGTATCCAGCTTCCCTGTAACAAACGCTGCCGACTTCTCGGCCTCTGATGCCGGCGTTCTTGCCTACCAGCCTTTTCTCGAACGCACGCAATACTCTTGGGTAGATCGGCACGGTGCCCTGCTCGCGCCCGCATCACCACCCAACCTCAGTGGTAAGTACGCCAGCCTTTCTCCCGACGGCAAACACATAGCCGCTGACGTATACGACATCGAAACCGGCATTACCAATCTTTGGATTTTTGATTCCAAAACAAGCGCCGGCCGGCGTCTCGCCTCCCCTTTGGGAGATCGCCATGCGCCAATCTGGTCACCAGATTCCCGCACCATTGTCTATATGCGATCTACCGATTCTGCGCCCAAGTTGGCCATGCGTTTGATCGAGGAATCAGCTGTCGAGGAATCCCTCCCTGAAGCTGGTTTCATGGTGCCCACCTCCTGGTCCCGCGACGGACGCTACATTCTCTACAACAACTCCGGCACTCCGCTCACCCCAAACGATGGGCAGTCCGACATCTTCTTCGTGGATCTTCAGAACAAGCGCCAGCTTCGGCCTTTCATTCAAACACCCTTTCACGAGTCCAGTGCCGCCTTCTCCCCCAACATGTCTCATGTTGCCTTCTTTTCAACTGAATCCGGAAGTCCCGAACTCTACCTTCAGGCCGTCTCCACCTCACCAGCGCTACATCCGGTAGGCCAGCGGCATCTGATCTCGCGCAAAGGCGCAATGTGTCTCCGTTGGCGGCCGGATGGCAAAGAACTCTTCTATCTCGGTGGCGACAGTATTGTTTACTCGGTCCTCATCCATTTCGGTTCCCCGACACTTAGTTCACCTCCTGTGGCATTGTTCTCAATTCCTCCAGCAGCCCGCGCAGCCGTTCATGACATTCTTTCCTTCGACGTCTCCCCCGACGGAACCCGTTTCCTGATCCCCACCCTATCGTCATCCGAAAGTCCGGGCATCGTCGTCGTCCGCAATTGGGAAGCTGTCTTCCTGCCTTCCGCCGCTAAGTAATTGTTGAGATTTTGTCACGCAAGAGACCGTAACAGCGTCTTATTCAATATGGAGAGATCAAGCCCGATTTCGAGACGGCAACTCCTTGGTGCTGGCGCAGTGTTGCTGACATCTTTCCCTCCAGCCCTGCGCGCACAAAGTGAAAATGGCTTGCTCGAAACAACCCTTGAGGCAAACAATTCCTGGATCCGGCTCGGAGCAAACTACGCCCACTTGTTTACCTATAACGGTCAAGTCCCAGGCCCCAGACTGGAAGTGCGGGCGGGAGATACGGTCCGATTGCAATTCGTCAATCGCCTCGCGGAAGCCTCCAACCTGCACTTCCATGGCCTTCACATTTCACCAACCGGCAACGCCGACAATGTGTTTTTGGAAGTCCAGCCCAATGAGAGCCAGACCTATGAATTTACGATCCCCAAAGACCACCGGCCCGGCACCTACTGGTACCATCCACATCTGCACGGTAGTTCAGCCCGTCAGGTTTCCCGTGGATTAGCAGGCCTGTTGGTGCTTCGGGGCGAAATGGACGAAATTCCGGAGATTGCTGCCGCCAATGAGCATTTCCTGGTCTTAAGGGACTGGGCGCTGGATCGCAATGGCGAAGTCGTAGAGCCGTCAATGATGCAGCGGATGACAGGACGTGAAGGCTCATTGATCACAGTTGGCGATGCCGTGAATCCCAAGTTCGAGATCCAGACGGGCGGGATGCTGCGCTTCCGAGTTCTCAATGCGTCGCCATCTCGCTTCTATCGATTGAAAATCGAAGGCCATCCGATGCATATGATTGCCAGCGACGGCGGTCCACTGCCCGCTCCTGTTGCGGTCGATGAGCTTCTTCTGAGCCCTGGGGAGAGAGCCGATCTTCTCGTGCAAGGCCAACGCGACTCCGGTACTTATCGCCTGCTGAACCTACCCTACAATCGAGGCGGCATGGGAATGATGGGTGGCCCATCGCGCCCGACAGAACCAGAAACTCTCGCCACGATGATTTACGAGGGCAGCATGGAAGTTGCTCTGAACTTGCCGCAGTCGATCACCAGTGTTGAGCCACTCCCACCCTCAGATCTGCCTCTTCGACGCTTTGTGCTTAGTGAATCCAGAGGCGCGAGCTTCCAGATTAACGGCCGAGCCTTCGATCATCGCCGGGTAGATACGCAAGTGAAACTCGGGACGATTGAAGACTGGGAGATTGTCAATCAGGGAACTATGGATCACCCCTTCCATTTGCACACAAACTCCTTCCAGATCCTTGACCCGCAAGGCCAGCCAGCAAGAGCCTGGAAGGATGTCATGCTAGTGCCCGCCGGTCAGAAAAGACGATTCAGAGTGCGCTTTGCGGACTTCGAGGGAAAGGCAGTCTACCACTGCCACATCCTCGATCATGAAGACCTCGGCATGATGGGCGTGATCGAATTCCTTGCCTAAACCAGAAAGCCGGGATAAGCAACTTGGCTTATCCCGGCAATCCGCAAATCTTACTTAGCGTGCTTCGCCATTTCCTCGTGCATAGCCGCCATCTCACTCATCACTTTGGCAGCATTCCGGCAATGCTCTGCGTAAGTGAGACAATGCGATGCGGTATCCGGTGCGTTCGGGTGCTTTTGCTCAGTTCCGGTTGGATTCGCTTTATACTTTGCCGCCAGTTCCGTATGTTGTTTGGCCTCTGCCTCGTGCTGAGCAGCAACTGCCCGATAGTGCCCCGCAAGTTTGCGATGGTCTTCAGCAGTCTTCGCCGACGCTACCAGGGCTGACAAATCTTTCTTGCTGAGCATCTTGCCCGCAGTCTGTCCGTAAACACTGGCAGAGAGCATCAGGCTTCCACCAGCAAGAGCCGCAACGCCAAAGGCACGGCGGCTTGAAATATTTTGATTCATGACATTTCTCCTTAAATTCTTAACATTCATTGGATTCGCAGATCCGGGGAACAGGCTACTTGGCAGCTTCCACGGTCTTGATAGCAAAGCCTTTTACTCCGCCCTTCTCGATCAAAGTACCTGTTACAGTAACTTTCTTTTCGATGAAAGGCATCAGTTTGGCATTCTGATTCTTATGGTCGGAGGCGACTGGAATGTAGAGCGTTCCAGTTGCCTCATCCAGCAAAGCTAATGGGACACCGGCTTTGGCACAAGCGTTCGCGCAAGCCTCGTGTTTTTCGCCCTTACTGTCATGCGACATGTAGCAGCCAGTGTCAACAACCAGGCCGGTCATCGTCATCTCTTTGCCTTTGTCGCCGTGATCGTGTTGTGCGAGTGCAAGTGCAGCCGCGATCATCGTCAAAATTACTGTTTTCATTTTCAATTTTCCTTAGTTTGTAAATTGCTTCTGTCTTGTGATCTGCTGCCTGGAGTTGTTTGAGCCCCACCAAGCAACAGTCCCTGGATCTCAACGACTCGCTGCCAGGTGCTGACTAACGCAGCCACGTAGCTGTCCTGGAACTGGAATAGGTTTCGTTGTGCGATGAGCGCTTGCGGATAAGCTCCAGCCATCTGTCGAAAATTCGAAAGATACAGATCGTAGGCTTGCCGGGCCTTCGGCAAGATCCGGTTCCGGTAACTCTCTACCGCAATGGCAGAATCCTTGTAGTCTTTGTATTCCGCAGCCAGCCTCGCCTGGAGTGAAAGCTTGGTCCGCAGCACTTCGAGGCGAGCATGTTCTCCTTCTGCCTTAGCTGCTTTCACGCCTCCCTGATTGCGATTGAAGATCGGAATTTGCACACTGACATCGAAGATTCCTTCAAGTCCGCGGCGCTGCGTAGGCCCATAGGGACCAACTTCGCCGTATTCCCTGTTGTTTCGAAGCCCCCCGCGAACAAAGATGTCGGGAATCTTCTCCCGCTCAGCCCGGCGCACGGAAAACTCCGACTGCTTGACCACTGCCTCGGCCGCCCGCAGTTCCGGACTTTCGCGATAGATCAGCTCGAGTGCCTCATCCGCGTCCAGCTTGGGAATTTCCTCCAGATTGCCCTCGAGGGCAACCGGTTTGAGTGTCGGTTGATTCAAGAGAGCCGCAAGCTGACGCCAGGTCCGCTCGCGCGCATTCAGGGCGCCGATCAGTTCCAACTCGATGCGCTCGGCTTCAGTTTCTGCCGTCAGTAAGTCAGGGCGGTCCGCTTGTCCAACATTCGCCATCTCTTTGGAAACTGCGACAGCCCGCTTGGCCAGACCCGCAAGATCACTACGAACCTGAATCAGGAGTTGATCCCCAAGAGCCTGGTAGTAGAGCCACCTCACCGAATTGAGAAGCTTTTGTTTTTGAGCGCTCAGACTCTCGACAAAGACAGCCTGCTCTTGCAGGGCAGCCTTGCGGCTCAGTCCCAATTTTCCGCCCGTCACAAATCGTTGCTCGACAAAGCCGCCAATCGCCCCGCCACCGGTCACTTTTGAAACATGCTCACCATTTGCTCCAAAACTGGGGTTAGGCCAAAGGCCAGCTTGTTGTGCACGGCCAGCTGCAGCATCGACGAGAGCCTTCGACTGGCCGACTGTTGGATTTGCTGTGAGCGCCATCTGCTCAAGATCTTCAAGTCTAAGACGAGCACCTCCTTCAGGCGCAGCTAGGGTAGGAAGCCCGGAACTTGGTCCGGCTACCGCCTCCAAAATCATCTGACATTTAGGACATTTACCTGCAGTCTTCGACTTCACCTCAGGGTGCATCGGACAACTGTAAGCAAGGCCTGGTGCTTCGTCGTGGACATGCTCCTGGGGCTTGGCGATTTGTTGAGCCAGACCCGGAGTCACAATAAGCGCAACGAGTAGTATGTTTTCCCTGAACTTCATGCGGATCATCCTTGCTTCCCGTGCTCGTGATTCGGCATTGCCGTTGGGGTTTTCTTGTCTTTTGGCTTCGCGACTTCAACGCGTTTAAGCTCCATGATCTTGTCGTAGACCTCGGGAGTCACCACGCGTACCAGCGTCATCATGCCCATCATGGAAGCCGTCCAGCCTTTTCTTAGTCCATGGTTCTCAGGCTTGGGAGGGATCACGTCATCCATCACCATCCACATGTCTTGCGGGTAACCAGGAACCTTCTTTTTCTCCGGATCATCCTTGGGGTACATTTCCATGGGATCTCCTGGCGCGCCGTGAGCTACCAGATGAGAAGTTGCCCGATCCTGGTCTGCACTGAGGCCAAGGCCACGACCGAGAGTTGGCCCGAATTCCTCAGACAATGCGTCGCCCTTACGCAGCATTCCCATACCATCGGTCATGCTGCCGCCCGTATGCAGCCCGTGGCCGCTATGCATCACTGGCCCCACCATCGAAGCCATCTGGTTCATCATGTGGTGGGGTAAGTGGCAATGCAGCATCCAGTCCCCCAGATACTTTGCCTCGAATTCGATGTTACGCGCCTGGGCCACACCAACGATGATCGTGTTCATGTCGTACCAAAGCTGCTGCGGCACACGCCCGCCTTCGGTACCGGTCATCACAAACTGCACGCCGTGCATGTGAATCGGATGGTGATCCATTCCGATATTCATCATCCGGATGCGCACACGCTCGCCTTGCTTGACGATCATGGGAGTGCAGTCAGGGCCGGCTTTACCATTGAAGGTGAGCCAGTTGAATTCCATCGAGAGTGTATTCGGCACGGTGTTGTTTGGGAGCAGCGCCCACTCCTGCAGTACCAGTCCGAAGTCTCGATCCACCTTCGGCTCGTAAGCCTGTTTGGGATGCATGATAAACATCCCGATCATGCCCATCATTTCCTGCATCGCGAAATGCGAGTGATAAAAAAAGGTGCCGTGCTGGTGCAGTTCCCACTCATAGACAAAGCTTCCGCCGGGAGGAATCGGGTCTTGCCCCAAACCAACACTCCCATCCATCTCCATCGGAACTTCAAACCCGTGCCAGTGAATTGCCGTCATTTCGGGTAGCCTGTTCTCGACGATCACCCGCACCCTGTCCCCCTGGTTCACTTCGATGGTTGGCCCGGGAATGCAACCGTTGTAGCCCCAAGCTGTCATCGGACGGCCGGGCATCAGTTGAGTCTCGACGACTTCGGCAATCAACCGGAATTCCTTGACGCCATCGACCATCTTGAAAGGCAACTTGGGAAGATCCGGCATCTCCACCGGAAGATTCGCACTCATCTTGTGACCCGCATGGGGATCTGTGATTGCCGGTGTGGAGGGTATGGTTTTCCCACTCATCTTTGGCGTGGCCTTCGGCGCAGTATGTCCTGCATGGGGATCCACTTGTTGGGCTGCGGAATCGCGTCCAGCCCAGAGCGCCACACCAAAGGACGTCAGGCGCGTGAAGAAACTTCTTCGCTCATTCATTTCGATTTACCTCTTTGATCTCTTCATTACTGCCATCGAGGCGGGCTCAAGCAAATCTAGACACGTTGGGTCTACACAGCACAAGGCCGAAAGGATGGATTGGTTGGAGAGTCTGGAGGATCAGATACGGAGAACGAAAAGAAGGCTTTCGCGGTGAGGACTGCGAAAGAATTGGATATCGGCAGCAGACTGGTAGCTTGCCGGAAGCGGAAGGAAAAAGAGGGCGACTTGCTCAGTCGAAAATAAGGACGATTGCCCCTGTTCCGGAGTAAATTCAATTGCTCGCTGTTCGGCGATCAACTCTTGATGCGAGCAGTCGGCACTGGCCGGCAGCTGCTTTTTTTGAGAGCTCTTGTGCTGATGACAAGGCATTGCTGGCTCGCTCGCCTGCTTCGCTTTGGTCTCCCGGACGCAGGAGCTAAAACTGCAGAGCTCAAAACACTCGGAACCAACCAGCACGGATGCCACAAGCATAAGCGCGACGATTGGAATGGACCTTGTCACCTGCTTTGAGCATACTCCTCTTCCTGCGAACTAGCAACCGGGGCTTCGTCTGACGAGCCGCACTGAGCCCGATAGAAGCTGGAAGCAACCCGGCAGGCGCAATTCACGATCTTTGCGCTGTGATCTGGCACGACTGCGCCTTCACCCAGGCACCAACGCTTCATCTCGTCCCCTCAGCAATTGCGAGCCATGCCAACGCATAGCGCCGCCCAAACTCCCGCAGGCCTGCCGAATTGAAGTGAAGCTGATCCCCTTTATCTTTCAAGCCCTGACTCGATACAAACCCGCTCAACGGCACATGCAGCGGAATCACCGCCAATTCGGAATTGACCCTCGCCAACTGCGAGTAAGACTTCTCGACCACAAACTCGCCTAACTGACCTACCACCACCGGCACCAGTTCGGCACCCAAATCTTTGCGCAGCGCCGCGATCATCTTCGCAAAACGAATGCGGTAGGTCACCGCCCGTTCTTCCTCATTGGCGTCTGCTTCGCCCTGATGCCACAAGATCCCGCGCAATCGTGCGCCTGGTCCAGCAGCCGCCAGCGCCGCCTTCACCCGTGCTACTGCCTTCGTGTAGTGCAAACTCCCTGGCACCCATTCCTGCAACGCAGACCCGCCAAAAGCGGCCGGAATCAACCCCACGGTCTTCGACACCTTCCACTCGATCAATGTCGACGCAAAGCTCCGGCCTAATCCCACGCCTGTCCTGTCGGGACGGTCAAAGTGAATCGGATCGACAGCCGGCACCCAGGACAATTCTTCGTTGAACGAAAATACTCCCGTGATCGGCACCCGATCCCGCGCCTCCACCACTCCCCGCCCCGCCATATTCGACTGCCCAATGAGCAGGAACAAATCCACCGGCTGCGCCAACGCGACGCCACAAGCGCCAAGAATCAACGCCACTTTATGCAACATACTTTCCTCTCACATCCCGCGCCTGCCCCAGCAGTACCAGCGTATCAAGTATTTCTTGCACGTCCTTGCCTCGTGCTTTCACAAAGCCCTTCGCCAATTGCTCTGCCGACTGCGGCAAACGCGATTTCAATAAGCTTTCGCGCACAGCTTTCACCCTTGCAGGCAGCGCACCTGGCCAAACCAGTTTCACCTTCGCTGCCCGTTTTGGTGTGTCGAGGTCATCCGGCAAAACATAGCCTGGGAGATTTCCCTCATTCGGGCTTTGGTATTCAGGACGCAGCCAGTTCACCAGTCCCCATTGCTCTTCTGCGGAGCGTTTACCGTTGAGCGCGACCAGACGGAAGAGGATCTCTTCCGTAGCAAGATCCGCAGGCCAGCCATAGGCGTCCGCTGCCGCAGAGTCGATTTCGCCATGTATTTCTTTAAGGACAGAAACCAATCCTTCTTCATGAATCAAGCGGTCTTCGGCGTCGAGAGTAACCCCACTGCGCAGCTTTTCGAGGACGTTGTACATGTTAGTCAGCGTCAGCTTGGGATGCAATTGCTGTTGCCGCTTACGGTGTGCATCCAGTCGCTCGCCAAGCTCGCGGATAACGGCCTTTTGCGTTTCGCTTGCTTCGGGAAAGGGAAAGGGCTCGAAGCATCTGGTCTTGTTATATCTAGGATCATTTCCAACTCCGAGTCTGCCGCCAGCAGCCAAGGCCCAACAAACATGAATGCGGCTCGATAATACACCCAAGATCCACGCATCATCACTTGCAACATTCACCAGCATGTTATCCGGCAAAATCTCTGCACCAAGAAACACAAACACTCGATGCTTCGCCGTCTCCACAGTCGAGATATAGCGCCGCAACCCCTTCAACACAGGCCGAAATGTACTGATGGGTTCTCCAAATATCCACCAGTTCAATCGTCTTGATTCTCTATTATTGTGATCGCGTTCGGGCTTCACATGCGTGAACACCCATTGATACACTTCAGGAAATCGGACCCGAACTTCGTCAGACTTCAGACCGAAAAGATCAAGTACCATTACGCCCCGAGTATTACCAGTGAGATCTCTTCCGTTCAGATAGGGTCGAATGTGCTTTTCCAGTCCGGATATTCGGCCCAAGCCCAAATCAACAGCCTGTTCCTTTGTAACCAAGAAACCCGGACCATGGAGAACAACACCCCGGCTACTTATACCCCCGTTCGCCTCCAAAGCTCCCACGCCCACAAGATCCGGCCCAATTGTCAGATCCGCGTGCAGCTTTCCAAGTCTCTCTTCAAATTCAACGACTGCGCCATTCTCATCTCCGCCACTCTCTCGCGATACCCGACAAAGCAATCCCTCTCGATTCCCCGCCTCTCCCACCGTCATCGAGATTCTGACATCCGCCCCATCGAATGAATCTACCCATGGATGATCTGGAATCGCATACACAAGGCTCAGCGGATCGCTCGCCCCTAAATGCTGCGTCAATACACGGCGGTTAAAGGTCTGCCGCAAGCTATTCGTCGCAATGAAACCGAATCGCCTCAGCTCCCCCTTCCGCGCCAACTCGGCCGCCCGATGCCACCAATACATTACATAATCCGCGCTGTCGGTCACCTCGGCGTAAACCTGGCGCAAAGCTTCCGCATAGCCATCCCCCAGTTCCCCGCGTATCCGCCAATTTCCGATAAACGGCGGATTCCCCACCACAAAATCCGCCTCTGGCCAATCCGCCTTCTTCACCCCCACATACTCAAATACGGGACGTTGCGCGGACTCGTCCGGAACATCCTCCCCGGTCACCGGATTCTGCTTCTTCGTCTTCCCATCCCACTGTTTGCCAACCACGCGAGCCTCATCCCAAACCAGCAGAGCATCCCGCGATTCGATATTGTGGAACTTCACGATCACTGGCTCCGGCGGCATCGTGTTCGCTCCCCAGGTCCGGAAATACCACTGCAGATAGCCGATCCACAAGACCAGATCCGTGATCGCCGCCGCACGCGGATTCACTTCCATCCCCAGCAATTGGTGCGGGTCAACAGTCATTCCCATCTCTGCGAGCTTTTGCTGCGTCTCGCCCATGCTCTCCAGCACGTCGATCACTTCGCCCTCCAGCCGTTTAAGGTGTTCGAGCGTCACATACAAAAAGTTCCCCGTCCCACAGGCCGGATCGAGCACCCTTACCGAACACAGCTTCTTGCGAAAGCCATCAAGCTCCTGAATCGCCTCCTCCACCTTGCCCGCTCTCGCCAGAGCAACCGCCGCCGTTTGCACGCTGCGCCAATCTTCCCGCAACGGCTCAATCACCGTCGGCATCACAAGCCGTTCCACATAAGCGCGCGGCGTGTAATGTGCTCCGAGTCGATGCCGCTCTGTCGGATCAAGCGCACGCTCCAGAAGTGTGCCAAAAATTGCGGGCTCCACGTCCTGCCATTCCGCTGCGGCCGCCTGCGTGAGCAACTCGAGTTGCCATTCGTTCACCGGCAGTGCTTCTACATTCTCAAAGAGCCCACCGTTAAAACGCAGCACCCGATCTTCGAGAATCGTCGAAAAGCCGCCAATATCCATCGCCTTCCACAAACTCTCTACCATGGGTACAAACTTCTTCGTCTTACCCTTCAATCCGCCTAGAAGTTTGGTCCAGCTATCCTTCGGCAATAGTTGAATGTCCTCCGCAAAGCTCGTGAAAATGCAGCGCATCAGAAAGCCAGCCACGCGCTTGGCCTCAAATTGTTTTTCGAGGTCTTTAGCCAGCTCTGCCAGTCGCCCTGCAACCTGGCGAGTTACCCGCGCACTAATCAGGGTTGGATCGAGCGAAAGCGGATCAGTCCAGAGTTTCGCCAGCCGCTCCTTGAACAGGACGTGCTCCAGATCACGCAGGAAAATGCGATGCGTCTTCGCATCCGGGAACGGAACATACGCCTTGCCAGTCAGTGAAAAATCGGCGAATACTTCAATGCTGTAGCCAACATCCACCACCAGCAAAAAGGGAGGCCAGCCTTCCGCGACGGGCAATGCCTTGGCATACGCTTCGGCCTGGTTTCTGGCCCGCAACATGGAATCATCCAGCCCGGAGTGCCCCGTAACGCTGAGCCCCGCTTCAACTTGGCACCGCCGAAAAGCGATTTCTCAGCCGTCGCGTTG
>JANXLY010000346.1 GCA_025354885.1 Acidobacteriota bacterium | reverse complement strand
CGGAAGTTGATGCTGCGGCATTTGCGGAAGTTGATGCTGCGGCATTTGCGGAAGTCGATGCTGCGGCATTTGCGGAAGTCGATGCTGAGGCATTTGCGGAAGTCGATGCTGAGGCATTTGCGGAAGTCGATGCTGAGGCATTTGCGGAAGTCGATGCTGAGGCGCGCAGGTTAGCAATCGGTCTCGCGTTGTGCGGAAGGTAAAATTCTGCAATCAGGCACTAGTTTTCAGTTTCATCTGCATAAAAAGAGGGCAGCCTTTCGTGGCTGCCCTCTTTTGCGTTAGCGTGAGCCAGGGTATTGATGATAGACGGAGTTGCCGTCGGGAGTGCCGATCAGCATTACCTTGTAGGCATCTTTGTAGGGGCCTTCCATGCCGGGCGATCCCATCGGCATGCCGGGGACAGCAAGGCCTCGCGCCTTTGGCTTGTCCTTGAGAAGTTTCTGGATGTCGGCTATAGGGACATGGCCTTCGAGCGCGTAGCCATCGATCAGGGCGGTGTGGCAGGAGCCGTATTTTTCAGGGATGCCAGCGGATTCACGCGCTTCCGCAGTGCTGGGGACTACTTTGATAGTTACTGTGAAGCCGGCGGCGCGAACCAGTTCGATCCATTTTGCGCAACAACCGCAGGTGGCTGTCTTGAAGACTGTCATCTGGGGAGGCGGAGCGGCGGAAAGCAATGAGAGTGCGAGGAGTGCGGCTGCAAGTCTGGGCATGCTTTTAGTTTAGCGTTTGAGTGATGTAAAAGAAGAGTGGCGCGGAGAGGATAAGCGAATCGATGCGGTCGAGGATTCCGCCGTGGCCCTGGAGGATGTTGCCCCAGTCTTTGATTCCGCGTTTTCTCTTGATGGCAGAGAGCAAGAGCCCGCCGAGAAAGCCTGCGCTGGTAATCAGGAAGGCCATTCCTGCAGTCTGAAGCGGGGTAAAGGGCGTGATCGACCATAGTGAAGCTCCGAGGGCCGTGGCACAGGCAATGCCGCCTATCAAGCCTTCCACTGTTTTGGATGGTGAAAGGATTGGCGCGATCAGATGGCGGCCGAGCAGACGGCCCCATATGTATTGCAGAACATCGCTGGCCTGAGTCAGCAGGACCAGAAAGACTACGAGCAGCGCGTTGCGACCGGTGTAGCCGGGGATTTTCAAATAAAGGAGGGCGGGGATGTACGAAATCGAATAGACGCAAAGCAGCAAGGCCCAAGCGTGTTTTCTTGTCAGAAGTGCCCAGACTGGAATCCAAAGATGGAATGCGATGTTGTAATCGAAATAGATCCATAGGTATTGCAGACCGAGAATGAGAAACAACGCTGGATGAAGACCTTGAGGGAGGTATTCACGCAGCGCAAGCGCTGAGACAAGAGCGAAGAGCAGGAGGATGGCCGTGGGCCCCAGAAGGAGGGCTGTTGCACTGATGGGAATGATGATCCACCATGCGCGAATGCGGGCGTTGAGATTCTGGATTGAGTGGCTGACTGAATTGCGGCGTTGCAGGATCCAGGCTATTGCGGTGGCCAAGGCCAGGGTGACGAAAAGGCCAGAGAGAATGGTATTTATCTCGGACATAGCGATTCGAGGGCCTGTTTGAGTTGCTCCAGAAACTGATCGTGGTTTTGCTCGTGCTGCCAACGTAGCGGGGCACCGAAGGTGAGAGTTCGGAAGTTGTTGCCGATCCAGACGGGGATCAGGTCGATGTGTCGATGGCTGCGGGCGAGGTGGGCGATACCGGATTTGAGAGGTTGTAGTGAAGGGCCGGGGCCGCGAGTACCTTCGGGGAAGAAAATGAGGGAATCTCCGTGCCGCAAAGCTTCGTGAACAGGGGCGAGCGGATTGAGGCTCCAGCGGTCGCGATTGAGAAGAACGCCCCGAAACACTTTGAGGATGAGATAGCGGCGAAGCGGGCCGCGATTCCAATAATCGGCGGCTGCGACGGGGCGTGTTTTGCAACGTAGCGCGGGTGGCAGGACGGAAGTGAGAACGAGGAAGTCGAGGTGGCTGGTGTGGTTGGCAACATAGATGCGCTGGGTTGCGGAAGGCTGGGAACCTTGCCACAGGGGGCGGGCACGGGTGATTGCCCGGATGATGCTTACGATGAGACCTTCGATCATTGGAGGCGTGGGAGGGTTGCCAGAGCGAGGGTAGCGAACTGGATCAGAATGATTCCGACGAGACTGCGCCAGAGCCGAATTGCGCCTCGGCAGCGATCTGTGATGTTCCGTTGTGAGTTTGATTTTCGCAAATGATGTGTGGCTAGAAATTGGTCAATGCTGGCTGGGGCTCGAGCGGGATCTTCGCTCAGCAGCTCAAATAGAGCTTCATCGATGCGGATGCGGAACGCGAGGTAGATAGCAGCGCACCAGCAGAACAGGGAGGCAAACAGGAAGAGGTCAGCGCGTAGATGGAAGCCGGCGAATATGGCAGCAGCGTGAGCTGCGAGGGCGAGAGTGCGGCCGGATTGCAGAAGTGAAGCTGTTGCCTTGCATTCAAATTGAGGGTCCATTGCGGTACTCCGCCCATTGTTGCAAACGATGGGTGAGGGAGGCTCCGATGACGACCTGAGGGCGGGCGCGACGGACGGCAGCGAGAGCCTCGACACTGCTGCGGGCTTGTCCAGAAGCAATCAGCCAGCCTGCCGCGGCGAGGGCGGATCTTGAGTAACCGAGGGCGCAACAGACGAGGGTGGGACGATCGTTTGCTGTCTTCTCGATTGCGGCGACTGCGGCATCGAGCTGGCTGAAGCTCGGAGGAGTGAGGTCCAGTATCGGAATACAGGCGTTGCTTGCGAGCGGTAGTTCGGCGGTTAGGTCGATCAGGGAAGGGAAAGATTGGCGCTCTTTCGCATTCGGCGCGCGACCGATCCAGACTCCATTTGACAGAGGATTGTTAGGGGTCTGGGAGCGGGTCCAGATACGCGAGTTAAGCCAGGCGAAAGCGACATAAGGCCAGATCCAGAAGGGCAGGCGGCCGTTGCGCTTGCCGAGCCAGGCTGGGTCTCCCGTCCAATAGGCGGATGCGACGAGCGAGAGGGAGAAAGCGGGCCAGAGCAGCAGCCAGGCAAGCCCTTCAGTGTAGAATGCCCCGAATGTTAAGAGGATGGCCGCGAGCAGGTAAAGGACAGTCAACCTGGGGCGGATGGCGTTAGGGTAAGTGTTTGTTGGTAGCGCGGCGAGTACAAGAATGCCGGCCCAGATGCCTGTGGGCAGGTCTATGAAGTGGTGCTGGTAGGTTGTCCATGCCGCAATGCCGATGAGGATGAACCAGGCGGCAGTGAAGGTGCGAAGGAAGCCGCTAGTGCGGGCGCGGTAGACCGGCCAGAGGATCACGGCGAGGCTCAAGTGAAGTGAGGGAGCCTGATTGAATGGTTGATCGAAACTGAGCAGCGAATCGAAGAGATGCCTTGTCCAGCCGCTCAAGGCTGGTTTGAGATAGAGGCAACGCAAGGGGAAGATCAGGAAGCAGGCGACCGAGAAGCACTGGATGGCGAGGAGGCGGCGACCGTGTCGATCGAGTTCTTCGCGGCTCCGACACAGCATCAAGGAGCCTGCATAGAGCAGGTCAGAGGACCAATAAGGAAGGATGGTCCAGGCGAGGAAGGGAAGGTTGAATTCCCAGGTGAAAGCGAGTGATGGGACGCTTGGGCGCTGGCTGGTGAAGTGGTTTGCGAAGTTGTAAGTGAGGAAGAAGAAAGGAGCAAGAAAGGCAAGCCAGAGTAGTGCCCTGGGCCAGAGGCGCGGCATCATCAGATTCGCTCAGCAAGGGAGACAGTGAATAGGCCCATTGGATCCATTCGTTGGGCGACTTTGCGGAAGCCGGCAGAGCGAATGAGTTCGTCGAGCTCTTCTTGTGTGCGGCGGCGCATGACCCAGTTGTCCTCGCCCTGATGGTTGTTGAGAGTTCGGGCGATCATCTCTATCTGCGGATGCCAGGGCTGACCGGTGTAGATGAGATAGCCGCCTGGAGCGATGGCGGCGGCAATGCCGCCAAGGCAACGGCGGATCGGCTCGTTTTCGGGGAAGAGTTCGAAAAAGCCGGAGACGATTCCAAGGGTTGGTTTGGGAGTGAGTGCGGCGATTGCAGTGGAATCGAAAGCATCGCCTAAAATGAAGCGCAATTTCAAGCCTGAGGAAGCAGCGAGAGCGCGGCCGGTGGTAACGTTGTCGGGCATCAAGTCGCGAAGAAGAATGTCATCTGGTTGTGCGCCGCTCTTCTTAATAGCGTCGATGACATAGCGGCCGTGGCCTGCGGCGAGGTCGAGGATACGAAGCGGGAGTTTTGAATTGGAAAGCAATTGGATTGCCTCGGCGAAGACTGCTTCGAGCGACTGTTTGCGGATACGGATGCCGCGCCAGCCGATGGAATCGAGATAGAACCAGTCGATTAATTTTCCAATTGGTGTCCAGCCGGAAGCCTGATTGCGGTAGACGTAATCGAGGGAGGAGCCGGAGTCGAAGCCTGTTTCGAGTCCGATGCGGATGCCGTTTGAGCAACGACCGATGGTACGCATGAAGAGGCGGGTAAGAGCAAAAGACCAACGCTTTGGAGACCAAAGGGGTATGGGAGTGTTGAGGGCGTCGTATTCAGTTTTGGTGTAGCCGTTTTGATCGGCGTTGGCTAGCGAACTGCGCTTGGACGACTTTGAGAATTGGCTTACCAGGAAGTCGCGGGCTTTGGTGATTGGCAGTTGGCGGTCTTTCTCGCCGAGGATGTCGTGGAAGAAACCTTCGAAGGTGTGGGTTTCTGTTTCAGGAGTATCGAGGCGGGAGAGAAAGGTTTGGGAGAGTTTGTTATTGACGACCCAGTCGCTGCCGGAGAGCAGGAGTTGGGTGGGAACGCGGATCGCTGCAGCATCTTCGACGATGCGGGCTGCTGTTTCGTAGAGGCCGAGGAGGACGCGGGCGGAAATGGGGCGTTTGATGAGCGGGTCGGTTGCGTAGGATGCGATACGTTCTGGATCGTGGGTGAGGGCGGATGCCTTGATGTAGGAATTGACGAAGAAGTCTCCGGCGATCGCGTGCCAAAGGCCAAGGCCGAGACGGGCGAAGGGAACGTAGAGCTTGACATGAAAGGCAGGGGCGGTGAGAACCATGCAGCGAATGGCCGGGGCGTAGTCGTGAACCCAGGCCGCAGCGATGACTGCGCCGATGCTCTGGGCCACAACTGCGATGTTTTCAACAGGGATCTCATATTCGGACTGGATGTGGCGGACGAATTCATCGAGATCCTGGGCAAAGGTGCCCATGGTGGTGTTGCTGTCCTGATCGCCCCCGGAGCGGCCGTGTGCGCGGGCATCCAGAGCGAAGATTGCGAAGTTAGGGAGATTCAAATCTTCGGCGACATGGGCCATGCGTCCGGAGTGTTCATGACCACGGTGCAAAAGCACGATGGCTTTGGGTTGAGAGCCGGGCCAATAGCGGTAAAAAAGACGGACTCCATCGTGCGCGGCAAAAGCGCGTTCCTCAACTAGACGCATGACCTTGATGATCTTACATTCAGGCCGGGCGGGCACGATTAAAAATCGTGATGCCGCAAAGGGTTGCCCAGAGTGGGGCGATGGCGGTGTTGGCCCAGGATGGAATTGGCCAACCGATTGCGAGCCAGAAGGCGACTGCGCCTGTTGCCAGTGCGCGATCGCTTTTGCCAAAAGGGCCGTCGTAGCGGCGGCTGGTGCCGAGGACGCCGGTTAATTCTGTGAGTGCTGCGAGCAGGATGGTGAAGCCGATCCAGAAAGGGCTCCAGCCGGGAAGGTAAGCGAAGGGAAGCATGAGCGCAGCGTCGGAGAGGATATCGGTTAACTCGTTGAGAACTGCGCCGAGTTGGGAATGCTGACCATGTTCTCGGGCGAGCAGTCCATCGATTGCATTGAGGGCCATACGGAAGATGAGAAATGGTGGGAGCAGGAACCAGGGCTTGCTGCCGAAGGCAAGGTCGAGGCCAAGGAGGGTAGAGAGCAGCCAGGCGAAAATTGTGATCTGGTTGGCGGTGAAGCCCCAAGAGGCCAAACGGTTGGCTAGCGGACGCAGCAAGTTCTGGAAGGCTGGCTTGAATGAGTAAATGCTCGGCATCGTCTGTAGTGTATTAGGATGGTAAATCGAATTGAGGAAACCCATGCGATTGTTTTTTTCTGTTTTGTGCCTGATTGCTTTTGGAGCTTTTGCTCAAGATGATCCTCATGCCGAGGACCGCAAGGCGTTGCTCAAGATCATGCGTGAAGTGGAAGCGAGTATCAATGAGCAGAGCATTGACCGAATGCTGACGCAGATGGATCAAAATGCGACCGTCACGTGGTGGAATGGCGAAGTGTCTCGAGGCCATGCCGACATCAAAGCGTATTACGAGCGAATGATGAAGCTGGAGGGGAAGATCCTCAACAAGTACACGAGCGTAGCGAAGTTGGGAGCGAGTGCGCGGTTTTTGGGAAATGGGGATGTGGCGATTGCGGACGGGAGTTCTGAGGATGAGTTTTTCCCGGTGGCTCGCGGGTCGTTTCGTTTGAGTTCGCGCTGGAGTTCGACGCTGGTGAAGACGAATGGGGAATGGAAGACAGTGTCTTTGCACCTCTCTTCGAATGTGTTCAATAATTCGCTGATCGATGAGGCGAAGACTGCGCTGTGGTTTGTTGGATTGGGTGGTTTGGCTGGCGGGCTGCTGCTTGGCTGGCTCTTTGTCCGAATTAGCCAGGTGGGGTTGAGTTTCTTTACGAAAGCTCGAAGCGGAGTGTAATAGAAAAAGCCCGCGCAGTGGCGGGCTTTTCGTTGAATTGTTGGATTGTGGAGGCTATTGAGTAGCTTCGGGTTTGGCTGCCTTGCGGGCTGCTGTCTCCGCTTGCATCGCCTTGGACTTGGCGGCCTTTCGCTCGAAGAGCGAAACACGACCTTCTGTGTCAATCAATTTCTGTTTGCCAGTAAAGAAGGGGTGGCAATTTGAACAAATTTCTAGACGAAGTGTTTCGCCCTTCACTGTGGAGCGAGTCGACCATGACGCCCCACAAGCACAGGTTACCTTCACATCGTGATAGTTGGGGTGGATTCCAGCTTGCATATCAGTTAAGAGTTTAGCATGAGGAGACTGGATGCGGAAATCTGTTGACAGTTTCTATCAAAATGATATCATTGTGATAGGAGATTGATTTCACATGATTAAAGAGTTCGAGTTCTCAACCCTGCCCGGTGTGGGAATGCTCGCGCTGATTTTAGGAATAGTCGGCACTTGCATTTTTGCAATTGTTCAGGCGAGGCACATGGAGGAAGGTAGGATGATCATTCTGGCATCCGTTTTGCTGCTTATTTTCGATCTGTTGCTGTTGCCAGGGCTGTTCATTCTGGGACCAAATCGAGCGGTAGTGTTGACGCTGTTTGGTAAGTACAAGGGCACGGTGAAAAAGGCGGGGCTGCACTGGGCCAATCCGCTGATGGGCAAAGACAAAGTGAGCTTGCGGGTACGGAATTTTGAGACCACGCACTTGAAGGTGAACGACCATGATGGTAATCCGATCGAAATTGCGGCCGTTGTGGTGTGGAAAGTGATCGATAGTGCTGAAGCGCTGTTTGAGGTGGATCACTATGAGGATTATTTGAAGGTACAGTGCGAGAGCGCACTTCGGAATCTGGCCGCTGCGTTCGCGTATGATTCTCATGATTCGACAAAGAAGTCGCTGCGGGCGGATGCGGTTGAGATTGCAGCGCAACTGAAAGTGGAGATCGAAGAGCGGGTGATGAAGGCGGGACTCGACATTATCGAGAGTCGCATTTCGCATCTTGCTTATGCGCCTGAAATTGCAACGGTTATGTTGCAGAGGCAGCAGGCTTCAGCTATCATCGCGGCGAGGTCGAAGATTGTGGAAGGCGCTGTAGGCATGGTGGAGATGGCGCTTGAGATGTTGAGCAAGAAGGGCATTGTTGAACTGGATCCGGAACGGAAGGCGGCAATGGTATCGAACCTGCTGGTTGTGCTCTGCGGTGAGCGTGGCACGCAACCGGTCGTGAACACGGGAACGATTTACCACTAAAGCCATGGCTGAGAAGAAGTCCTTTCTATTGCGCGTTGACGCCCACACGCTTGATTTACTCAAGCGGTGGGCGGACGACGATTTACGCAGTCTGAATGGGCAGATTGAGTTTCTGTTGAAGCGTGGGCTCAAGGAATCGGGGCGCTGGAAGGAAGCGGTGAAAGATTAATCAGAGAGAGCTTTCCTGGATCATGGCTTTGAATGGTACTTCATAGCTGGGAAGACGCGCAGGAATTGACGAGGCGATGTAGGAGGCTTTGTCCCAGGCATCGCAGACAACGACATTGTCTCCCCATACTTTGAGATCTTTAGAGTCAAGCATGCCCCAGGGGCCCTTTCCGATAAGGACAAAGGCGTGGTCGCCGCTGACTAGCTTCACCCAGTGGATGGGAGTGACGCCCATTTTCTTGAGTACGATGTAAGTGGTAGCTGAAAATTCTTCGCAATTGCCGCCGGCAGCAGAAATGGCTATTTCAGCCTGCTTGGCAGCGTGCATATACTTATCATCGCCCCCTTTTTCTCGAGCAACAACTGTTGCGATTGGACCGCCAGAAGGCCAATCGGAGAGACGATTTAAGGCTCCGCGGTGGAGGAGATTGCGGGTACGAAAAACAGCGGAATTTGCGTATTCCAGGTATTGGGCGACGAGTTTGCTGTCTGGCAGGGAAGTATCGCCTTTTGCGCCGGTGAGGTATTTTGTGATGTCGGAGCGCTGATCTTCGGGAAGGAGAGTCAGCATGTAGGCGTAGTCGGTGGTGAATTGATCGATGGAGGAGTTGCCTGCGCCTTTTCGCATGACGGCGGCCATGGCGACTTCCATGCGTTTGACGAAGATGCCTGCAGAATCGAGCTCGGAGCGGTAGGTGGAGACGTTGGGGTAGAAAGATTTTTCTTTGAGGAGTGCATCCAATGTGTCGAGGATGTCGCCCATTGTGAAGCCATTGAGACGCTGGAAGATCGCTTTGATATTCCCTTGAGCATGAAGTGTGAACGAAATGCGATCAACCATTGATTAGGACCTCAATCTAGAAGCGTCGTAAGGCCTTCAGATGGGCCATTTTTGTTTTGTTATTGGAGGAGAAGACCGTATTTGTTTAGGGTATTGGTTTACGAGTGACGAATGGGATTGCAGGTGAGGTGAGAGTGGATTGCAAAGTTGCGGAATGGGGTGCAGTGATGGCTAACAATCATTACGCGCTGGCAAAGGCCAGCGCGTAATTGTGAACGAGAACGGCGTTGTTCGTGTGCAGCTTGAAGCGCTGCAGCGTTAGAACGAGATACGAAGCGAAAGCTGCATCTGGCGGCTGGCACCGAGGCCGACCACTTTTTCTACTGTGCCCTGGATTTGACCGAATGCGCCAGCGGTTGATGGGCTGTAAGCCTGGCCCGGTTGCAACTGGTTGGTTGCAGTACCAAGGACGTTGCCGAGACGGGCGACAGGGACATCGAAGTTTGCGCGATTAAAGATATTGTAAGCTTCAGCGCGGAATTGCATGTTGATGCGCTCTGTGATCAGGAAGCGCTTGGAGAGAGTAAGGTCGAACTGTCTGATGCCAGGGGCATGCAGAGCGTTGCGGCCAAGGTTGCCAAAGGTGCCGGGCATGGGTGTTGTGAAGGCGGCAGGATTGAGGATGTAAGTCTTGTCGGCGCCGATCAGGAAGGGGTTGACGCCGGAGACGTAATCGGGACGGCGCACGTCGCGGGTGGCGCCACCACCTGGGACGTTGATTACTGGGACTGTGACCGGCACCCCGCCTACGAGAACGGGGGCGTTTGTGATATTTCCCGTAGACTGATTGAGATAGACGAAGTCGGGTCGAGTGATGCGCAGATCGACAGGCAGGCCGGAGCGGGCGTTCACAATCCCACCCAAATCCCACCCACCGAAGGCGATGTTAGAAGCTCTGCCCATCGATGAAGCGTAGCGGCGGCCTTTGCCAAAAGGCAATTCGTAAAGAGCAGTGGCGTTCATGCTGTGACGGACGTCGAAGGCGTTGTTGCCCCGGTCCGCACCGAAATTGTAGGGGTTGTGGGCTGTTTGGGCTTCGTTGGAGCCGCCGGTGTTGCCGATGGAATGTCCGTAGGTCCATTGGCCGCCGACAGTGAGTCCACGAGAGAAGCGGCGGTTGAGCGTGGTTTGTAGCGAATCGTAATGGTCAGTGCCGCCGGTAGTTTTGTAGTCGATTTCACCGAACCTGGATCCGAATTCGCGAACAACAGAGCCGACACCAGTGGTGGCATTTGCGGTGACACCGACGACCTTGTTGGCAATGGAACGGAGGAAGAGATTGCGGCCCTGACTGCCTACATAGGCAATGCTGAGAACAGCCTGGCCGGGGAGGGTCTGCTGGATGCCGATGGTGTAGCTGAGGATTTTTTCAGGTACAGAGTAACCGGGTGCATAAGCGCGAACACCGATGCCGGTGGCGGTGTTGATGTTGAAGTTTTTGATAGCTGCTGCTGAATCGACCGGGTACTTTGCGGCTGCACCGGAGAGCGTGAAGGATACGCGGTCGCTTTCGATGGGCTGGAGGAGATCTTCGCCCTGACCGGGGCCGAAGTAGTAACCGGCACCGACGCGGAGGACCGTTTTTCCGTTCAGCGCTTTTGGCGAGTAAGCGATGCCTAGACGGGGGCCGAAATTGAGCTTGTTGGTTTTGTAAAAGGGTCGGCTGCCGGGGGCATCGAGAGCGCCGGTGACGATGTTATAGAGAACGACGCGATTCTGATCTTCGCGCATTGGGGTGTAGTATTCGTAGCGCAGGCCATAGCTCAACGTGAGTTCCGGGTTGAGTTTCCACTCGTCCTGGGCATAAAGGCTGAAGGCCTCGTTCTTGCCGAAGCGGTTGCCGGTGACTCCATTGTTAAAGGGACTTGGCGAGCTGAGGTCGCCGTTGATGGCGGCGCCGGACGGGTTGTTGATGAGGAAGTTTTCAAGATTGGTGAAGGAGTAGGTTGTGCCGCCGAGACGATCTGTGTAGAAGCGAATGAGACGGGCTTCGCCTCCGAATTTGAAGTTGTGGTTGCCTCGGATCCAGGAGAGATTGTCCATGAAGGAGAGCGAGTAGTTGGTGTAAGGCTGACCGCGTCCGTTGGTGGCGGAACTGGCGCGAACCTGACCGCTGGGAATTGAGATGCCGGCGTTGGCACCCTGACCGCCGATACCTACAAGAACGGTTGCGCCGGAGATGTTGATGGTCTTGTCGGAAAGGTCAGCACCGGCAACGATGGGTGCAATGCCGCTGGTGCGAGTCTTGGGCCCGTTATAGCCAATCTTGGTTTCATTGATGACTGTGGATTTGAGGGTCTGCTGCAAACTCAAGACCACATTTTGCGAGGTAGCCTTGGCGAGAAAAGCGCTGCCGGAGACATCGAACGGGGAGGTACTGGTGCCGTCGTCGCGGAACCAACGGAGGTAGGCGCGATAGCGGTCGTTGATGTTGTAATCGAGACGGAAATTGTAGGCATCTTCGTCTACTTTAGTTTTGGCGAGGATCTGGGCGATGTCGAAATCGGGGTTGGCTGTGGGACGGTTGCCAACGGGGTAGGCACCGAGCAGCGGTTTGATAAGGGGATCAACTGTAATGGTGCGGCCGCCAGCAAGAATACCCTGACGAGCATTTGCGCTAGGTGTCTGGCCCACAAGATTGAAGCCGGCGCGCTGACGAAGGCCCTCGTAGCTGCCGAAGAAGAAGAGCTTGTCCTTGATGAGACGGCCACCGAGGGAGCCACCGTATTGATTCAAGTTAAGTGGGCTTTTGGTATTGCCGTCAAAAAAGTTGCGGGCGTCGAAGGCATTGTTGCGAACGTATTCAAAGAGGCTACCGTGGAAATCGTTGCCGCCGCTTTTGGTGATGATGCTGATTTGACCGCCGGTGCCGGTGCCGTATTCGGCAGGGTAGTTGCTGGACTCGACGCGAAATTCCTGAACCGTTTCAAGGCTGGCCTGGAGGCGGAAGGCAGAGGAGGTTTGACCGTTGAGGTTGCCGGGGGAGGCATCGATGATGCTGGAACCTTCGACACCATCGAAGCGGACAGCGTTTTGCTGGTTGGAGCGACCGCTGAAGCGGATGTTGTCATAGCTGCCACCTCCAGCAGTTTGCGCACCCGGAGCCAGAAGATAGAGCTGGGAGATCTGGCGTCCATTGAGGGGTAATTCTTTGACTTCGCGCGAGCTCACATTCACACCGATACGTGCTGAACTGGTATCGACTTCGGCCAGGTCGCCTGCGGAGACCGTGATTTCGGTGCTGACTCCTTCGGCTTGGAGCGCAAAGTTTATGGTGCGCACCTGGCCGATCTGAAGTTCGATAGCATCCACTGTTTTCTTTGAGAAGCCGGGGGCCGATGCTTCGAGTTTGTAGGAACTGGGCAGGAGGCCGGGTGCGAAGAAGACGCCCTTTTCGCTTGAGCCGAAGCTGCGTTCCTGGTTGGTTTTGAGGTTGATGACTTTTATACTCGCCCCGGCGATGACTGCACCCGAGGGGTCGGTTACTGTGCCGGTAAAGCGGGCCTGGTCTGTTTGGGCCATCAAAGCCAAAGTAGAGATGAGAAGTAGGGATAATTTTTTCATGAATTGCTCAAGATGAAACTGGAATTGGGTTACGTGGTTTCTCTTTCCGATGCAGTCAACGAGAACTGATGGGATTGGAGTGAGGACACACTGGAGAAAGTGTGGAGCGTGGTCTCAGTAGCCGCAGACGATTTGGGCGCTGGGTTGTAACAAGACTGAAACCCGTTTTGAGAACGGGGATGAACAGCAGATTTGATCAGCCGTTGGGCCGGAAGATTTCTCACGCCCCCTGAAATTAGCAGACAGATGTTGCTAAAGCATTACAGTCAGGCTTCGGTATTATTTCATTCAATGAAATATGTAAATATTTGCTAGCTGGTGCGTGGGCGGTAGCCGGGACGGGCCCGGACACGAAGTTTTTTACCGGTGTCGGACTTGATTTCGACAAAGACTTTACGGAAGCCCTCGTTCGGATTGGTCTGCGGATAGTAAGTAATTGTGTAGCTATTGCCGAGATCTTCACGGATGGATTCAAATGCTTCGACCTGCTTTTGCCAGGTCTTGGCGAAATAGGCTTTGCCCCCGGTGCGACCGGCGAGGCGACGGAAGACACCAGAGGAAATGGGGTCTTTGTTTACTTCGGCAGTGGAGATGACGTATATCGGGATGCCTTCGTCTTCGGCGACGGCGCGGACGTCGTCGGGGGCCACCATGGAGCCGTTGTCGGGGCCGTTGGAGAAGACGATGACTACTTTGCGACCGGGAACCTTGGCGGCGTCTCGAAGGGTGAGCAGCAGGCCGTTGTAGAGTGCGGAATCGTCACCGGCGACGGCCTTACGGAGGCCGGCGATGGCGAAGTTGCGATCGCGAGTGAGATCTGCGGCGCGAGTGAGGTTGCGCGAGAAAGTGAAGACAGCAACGGAGTCTGCTTTATCGAGACCACGGACGAAATCGGCGATGGCGTCGGAGGCGTAGACGAAGCTGCGGTACATGTAGTTGGAAGTGTCGAAGAGGACAAAGACGTTAGTGCCGACAAAGGCATCAGAGGGGCCTTTCTGGTCGGGGTCTTTGGCGGTGTTGTCTGAGATGGTAACGGGCTTGGTTGAGCCGTCATCCATGATCTGCACTGGTGGACGATTCCCTTCTGCAAAGGTGACAAGCTTTTGAATGATGCCGTCTTCGAGCACGCGGAAATCGGTGTGTTTCAGGCCATTCACGTATTTGCCCTTGGAATCTGTGACAGTGAAGCTGAGGACGACGAGGTCGACCTTAACGCGGAAGATCGCGTCTTGTGCGTACAGCGTGATGCCGAGTAAGGCGGCTGCGGCGAGGAAGAGTAAGAAGAACTTGCGCATTGCTGATTAATTGCTCCCTTGCTGAGGCTGTTTGGATGCTTGTCGCATTTCTTCACCGACCAATCGGAGGCTGCGCAGGAGCGCAGGCCAATCTTCGAGATGAGTCGCGAAGATTTTCTCTACCGTCAGTTTAGTCCAGAGAGGGATCTGGAGATTGAGCTCTGAGGGCCTTGTGCCGAGTTCGTCGGCAAGAGCGGCGAAGTAAATGTTTGAAGATTCCCAACTTTCAGCGAGGATGCGGCTGGAGTAGCCCATAAGTGTTGGGAAAGTTCGGAGGCTAAGGAGTTGCGGCTGATAGGAATTGGCGAGAGTTGGTTTGGGCGTGCCAAAGGCCTGCGAGATACTTGCAACGCTGAGTTCCTGCGGGTGAGCCAGTTTGAGCCGCTGGATTTCAGCGATCAGGGGGGATGAGGTGTCGGCCTGATTGGCAGAAGCGAGATAGGCGGTAAGGTTGAAGGCCTCAGAGGGCGTGACGAGGGCAAGAGCTTCAGGCACGCGGCCTGCTTCGAGGTGAGCGTTGACCGCTTCTGCTCGGGCGGGCGGGGCGAAGCGCGTGAGGGCTGCGATGACGTTGGCTCGGAGCTTTTCGTCCACAGCCGATTGAGCGAGGAGGGATTCACCGGCGCGGTAGTGAAGGCTAGTGAAATGAAGCTGTGAGGGTGTAACCCGCCAATAGCG